>NZ_JBVKBH010000011.1:93604-300935 GCF_055657175.1 Streptomyces sp. NPDC107581
ATGTTCGCGACGTGCTTGGTGACGTTGACCGTCTTGCCGAAGCTGAACTTCAGCCGGCCGAGGGCCTCACGGCCCGGCAGCAGCTCCGCGGACTCGCCGTCCAGCTCTCGCATGTCCATGCTCATGGTGAATGTCCTTTCCTTGGTTTCTGCGGTGGGTCGGGGTGGTGCGCGCGTGCTACTGGCTGACGCTGATGGTCTGCGAGGCGCCGGAGTCGGCCACCGACCACGAGGAGTGGTCGTTGAGGGCGGCGGACTCGTTGTGCGCGGAGATGTTCGCGACGTGCTTGGTGACGTTGACCGTCTTGCCGAAGCTGAACTTCAGCCGGCCGAGGGCCTCACGGCCCGGCAGCAGCTCCGCGGACTCGGCATCCAGCTCATGGGCGTTCATCATGATCAATTCCCCCTCGGGAAACAGGCAGTTCCGGTCGGATCGAGTCAGGTTCCCCCCGGACTCTGTCCAACTTGGTCGGACGGACTGTCCAACGAGATTGGACACTAGGCCCTCGCGGCACCCCCGCGCAACCCGTTCGGGGAATCACCCCTTCGGCGGCGCGGCCACCCGACCGTAGAATCGGCCCCGGCAGGGAGGGTTCGGCCGAGCCGCGAGCAGGAAGTGACCAACGGTGTCCAACGCACTGCAGCAGTTGATCCGCGAGCGCCTCGACCGCAAGGGCTGGTCCTACGGCGATGTGGCGCGCCGCGGCGGCGTGCCCCGCTCCACCGTCCACCACCTGGCCACCACGGACCGGGTGGTCCGTATGCCCCAGGCGGCCACGCTGGAGGGCCTGGCCAAGGGACTCGAACTACCGCTCGACACCCTGCGGCGCGCCGCGGCCGAGGCGTGCGGCATCCACGTGTACGGCACCCCGGCCGCCACGGACGCCGAGGGCGCGGCCTCCCGGCCCAGCGACCCCGAGGTGGACCTGCTCATCGCCAGCGTGCAGCAGCTCTCGGCCGACGACCGGCGGCACGTCGCCGCCCTGGTGGAGTCCCTGCTGGGCCGCTCCGCACAGCACACACCGGAGAAGTGACCCGCCCGCGCGGGCGACGGTGCCGGTCCGGGCGGACGACGACCTCGGCACGCCCGGAAGACGGTTCCGGCCCACCGGGGCGACGACCCCGGCCCGCGCGGACGACCGTTCCGGCCCACCGGGGCGACGCCCTCCGGCCCGCGCGGACGACGGTCCCGGTCCGTCCGGTGACCGCGAATGCCCACTCATCCGCCAAGTCGGAAAAAGATTTCAACTGCGGCCGAATGCGCCAAGATCCCCCGCTAGTCTCTCGTCCTGCCCGAGGAGCGAGAGCCGCACGACCCCGGGCTCTTGGGGGGAACGTGTTGTTCGTGCATGGCGGGCCGACCACCGCGGTGGTCCGGGGGCCCGCCGGTGAATCGGTCGTCCTGCTCTCCGGCGAGCTGCCCGAGGAGCTCACCGAGGAGGCGGTCTCCGGACTGCTGGACCTGGCCGCCGCGATCCTGGACGCGGACGAGCTGACCCTGTTCCACACCTGCCTGCGCACCCTGCGCGCGGGGGGCCTGCGGGCGGGCCGCCGCGTCGAGGTGGAGGGTGCCGTGCTGACGGTCTACGAAGGGTGAGAAGGCGCCGGACCGGCCGGCTGCGCACGCGCGGCCGGCCTCGGGAGGCGGCGGCGACACCATCGATCCGGACAACGCACCGATGCCCCGCACAGCCTCTCGCAGGCGCGGAAAGTGCCCGGAGCCGGACTTGAACCGGCACGCCCGCGAAGGGGCAGCGAGGTTTAAGCTCGCCGTGTCTGCATTCCACCATCCGGGCAGGCCATGGGGCTCCGCTTCGAGTTCCGAGCCTATCGGGAGGCATCCCCCGAACAGCGGAAGGGTGGACCGATGTTGTCTTATTTTATTGACTTCTGAGGGCGCATCAGCCCGAGAAACACGCCATCAGCACTTGCCAATAGCCTGGCGTGGCACGGGTGCGCGCGCACGCGGAATGACGGAATTTCACCTACCGAACGAGGGCGCTCCACCTGTTCTCGACAAAGCCGGTCTCGGGGTCGCCCGTCCTCCCCAGGTATGACACGGCCCCCTCGCGTCCGACCGAAGTCGCCCCTCGGAACGGGAACAGCGACTGACTCCAGGGGCTCCTCGGGCCGGGACGATGGATCAGTCCCCACGAACTGACGTCGTCCCGACAGGAGCACCCTCCCGTGACCACCACACCCACCGCCGGCCGGACCACGGCCGTGGCCGCACGCGCCACGGAGCTGTCGAAGATCTACGGGCAGGGCGAGACCCGGGTGGTCGCCCTGGACCGGGTCTCCGTCGACTTCCGGCAGGCCGAGTTCACCGCGATCATGGGCCCGTCCGGTTCCGGCAAGTCCACGCTGATGCACTGCGTGGCCGGCCTGGACAGCTTCTCCTCGGGATCCGTGCGGATCGGCGAGACCGAGCTGGGCTCGCTGAAGGACAAGCAGCTCACCAAGTTGCGCCGGGACAAGATCGGCTTCATCTTCCAGGCCTTCAACCTGCTGCCGACGCTGACCGCGCTGGAGAACATCACCCTGCCGATGGACATCGCGGGCCGCAAGCCGGACAAGGCGTGGCTGGACCAGGTGATCCAGATGGTCGGGCTGTCCGGGCGGCTCAGCCACCGGCCCTCCCAGCTGTCCGGCGGCCAGCAGCAGCGGGTCGCCGTCGCCCGTGCGCTCGCCTCCAGGCCCGAGATCATCTTCGGTGACGAGCCGACCGGAAACCTCGACTCGCGCTCGGGCGCCGAGGTGCTGGGCTTTCTGCGCAACTCCGTGCGCGAGCTGGGGCAGACGGTGGTCATGGTGACCCACGACCCGGTGGCGGCGGCCTACGCGGACCGCGTGGTCTTCCTCGCCGACGGCCGGATCGTGGACGAGATCTACGCCCCGACGTCCGAGGCCGTCCTCGACCTCATGAAGCAGTTCGACGCGAAGGGCCGTACCAGCTGATGTTCCGCACAGCCCTGCGCAACGTACTCGCGCACAAGGCCCGGCTCCTGATGACCGTGCTCGCCGTCATGCTCGGCGTGGCGTTCGTGTCCGGGACCCTGGTCTTCACCAACACCATCTCCGACGCCTACCAGAAGAGCTCCGCCAAGGGCTTCGACCACGTCGACGTCGCCGTCCGGGCCAAGTACCAGGACTCCGAGGGCAACAAGGTCGGCAAGACCCCCGAGCTGACCCAGGCGCTGCTCGACAAGGCCGCGAAGACCCCGGGCGCCGCCTCGGCGACCGGTGTGGTCACCGGCTTCACCGCGATCGCCGACAAGGACGGCAAACTGGTCGGCGGCGGCTGGCAGTCCGAGGGCGGCAACTACTCGGGCACCAAGGACGTCCGCTACCCGCTGACGAGCGGCAGTGCGCCGCACGGCAGGAACGAGGTGCTGATCGACTCCAAGACCGCCGAGCGCGCCGGCTACAAGGTCGGCGACACCGTGCGCGTCTCCGTCGACGGCCCGGTCCTCACCCCGCGCATCAGCGGCATCTTCACCACCGACGACGGCAACGTGGCCGCCGGCGGCAGCCTCGCCCTGTTCGACACGCCCACCGCGCAGGCGCTGTTCGGCAAGAAGGGCGCCTACGACGAGATCGACGTCAAGGCGGCGCCGGGGACCAGCCAGAGCGCGCTCAAGGCCGGGCTGGACAAGGCGCTGCCCTCGCACCTGGTGGAGACCACCACCGGCAAGAAGCTCGCCGACGACCAGGCGCAGCAGATCTCCTCCTCGATGAGCGGTCTGAAGCAGGGCCTGCTGGTGTTCGCCGGCATCGCCCTGTTCGTCGGCACGTTCATCATCGCCAACACCTTCACCATGCTGGTCGCCCAGCGCACCAAGGAACTGGCCCTGCTGCGGGCCGTCGGCGCCTCCCGCCGCCAGGTCACCCGGTCGGTGCTGATCGAGGCGTTCGTGGTCGGCACCGTCGCCGGTGTGACCGGTCTGGTCGCCGGCATCGGCATCGGCGCGGGACTGCGCGGCCTGCTGGGCTCCTTCGGCGCGAGCATGCCGGACGGACCGCTGGTGATCACGCCGGGCACCGTGCTGGCCGCGCTCGCCGTCGGCATCGTCATCACCGTGCTGGCCGCCTGGCTGCCGGGCCGCCGGGCCGCGAAGATCCCGCCGGTGGCGGCGATGAGCAGCGTGCACGCCCAGGCGACCACCAAGTCGCTGGTGCTGCGCAACACGCTCGGCGCCCTGTTCTCGGCGGCCGGCGTCGCGGTGGTCCTCGCGGCCACGTCGATGGACGGCTCCGACGGCCAGGGCCCGATGGGGCTCGGTGCGGTCCTGCTCATCATCGGCGTGTTCATCCTGACCCCGCTGCTGTCCCGTCCGCTGATCGCGGCCGCCGCCCCGGTGCTGCGGGTGTTCGGTGTCTCGGGCCGGCTGGCCCGCCAGAACTCGGTGCGCAATCCGCGCCGTACGGCGGCCACGGCCTCCGCGCTGATGATCGGCCTGACCCTGATCACCGGGATGACGGTGATGGCGGGCAGCCTGCAGACGGCGATCGACAAGATGGCCAGCTCGGCGGTCCGCGCGGACTACGTCGTCTCGATGGCCAACCGCGGCCCGCTCTCCCCCGACGTGGCGAAGAAGCTCGCCGCCGCCGGCGGGGTCACCGCCAGCAGCCCGCTGCGCAACGCGGAATCGCGCATCGACGGCAAGACCGAGTTCCTGACCGGCGTCAACGGCTCGGTGATCGGCGAGCTGACGGACCTGAAGGTGCAGGACGGCTCGTTCAAGGTCGGCGGCTCGCAGGTCGTCGTGGACAAGGAGCGGGCCAAGGAGTACGGCTGGCGGGCCGGTTCCCGGTTCACCGCGCACTACGAGGACGGGAAGGCGCAGAAGCTGACGGTCGCCGGGATCTACGAGGGCAACGACCTGCTCAACGGGATCATCGTCGACAACAAGGCCATCACCCCGCACCTGAAGGACCCGGCCGACATGCAGGTCATGGTCAAGACGGCGGGCGGCGCCTCCGACGCGACCAAGGACAAGCTGGAGAACGTCCTCGGCCCCAACCCGGCGATCAAGGTGCAGGACAAGCAGGACATCTCCAACGACATCGCGAAGATGTTCACGCTGATGCTGAACATGGTCTACGGCCTGCTCGGCATGGCGGTGATCGTCGCGGTCCTCGGCGTCATCAACACGCTGGCCATGTCGGTCTTCGAGCGCTCCCAGGAGATCGGGATGCTCCGCGCGATCGGCCTGGACCGCAAGGCGGTCAAGCGGATGGTCCGCCTGGAGTCCCTGGTGATCTCGCTGTTCGGCGGGGTCCTCGGCATCGGCCTGGGCGTCTTCTTCGGCTGGGCGGCCGGTGAGCTGCTCGGTACCAAGATGCCGACCTACGAACTGGTGCTGCCCTGGGGCCGGATGACGGTCTTCCTGCTGCTGGCGGCGGTGGTCGGCGTGCTGGCGGCGCTGTGGCCGGCCCGGCGCGCGGCCCGGCTGAACATGCTGGCGGCGATCAAGGCCGAGTAGCACCGCGGCGACGAAGGGCCCCGCTCTGCCGGTGCAGAGCGGGGCCCTTCGCGTGTCAGCCGTGCCAGGTGCGGGTGCGCAGCGGCAGGCCGGAGCCGCCCGACTCGGGGGTGCGCACGGCCAGCACCTGGTTGACGCCGATGCGGTTGCGTTCGAAGGCGAGCGCGGAGGCGGCCATGTACAGGCGCCAGACGCGGGCGCGGCCGGCGCCGGCGAGACGGATCGCGCGGTCCCAGTCGGCCTCCAGCCTGGTGACCCAGTGGCGCAGGGTGTGGGCGTAGTGCTCGCGGATGGACTCCACGTCCCGGACCTCGAAGCCGGCGCGTTCCAGCTGGGTGACGGTGGTGCCGACCGGGGCGAGTTCGCCGTCCGGGAAGACGTAGGCGTCGATGAACCGGTCGGTCTCGTAGGTCGATTCGTCGCGCTGCGGGCGGCGGGCGATCTGGTGGTTGAGCAGCCGCCCGCCGGGCTTGAGCAGGGCGTACAGGGTGCTCGCGTACTCCAGGTAGCGTTCGGCGCCGACGTGCTCGGCCATGCCGATGGAGGAGAGGGCGTCGTAGGGGCCGTCCACGACGTCCCGGTAGTCCTGGACCCTGATCTCGACCCGGTCGGCCAGGCCCTCGTCGGCGACGCGCTTGCGGGCGTAGACGGCCTGCTCCTGGGAGAGGGTGATGCCGACGACGTTCACCCCGTGCTCACGGGCCGCGTGCAGGGCCATCGAGCCCCAGCCGCAGCCGACGTCCAGCAGCCGCCGGCCGGGCGCCAGGCCGAGCTTGCGGCAGACCAGTTCGAGCTTGTCGCGCTGGGCCGACTCCAGGGTGGCGTCGTCTCCGGCCTCCCAATACGCGCACGAATACACCATCGACGGGCCGAGGACGAGTTCGTAGAAGTCGTTGCCGACGTCGTAGTGGTGGCTGATGGCCCGCTTGTCGCTGTGCCGGGTGTGCAGATGGCCGCGTCTGCGGGCCTCCTCGCGCGGCGGGGCGGGCGGGATCGGCGGTCCGGCGAGCCTCAGCAGCTCGCGGGCCGCGGCCCGAACGTCCGGATCGCGCAGGGCCTGGACGAGGGTACGGGCGTCCTCCCCGCGTTCCCAGATCAGTCCGGCCATGGCTTCGAGCGCGGTGTACAGGTCGCCCTCGATGTCCAGGTCCCCGGAGACCCAGGCGCGGGCCAGGCCCAGCTCGCCCGGTTTGAAGAGCAGTCGGCGCAGGGCACGGCGGTTGCGGACGACGAAGACGGGGGCTCCCGGCGGTCCGGCCTGGGAACCGTCCCAGGCGCGGATCCGCACCGGCAGCGGCACTCCCAGCACCTGCTCGGCAACACTTGTCAGCCGCGACGCGGCGTCGGCCATGGCGCACACCTCCAAGACGACGATCCCGGATGTCCGTTCACCACGTAAACACCGACGACCGCCCGACGCAGTCCCGCAAAGGGGTTGCGGCGCCTCTTTTTTTCGGCCGCGGCGGCGGCACGCCCCGCCGGCGGATCAAGGCGGTGCCGAACCGGCCGTCACGACGCCGCGGAAATCCCCCCATTGCCGGGGAGCCCCCGCAACGCCGAAGGACCCCCTGCACCACGGATGGCAGGGGGTCCTTCGGGTGGATCGGCGACCGGAGGTCAGGAGGCCTTGGCCTTCTCGGTCTTGCTCGCGGCGGCGACCGGCGCCGGCTTGGCGGCCTCGTAGAACTCGTCGCGGGGGTTCTCCATGGCGCCGAGCGAGACGACCTCGCGCTTGAGGAACATGCCGAGGGTCCAGTCGGCGAAGATGCGGATCTTGCGGTTCCAGGTCGGCATCGCCAGACCGTGGTAGCCACGGTGCATGTACCAGGCGAGGCGGCCCTTGAGCTTGATCTTCATCTTGCCCATGACGATCATCGCGACGCCCTTGTGCAGGCCGAGACCGGCGACCGCACCCTTGTTGGCGTGGCTGTACTCCTTCTGCGGGAAGCCCCGCATGCCGGAGACCACGTTGTCGCCGAGGACCTTGGCCTGGCGCAGCGCGTGCTGGGCGTTCGGCGGGCACCAGGCGTTCTCGACGCCGGCCTTGCGGGCGGCGACGTCCGGCACCTGGGCGTTGTCGCCCGCGGCCCAGATGTAGTCCGTGCCCTGGACCTGGAGGGTGGGCGCGCAGTCGACGTGACCGCGCGGACCCAGCGGGAGGCCGAAGCGGGACAGAGCCGGGTTGGGCTTGACGCCGGCCGTCCAGACGATGGTGTTGGAGTCGACCTCGAGGCCGTTCTTCAGCACGACGTGGCCGTCGACGCAGGAGTCCATCGAGGTGGAGAGGTAGATCTCCACGCCGCGGCTCTCCAGGTGCTCCTTGCCGTACTGGCCGAGCTTGGGGCCGACCTCGGGGAGGATCTTGTCGGCGGCGTCGACGAGGACGAAGCGCATGTCCTCGCGCGACACGTTGTTGTAGTACTTGGCCGCGTCCCGGGCCATGTCCTCGACCTCGCCGATGGTCTCCGCGCCCGCGAAGCCACCGCCGATGAAGACGAAGGTGAGCGCCTTGCGGCGGATCTCCTCGTCGGTCGTGGAGTCGGCCTTGTCCAGCTGTTCGAGGACGTGGTTGCGCAGGCCGATGGACTCCTCGATGCCCTTCATGCCGATGCCCTGCTCGGCGAGGCCGGGGATCGGGAAGGTGCGGGAAACCGCGCCCATCGCGATGACCAGGTAGTCGAAGGGCAGCTCGTACGCCTCGCCCACGAGGGGGGCGATCGTGGCGACCTTGCGGTCCTGGTCGATGGTGGTGACCCGGCCGGTGAGGACCTCCGCCTTCGGCAGCACGCGTCGCAACGGGACGACGACGTGGCGAGGGGAGATGCTGCCGGCGGCGGCTTCGGGGAGGAAGGGCTGGTAGGTCATGTACGACCGGGGGTCGACGACCGTGACGGTCGCCTCGCCGTAGCGCATCTTCTTGAGAATGCGCCGAGCTGCGTACAGGCCTACGTACCCACCGCCTACTACGAGGATCCTGGGACGCTCCGTGGTGCTCATGCCATCGAGTATCCACCCGCCCCGGGAGGGGTGCTCGTGCGCCCCTTCACAAGGTCTGACAGGCCCTGTGCTAAACTCCGCGGCTCGCGTGACACAGGCCATGACCCCGGAGGGGAACCACGGGGTGGTCTGACCCGTTGTCAAGGCCGCGTGAGCTGCCTCTCTGGGCGACCGGGGCGCTCGTGAGCACCTCGCAACACCCCCGGAGCGAACCCTTCCGAGCCCTTCTCGCGCCTGCCGTCTGAACATGTTCAAACGGCTTGGCGGCCCCCGGAAGGGCCAACCGGGCCCGTTTCACGGTTCCACGAGGCGGAATTCCTTGTGAAGAACTTCACGAACTTTTCCGACCGGCCGTCACCGAGGGGCCCTTGAGGACCCCTCGGCCCCGCTCAGACGTTATCCGACCTGCTCAGCCGACGGCTACTGGTCAGTAACAAAAGAGAGCTACGCCACCGACCACGCGATGCCGTCGAGGATGTCGTGCTCGCTGACGACGACCTCCTCGGCCCCGATCCGCTCCATGATCGCGAGCAGGACGAGGGCGCCCGCACCGATGACGTCGACGCGGCCCGGGTGCATGGAGGGGATCCGCGCACGCTCGGCGTGCGTGGAGCGCAGCAGCCGCTCGGTGATCTCACGGACGCGCTCGTGCGAGATGCGCGAGTGATGGATGCGCCCGGAGTCGTACTCGGGCAGGTCCTGGGCGATCGCGGACACCGTGGTCACCGAGCCGGCGAGGCCGACCAGGGTGTGCGCCTCACGCAGCGGGACCGTCTGCTCGGCGAGGTCGAGGGCGGCCTCGACGTCGGCCCTTATCGCGGCGATCTGCTCCTCGGTGGGCGGGTCGCTCACCTTGCCGTCGTGCACCAGGTGCCGTTCGGTCATCCGCACACAGCCGATGTCCACGGACCGCGCGGCCCGTACGTGGTCGTCGCCGACGACGAACTCGGTGGAGCCGCCGCCGATGTCCACGACGAGGTAGGGCCGGGTGAGGTCGTCACGGCCCTTGAGTTCCGCGGTGGCGCCGGTGAAGGAGAACTCGGCCTCCTGGTCGCCGGTGATGACCTCGGGCTCGACGCCGAGGATGTCGAGGACGCCGCGCACGAAGTCCTCGCGGTTCTGCGCGTCCCGGGAGGCGGAGGTGGCGACGAAGCGGAGCTTCTCGGCGCCGTGCTCCTTGATGATCCCGGCGTACTCGCGGCAGGCGGCGAAGGTCCGCTCCAGCGCCTCCGGGGCGAGCCGGCCGGTGCGGTCGACGCCCTGGCCGAGCCGCACGATCGTCATCCGGCGGTCCAGGTCGACGAGTTCACCCGTCTCCGGGTCCGCGTCCGCGACCAGCAGACGGATGGAGTTCGTACCGCAGTCGATGGCGGCGACGCGGGTCATGGGCAGATCCTTCTCTTCGGCGTTCCGGCCGGCGGGGCCGGGTGGAGGATGGACGGGGCCGGGGGTCCGGGGAGCCGGACCCTGCGGGACGACGGGTGCCCGGCGGTCACTCCGCGGCGGCGCCCGGCACGACACACGGCCCCTTGGCCCACCACTCGGGCAGCATGGCGATCGCCTCGTCGCCGAGGGGGTTCACGCCCGGTCCCGCGGCCAGCGAGTGGGCGACGAGGACGTGCAGGCACTTCACACGGTCGGGCATGCCGCCCGCGCTCGGGAAGCCCTCCAGGACGTCGATCTCGTCCCGGCGCCGGATGTAGTCCTCGTGCGCGGCCCGGTAGGCGGCGGCCAGCTCGGGGTCGCTCTGCAGCCGGTCGGACATCTCCTTCATGACGCCGTTCGCCTCCAGCGTGCCGATCGCCGAGGCGGCACGCGGGCACGTCAGGTAGTACGTCGTGGGGAAGGGCGTGCCGTCCGGAAGCCTCGGGGCGGTCTCCACGACGTCCGGCTGCCCGCACGGGCACCGGTGCGCGATCGCCCGCAGCCCGCGCGGCGGACGGCCGAGCTGCTGCTTGAAGGCCTCGACGTCCGCGTCGGTCGGCTCGGTGCGCGGAGTGGGCGGCGGAGGCGTTTCCATGACTGTCTTCAGCTGTCTTTCTGTCGGTTCACTGGTCGGAGGCATCGGACTTGTCGACCCCGTCCCAGACGTTCGCGTACCAGGGCCGGTGGGCGGCCCCGAGACCGGCGCGGGACTGCTTGGCCGCGCCCGGGTCGATCACGACGTACCCGGTCTCACCGGGCATCACATAGTGCAGCCGGCGCCGGATCTGCTGCTCGGCATAGGCGTCGTCCTGCCAGCGCGCCTTGAGGTCGCGCAGCTGCTCGACGCGCTGGCGGGCCTGCCGCTGCTGCCGCTGTACGTCGGCGATCTCGGCGCGCTGGGACACGTACTGCCGCATCGGATAGGCGAGGGCGACGATCAGCGAGCACAGCACCAGCGCGAGCAGCGCGGCGCGCCCGGTGAGCCGGGAGCGGCGGGCCTGCCGCTTGGTCTGGGAGCGGTAGACCCGGGCCGCCGTCTGCTCGCCGAGCAGCCTGAGCCTGGTCGCGGTGGAGAAACGGTCCCGGTCCTTCACGGCCATCTGGCTCTCCGCCTCCCCTTTCACGTGCGTACGTCCCCGCACACGGTACGGGACCGAGTACGGGGACGTACGTACGACTGGCTGGGTCATGCCCCTGTGCGGGTCAGCCCTTGCCGCGCCCGACGGTCCGCCGGGCGGACGTGCGGGGGACGCTC
Organism: Streptomyces sp. NPDC107581; assembly: GCF_055657175.1. Classification (NCBI taxonomy): domain Bacteria; kingdom Bacillati; phylum Actinomycetota; class Actinomycetes; order Kitasatosporales; family Streptomycetaceae; genus Streptomyces; species Streptomyces sp. NPDC107581. The sequence continues at coordinate 104,767 of NZ_JBVKBH010000011.1, forward strand.
AGCCCTTGAAGCGCGGGAACGCGCTGCGGCCGGCGTACACCGCGGCGTCGTCGAGGATCTCCTCGATGCGCAGCAGCTGGTTGTACTTGGCGACGCGCTCGGAGCGGGCCGGGGCGCCGGTCTTGATCTGGCCGCAGTTGGTGGCGACGGCGAGGTCGGCGATGGTGACGTCCTCGGTCTCGCCGGAGCGGTGGGACATCATGCACTTGAAGCCGCTGCGCTGGGCCAGCTCGACGGCGTCCAGGGTCTCGGTCAGCGAGCCGATCTGGTTCACCTTGACGAGCAGGGCGTTGGCGGTGCCCTCCTCGATGCCGCGGGCGAGGCGCTCGGGGTTGGTGACGAACAGGTCGTCGCCGACCAGCTGGACCTTGTCGCCGAGCTTGTCGGTGATGACCTTCCAGCCGGCCCAGTCGTCCTCGAACAGCGGGTCCTCGATGGAGACCAGCGGGTAGGCCGCCACCAGCTCCTCGTAGTACTCCGTCATCTCGGCGGCGGAGCGCTCCTTGCCCTCGAAGAGGTACGTGCCGTCCTTGTAGAACTCGGAGGCGGCGACGTCGAGCGCCAGGGCGATCTGCTCGCCGGGGGCGTAACCGGCTTCCTTGATGGCCTCGAGGATGAGGTCGAGGGCCTCGCGGTTCGAGCCGAGGTTCGGGGCGAAGCCGCCCTCGTCGCCGAGGCCGGTGGACAGGCCGCGGCCCTTCAGCACCTTCTTGAGGGTGTGGTAGACCTCGGTGCCCCAGCGCAGGGCCTCGGAGAAGGACTCCGCGCCGATCGGGGCGATCATGAACTCCTGGATGTCCACGTTGGAGTCGGCGTGCGAGCCGCCGTTCAGGATGTTCATCATCGGCACCGGCAGCAGGTGCGCGTTGGGGCCGCCCAGGTAGCGGAAGAGCGGGAGGTCGCTGGCCTCGGAGGCGGCGTGGGCGACGGCGAGGGAGACGCCGAGGATGGCGTTGGCGCCGAGGGAACCCTTGTTGTCGGTGGCGTCCAGGTCGAACATGGCCTGGTCGATCAGGCGCTGCTCGGTGGCGTCGTAGCCGACCAGCTCGGGGCCGATCTGCTCGATGACGGCGAGGACGGCCTTCTCCACGCCCTTGCCCTGGTAGCGGTTCGGGTCACCGTCGCGCAGCTCGATGGCCTCGAAGGCACCGGTGGAGGCGCCGGACGGAACGGCGGCACGACCCGTGCTGCCGTCGTCGAGGCCGACCTCGACCTCGACCGTGGGGTTGCCTCGGGAGTCCAGGATTTCCCGGGCTACGACGACGTCGATGGACGGCACGAGCATCTCCTTCGTGGATGTGACGCTGGTTGTGCGGGCTGGTGTGCCTTGCGACTAGAGCCTAACCGTCCCGGGGGCGCCGACCGTCGACCGACCGCCCGTGGACAGGGAGACCGTACCCATTGTTTACGCACGGAACAAAGGGACGTCCGGATGAGGCCCGGCCGAAGACTGGGGAAACGGGGCGGGGACACGGAGCGGGGCGGCCGGGCAGGGCGGCCGGGCGGGGCGGCCGGGCGGGGCGGCCGGGCGGGGCGGCCGGGCGGGGGAACAAACAACCCCGCCCCGGCGCGTACGGGGGAACACGCGCCGGGGCGGGGAGCCCGTGGGGACGGGGGGATGACCCTCACGAGGCCTTCAGAGTGGGGGCCGGCCTTGTGAGGGCGCTGTGGTCCGGGTGGGAGCCAGGTGTCACTTCAGGTGCAGCTGCTGGCCCGGGTAGATGAGGTCGGCGTCCTCGACGATGTCCTTGTTCAGCTGGAACAGCTTGTTCCAGCCGCCCTTGACACCGTGCTTCTCGGCGATGGAGCTGAGGGTGTCACCCGTGGCGACCTTGTACTCGCCGTCGCCCTTCTTGACCTTCTTGCCGGCCGGGGTGGTGACGGTCTTGCTCGCGGCCGGGCGCTCGGCGGAGCGGGAGGCGGCCTGCGGGTCGGTGGAGCGGGTGGTGGTGCTCGGCGCGGTGGTCTTCGGCGCAGCGGTCTTCGACCCGGTGGTCTTGGACTCGGTGGTGGGGGCCGGACCGTTGTTGGGGGTGCTGGACAGGCCCGTGCCGCAGACCGGCCAGGCGCCCTTGCCCTGGGCGGCGAGGACCTTCTCGGCGACGGCGATCTGCTGCGCCTTGGTGGCCTGGTTGGCCTGCGCGGCGTACTGCGTACCGCCGTAGGCGGCCCAGGTGGAGGCGGAGAACTGCACGCCGCCGTAGTAGCCGTTGCCGGTGTTGATGGACCAGTTGCCGCCGGACTCGCACTGGGCGACCGCGTCCCACTCGGAGGTGGTGGCGGCGGAGGCGTTGCCGGCCGCCATCAGCGGGGCGGCGACAGCGGCACCGGTGACACCGGCCAGCGCGATGACGCGAGTGGCCTTGGACGGACGACGGTGCTTGCCCTTGCCGGAAAACAGCATGGATCGATCCCCTCACCGACGCCTGCGAGGTGAGCTGTCGGGTTCGGGCCGGTTGAGTTGCCCGGCCGCACCTCCTGGAGAGGCACGGCTTCACCCCAAGCCGGATCCAGCTTCAACTGCTGGGCCCGGCACTTACCTTGGGTCCCCCGCTCCTGCCTACGGCGCATGACGCGACGACTGTTCCCGGGCAACCGCTGGCAGGATTCGGCGTTGCGACTGCCGGGGCTCGTGGTGACGAGCGGCCTTGACCGTAGACATGCCCACGGCGGAATTTCAAAGACGATCAGGGCTTCTGAGACTCATCCCACACTTTCGCCAAAACGGACATTAGGCGTGAAGCGGGGCGTCAACTCCCGCTACTTTGCACCCTTTTCCGCAGTGACATCCAGGGCCTGACCGGGGGTGATGTCGTTCGGGTCGGTGCCGATGACCTTCTTGTTCCCGGCGTAGAGCGCGTGCCATCCGCCGTCGACACCAAGGGAGTCGGCGATGGAGACGAGGGTGTCGCCCTCGCGGACGGTGTAGGTGCCCGCATCACGGGAGGCGTGGCGGCCCGACGAGGTGGCATCCTGACCGTTTGTCATGTTTTCATCCGCACTGCCGCCACGGTGGCGTCCGCCACTGGTGAGGGCGCCGGTGTCCACCAGGCTCCAAGAGCCGCCGGTCTGCTGGGAATTGTCCGAATCCTCCGTAGCGGGATCCGTGGTGGCCGACCCGCTCCCCTGCGCGCCCCCGGAACCGGGCGAGGTGGATTTGTCGGACTTGGGGGTTTCAGCGGTGTTGCCCTTACTGTCCACCTTGTCCTCGTTCTTACCCTGACCCTTGCCGGAGTCCGTGTCCCCGCCCGAGGACGGCTTGGCGGTCGTCTCGGAGGAGGAGTCCGACGAGTCCGACGAAGGTGACGAAGACGATGAATCCGGCAGGTCGGACGAGTCGGAATCACCGGCGGAGCCGGACGAGTCCTTGGACCCGGAGGAGTCACCGGAGCCCGACGCGTCCTGGTCCGACGAGCCCGAGCCGCCGACACCCGTGTCGACGTCCACGGAGCCGGAGTTCGAGGTCAGACCGGAGAGCAGGGCGCAGGTGGCCCAGGGAGTGGTGCCCTGGTCGGCGAGGATCTTCTCGGCGACGGCGATCTGCTGCGAGCGGCTGGCCTGGTCGGCGCTGTAGGCGTACTGCGAGCCGCCGTACCTGTTCCAGTCGTCCTGGGAGATCTGCAGGCCGCCGTAGTACCCGTTGCCGGTGGCCGCGCTCCAGGAACCTCCGCTCTCGCACTCGGCCACCTTGTCCCACGTGGTGCCGTCGGCCGCGTTGGCGCTCGCGGCGCCGAGGAGCGGGATGGCGATGGCGGAGCCGGTCACTCCGGCCGCGACGAGGAGAGCCGGAGCCTGACGGGGGCGACGGTGACGACCGTTCCCGGAGAGCATGCGGAAGCCTTTCGTGCGACAACGGAGGGGCGCGGCGGATGAAGCTGGGCGCCGCGCTGATGGGTGAACGTATAGGCAGACGATCACTTGTCACAAGTTAATGCCGCACAGATCACGTGAAGATCACAGAATTGACGTCTGCCGTGCGCGCCCGGGCGGACGTGTTCCTGTGCGCCCGGGCGGACGCGCTCATGGCGCGGGCGTGAACTCCACGGGAAGCGTGCGCAGGCCGCGCATGATGAGTCCGCCGCGCCAGCGCAGCTCGGCCGGATCGGCCGCGAGCCGCAGGTCGGGCAGGCGGGTGAGCAGGGTGGCGAGAGCGGTCTGGCCCTCCAGCCGGGCGAGGGGGGCACCGAGGCAGTAGTGGATGCCGTGGCCGTAGCCGAGGTGCTGGTTGTCCCGGCGGGACAGGTCCAGCACGTCGGGGTCGGCGAACCGGCCGGGGTCGCGGTCCGCGGCGGCGAGGACGACGAGCACCGGGTCCCCGGCGGCGATGTCCTGCCCGCCGATGCTGAGCGGCCGGGTGGCGAACCGCCAGGTGGCCAGCTCCACGGGCCCGTCGTACCGCAGGAGTTCCTCGACACCGGTCTCCAGGAGGTCCCTCTCCCCGGCGGCCAGGGACGTCTGCAGCCGGCGCCGCTGCTCGGGGTGGGTGAGCAGGGCGTAGGTGCCGTTGCCGATGAGGTTGACGGTCGTCTCGAAGCCGGCGAAGAGAAGGATGAAGGCCATGGCGGCGGCCTCGTTCTCGGTGAGGTGCTCGCCGTGGTCCGAGGCGCGGATGAGGCCGGAGATCAGGTCTTCGCCCGGGGCGGGCTCCGCGGGCAGGGCCTCGCGCTTGCGGTGGATGAGGTCGCCGAGATAGCCCCGCATCTTCTTGACGGACCGCGCCACCCCGCCCCTCGGTCCTCCCCCGTGCCGGATCATCATGCCCGCCCAGTCCCGGAAGTCGTCCTGGTCCTCGCGCGGGACGCCGAGCATGTCGCAGATGGCGTAGATGGGCAGCGGGAAGGCGAACTCGTGGATCAGGTCGGCGGAGCCCGTGCCCGCGAACCCGTCGATGAGGTGGTCGGTCAGCTCCTGCACCCGGGACGCGAACTCGGCGACGCGGCGGGGCGTGAACGCCTTGCTGACCAGCCGGCGCAGCCGGGTGTGGTCCGGCGGGTCGATGTTGAGCAGGTGCGTCATCAGCTCGGCCTTGCGCTCACCGGGGATGCCGGTCTTCCCCTTGGCGTGCGCGGGCTCGTCGTGATGCGCGGGATTCTTGCTCAGCCGCTGGTCGGCGAGGGCCTGCTTGGCATCCGCGTACCGCGTGACCAGCCAGGCCTCGACCCCGCTGGGCAGCCGTGTCCGATGCACGGGGGCGTGCTCGCGGAGCCAGGCGTAGGCGGGGTAGGGGTCGGTGGCGAACTCCCAGGTGAAGAGGTCGGGAGCCGTCGGAAGGCGGGGCTGGTCGGTCACTCCTTGACGGTATCCGGCTTCTCGGTGAGGACCGCCTCGCTCTCCCCCTCCGCTCCGGGCGCTCCTTCGGTCGTCCTGATCGCATCCCGGTACGTCCGCGCCGCCGCCCGCAGCGCCGCTTCCGGGTCCGCTCCCTGTGCCTCGGCCCGGACGGCCAGCGCCAGCAGTTCGTAACCGACGCCCTCGCCCTGCGGCAGGGGCACGTCCAGCCCGGCCGTGCGGGCGCGGGAGGCGAGCTTGGCGGCCAGGGCGAGGCTGGGCTGGCCGAGGGGGACGCCCTCGGTGACCGAAGTGCGCTGCTTCTCCTCGGCCTTGGTGCGCAGCCAGTGCTCCTTGACGTCCTCCGGTGTCTCGGCCTTCTCGTCGCCGAAGACATGCGGATGACGGTGGATGAGCTTGGCGACGATGCCGCCCGCCACGTCGTCGACGGAGAACGGCGCGTCCGGGTCCTCCTCGGCGATGCGGGAGTGGAAGACGACCTGGAGCAGCACGTCGCCCAGCTCCTCGCGCAGCTCCTCGCGGTCGCCGGCCTCGATCGCCTCGACCAGTTCGTAGGCCTCCTCGATGCCGTACTTCGCCAGCCCCTGGTGGGTCTGGCGGGACGACCAGGGGCATTCGGCACGGATGCGGTCCATGACCTGGACGAGGTCGAGGAGGCGGGCGCCGGGCAGGTCGTAGGAGGCGGGGAGCAGCTCCAGCTCGGGCATGGCGACGCGGCCGCTGCCGGCCAGGCGTGCCAGGCCGTCGGTGAGGGCGGGCTCTCCCTCCCCGGTGGCCACGACCACCACCGTCCGCCCGCCGGCGCAGGCGTCGACCAGCTCCTGGGCGGTGGGGGACGCCTGCGCCACCGGTATCCCGGCCTCGCGCAGATACGGCAGCTGCGGATGCGCGCCGTCCGCGCACAGCACGGCGTCGGCGGTGCGCAGCGCCTGCCAGGCGGGCCAGGACAGCAGTCCGGGCGCGACGCGGTGGCTGGTGGTGAGCAGGACGATGCGGCCGGGGGCGGCTTCGGGGCTGGTTTCGTTCACGATCCGAACGTAACGCACGGCGCGACGGCAGGGGCTCGGTCGTCCACAGGGCCGAGCAGGTCCTGTGATCGTATGACCGGAAGCCCTGTCCGCTGCCGTTCCGGCCCCTGGCTTCCGGCCCCTGCCTTCCGGCTTCCGGCCCCTGCCTTCCGGCCCCTGGCTTCCGGCCCCTGGCTTCCGGCCCCTGGCCTGGCCCCTGGCTTCCGGCCCGTGGCTTCCGGCCCCTGGCCCCGTCCTGGGGCCTACGCCGACTGCTGCTGCGTCCCCGTCGTGACGTCCCGCACCCACGGCGTCTTCGCGTCCACACGGCTGCTCTTCTGCACGTCCCAGGAGCCGTAGCGCGGGTTGAGGTCGATGTGAAGTTCCCCGGAGGCCTGGGAGAGGGCCTTCCAGAAGGCGGGCTGGGTGGTGTCGGTGCCGAGCTTCGCGGCGAGCTTCTGGGCCTCGACCTGGAGGCGGAGGTTGTCGTCCAGGCGTGCGGGCGCGACACCGTACTTCTGCAGCCAGGCCGTCTCCAGCCCCTTGGCACCGCCGGCCTGCTGCTCCAGGCCGGTGCGCATCTGCACGACCTCCTTGCGGGTGACCGAGATGCCCTCGTCCTGCGCGGCGCGGTGCAGCACCCGGTCGAGAACCATGTTGTGCAGGGTGTCGCGGGTGAGGCCGGCGGTGGAGGAGAGGACCTGCTGGTACTGGGTCTCGTCGGGCACCGCGGCCCGCTGTGCCTTGCGTACCTCGTTGACCCTGCTCTCCAGCTGGGCGACGGTGATCCGCTGCCCTCCGACGACGGCCGCGGCGCCCGCGTGCGCCTGGCCTCCGCAGGCGGTGAGGAGGGGTGCCGCGGCGGCGATCGCGGCGGAGAGGACGAGCGCGGTGCGACGGCGGCGGTGCAAGGAAACCTCCTGAGGAGATTGTGCGACGGAGCACAAAGTCTTGCGGTGATCGATGGTAGGCAGCGGCCAAGCTCTGGCCAACCCATTCGACCAACGATTCCTCGGGTGTTCCGGTACTGCCCCGCCCCCCGGACCGCTCAGCGCCGGCCGTGCACCGCCCGTTCGACGGCCGCCGCCACGTCCGCGCGCAGCCCGTCGCCGGCGCGGACCGTGGTCACGTTCCCGCCCGCGCCGCCACCGCCGACCAGCACGAAGCCGACCTTGCCGTAGCGCGGCGCCGCCTGGACGGCCGCCGTCACCTCGGGCCGGCCGACGGCCAGGACGACGTCGCAGGAGCGCTGCAGCATCCCGTTGAGGAACGGCCGCGCGTTGCCGGCGTTCTGCTCGCCGGTCACCTGGTCGTAGCTGACCCTGGCGTGGGTCGTGCGGGAGGCGTCCTGCATGCCCTGCCACACGTCGGCGGCCGGGGTGCCGTTGACGCCGTCCTTGCCGGTGAGCAGGCAGGCGTCGGTCTCGGTGTAGTGCCGGGCGCGGGTGTCGGGGATCGGCGGCCGGTCGTCGTGCCGGAAGAGCAGGGCGCCGGTCACCACGAGGGCGCCGACGACGGCGACCGCGCCCGCCGCGAGGGCGATGCCGCGCCCGCGCAGGGTACGCAGCCATGCGTCGGCACCGCGGCCGAACACCGCGAGCCGGCCGCCCGCCGATGCCTGCGCCTGCTTCGCCGGGCGCCCCTGCGCCACCTGCCGTACTTGCTTGGCCACGTCCTACCTGCTCTCCTGCCTTGCTCCGGCGCCGGCCGCCGGATCCTGCCCGCCCCCGGGTCTCAGTGGCGGCCGGACCTGTGCGGCCGTGCCGTCTGCGTCGGTCAGCCGGTGATGGCGACGGGCGCGTCCCACGCGTCGCGGTCGACGGTGAGGGTGACGCCGCCGTACGACTCCTTGCTGTTCACCATGTACTGGTGGGCCCGGCTGTGGTTGGTGAACTGGGTCGAGCCCCAGGGCCAGTCCGACGTGGTGGTGTTCTTCTGGTCCCACAGGGCGTACCAGAGGTTGCCCGGCAGGTCGGTCTTGTTGCTCGCGGTGGCGATGGCCTTGGCGCTGGAGCTGGTGAAGCCGTAGAAACCGGCCCGGTACGTCTTGGCGTGCAGCTGCTTGTCGAAGGAGCGGACGTAGGTGAGCACGGCGTCGTTGCACGACTTGTTCGTGGTGTCGTACGGCTCCATGTCGAGGTAGATCGCGCTGCCGGCCTTCATGCCGAGCGCGGCGGCCTTGGCCACGGCGTCGTTGGCGTCGCTGGTGCCGAGGGAGGAGGCGGTGGAGGCGGTGAGCTTCTCCGGGTTGGAGCTGGTCTGGCACGGCGGCTGGGCGCCGACGTAGAGCGGTATGAGCTTCCAGCCGAGGGAGCTGACCGACTTCACCCAGGAGGCGGTGAGGTTGGGCTGGCCGCAGCCGCGGTTCTTGCCGCCGACGTAGACGGCCGCGGCGCCGTAGAACCCGGTGTGCCAGGCCTTCATGGCGGACAGCGAGGGGGCGGTGCAGGTGTCGAAGGCACGGCCGGTGAACGTCTTCTGGGCCGGCCAGGTGGTGGCGGCCATCGAGGTCTGCGCGGCGATTCCGCCGCCCGCGACGACGGCGGCCCCGGCCACGGCCCACGTGACGTACCTGCGCTTCTTCGACTGCCGGTGCTCGGCCATCCCCACCCCTTGCTCTGTGCGCGTGTGCGCGCGTGCGTGCGGAGCGGCGTACGACGGCGGTCGGGCGACGTACGTCCGCTGGAAAAAAGTTGCTGGCCCCCTGATACGGCGTGTGCGGGCGTCTGCCGACGCGTTCCCCGGTGCCGTAATCGGTTCGCAAAGTAACCGATGCGGTTTCAGCGAACGGAAAAAGGAACCCCATGGAGACCACACGCTTCTCTCAAGCAACGGCAAAAACATCCGCGTCATGGGTGACAGGGGCGGGCACCCCTCACCGTCCCACCCGCCTTGACCTGCTGTTGATCATGCCCTTACCTGTGCATGAACTGTGCGTCCGCTGCGCGTCATAGGGTCCGCTGGCCACCCCCTCGGCCCCTGCCTCATCAGAAGGACTCACATGCACATCCCGTCCCGCCCCGCCCGTGCCGCCCGTCTCCTCGCCGTGGCCGCGCTCCCGCTGGCCCTGGCGGCCTGCGGCACCTCCGGGTCCGCGTCGGCCAAGGCAACGGCGACCTCCTCTCCCGCCAAGGACCCGAACGCCGGTCTGCTCACCGGCACCCAGCTGAAGAAGGCGCTCGCCCCGGCGTCGTTCTTCGCCTCCGGCTTCGCCGTCGACCCGAGCGGGGCCCGGGACACCGGCGGCACGTACACGCCCCCGTCGGCGGCGCCCGCCGCCAAGCCGGACTGCACGAAGCTGAGCGGCACCGGCTGGATCGAGATCACCGGGATCTCCGGGGTGTCCTTCGCGCAGAACGACTACGTCAGCAAGAACACCTCCGAGGACATCGGGCAGGAGATCGACGCCTACCGGGGGAAGACCGCGGCGGACGTCCTCAAGGCCGTGCAGAAGACGGCCACGGCGTGCACCGGCTTCACCGACTCCGACACCCACTCGAAGGTGAAGGTGAGCGGTGCGGCGACCCCGGCGCTGGGCGACGCGGCCTACACGGTCACCCTGACCGACTCTGCCTGGGAGAACGGCGCGACGCTCGTCGCCGCCCAGGTCGGCACGAACGTCGTCAGCGTGATGTCGACGGACGGCCACGACAACGGGGCGGCGACGGCGAAGAAGCTGACGGAGCGGATCGTGACGTCCCTGAAGACGGCGTCCGCCCAGAAGAAGTCCTGACAGAGGTCTGCGCGCACCTCCGGTGACCTGCTCTAGCCCCCTGCACCGCCTGGGGGGGCAGAGATTGTTCCCGTCGGAGGTGATGCCTCCGCCTCACCTCGTCCAGGGTCGGCCCGAGGGACACGTCCGACGGCAGCGCCCGGTACAGGCCCGGAAGGTCCGCCAGGGGGACCATTGATCGCTGGTGCGAGGGAAGCCGCACCTCGACGGTCACTGTGCCGGGCATGCGGTCTCCTTCAGCGCGCGGCACGTGACGGCGGTGCCGGGCGGCCGGCCTTCTCCCATTCCGCGAAGGTGTTGGTGCGGGCGTGGATGAACGCCTTGGCGGGGTCCGCGGAGTAGTGCCACGGAACGCTGCCGATGTGGCCGCCGATCGCGTGGAACTGCTCGACGGCCTCCGCGTACCGCTCCGTGCGGAACAGGGCGTTGGCCAGCAGATGCCGGACCAGGGGCAACCGGTGGTGGGCCGGCGGCACCTGGGCGACGGCGTCCAGCGTGGCATCGACGGCCGGGCCCGTGGACGGCTGCCGGTAGACCGCACGGTCGCCCTCCTGGTGCTCGTGCTCGAAGAGCGCGTACAGCCGCAGTACCGGCAGCAGACTTCCGCGCGGCGCCGAGGCGGCGGCCTGCTCGGCGAAGGCGAACATCAGCTCGTCGGAACCCCGCCACTTGGCGCACCAGTACTGCAGGGCGGCCGTGTGGGCGCCGAAGTGGTACGGGTCGCGCGCCACGATCTCGGCCCACAGGGCACGGAATTCGTCGTGCGACCAGCCCAGGCCCAGGGCGATGGAGATCTGCGCCACCCACGGGCCGGGGTCCTCGGGTGCCATGCGCGCTGCCTCCTGACAGGCGGACAGCGCCTGGGCCAGCAACCGGTGGAAGCCCTCGAACTGCTCGGCGGTGGTGTGCTTCGCCCGCTTCGCACCCCGCGCCTCGCCGGCGAGCACGACCAGGGCATCGGCATGGACCAGGGCGGCAGCGGGGTCGTGCGCGTACTCGGCGCGCCAGGCCCGGAGCCAGGAGTCGTCCTGCGCGGCCGTGTGGGCCAGGATGCCGAGCCTGTACCACCTGAGGTCCCCGTCCTGGCCGGCTCCCGCCAGGTACTGGGCCGCCTGCCGCCAGTCACCCGCGGCTGCGGCGGCCGCGACGGCGTCGGCCTCCGGGTCGGGACCCGCCGAGCGGGCGTCGAGGCGGTCGCCCGGGACGAGTCCGTACGCGGCGGGATCGATGACGATCGGCTTCTTCGCCGCTGCGGCGGCACGCTTGGCGCGTGCCTTTCGGGCGTTCACGGGGATGGAGACTGCGGCGTAGCCGAGCAGGACGGTGCCGGCTGTGGCGACAAAAGGGTTCACTGGGAGCTTTCACATTGAGAAGGAGCCAAGGGCCTGGTCATCGGGGACTTGCGGGCCGTGGCGGGACGCTCGCCCGCCACGGGAAGAGGATCATCGACCCAGCTGCCCCTGTTCCCGCAGCGCGGGTACCGCGTAATCCACGCACGCCGACACGACCTTGCGGGAAAGCTCACCCGGATCCGTGTCGGCCGTGACGGTCCACCAGAAATCCTGCCCGCCGGGCATCAGTTCCCCGATCCTCTTCCACCAGGCCCACTTTCCGTAGACCTTGTTCGGACTGGGGCGGTCGGGGAACTTCGCACCTGCGTCCAGCAGTTCCTGCCATTGCCCCTTGGGCACGGCGGCAGCGTTGACGGTAAAGCGCAGTTGGGTCGCAGTCACCCCTGACGACTTTTGAATCCCGAGCAGCAGCCACGTCTTGCAGTCCGGCAGCTCGAACACTGGCCCGGAACCGATGAACCCGATCTTTCGCAGCTCAGGGGACAAACCCGTACGGATCGCGACCGAAAGTACTCCCTGTGCCGTCGTCACGCGTCACCGCTTCCCGTCGTCACAAGCGGGCCGCCTCGGCATGAACGGGAGGCGCCTTGAAGGTGGAGAGGTGGAATCTAGGGGAGCCTAAATTCACTCCGAATAACGCCGTACTCCGCAGGCGTCACCAAGCAGGTGTAATGGCGACCGGGGAGAGTCGATGCATCAATCCCTAGTTCTTGCGCAAGTTCGACCGCCCCCGTCCTTTTCGTCTTGGACGGATCATCGACGGCTTGATAGTGGGCCACCGCCCCACGCACCTCCACCACGACATACTCCACCCGCCGACCCTCCCTGACCACCGCGGAGACGCCATGCTCCTGATGAGAGTGCTGGGCATCCAGCGGCCGGCCACAGAGTTCGCACCTTGCTTCTTCTGGCGAGACAGTCATGCCATGGATGATACTGCCGCAGACCGACACAAGGGAGCCCGCCGGCAAATCGATGGTATATCGATTTCGAGAAAGCGAGGCCCCTGCCGAATGCTCTCGACTCTGGGCCGAAACCACATCCAACAGGAGCCTCATTTTCTATGGAGGTCCACCGATTCGCAGCAGTCCTCTGCAGAATTCGGCCATCAGTCGTCCGACGACCACATATTCATTCCGCCCTTTTCATTTGGCCAATGATATTCGAACGTGGCGCCCGTATCCTCGGCAGATGCTCTCATCTGCCCTTGACAGTTCCCACATGGCGGCTTGGTGCCTGTAATTTTCACCCATCCGCCTTCAGGCACAGGACTGGCCGCGAAGAAGGGATCATCCACGATGACGTGATCACCGATCATCGGAGCGCCGCCGGCTGCTCTGGCTGCCCGGTTTTCGGTGTGGACCGCCTGACGCGCCCTTCCGACACCCAGGCTGGCTTCCTCCGGAGTCGTGGCTCCACTGCGAAGGGAATACGAGTCGATCATATGCCCGTCCGCGTCGTGAACCGTCACCTTCGCAAAATGCGTGCTCTTTGTGATCGGACCACAGACATCCGGGAGATTGGCATTGTGGACCAGGAGCAGGACGCCGTCGGCCGCCACGTAGTACGTGTGGAGGCTGCCGATGGTGAGGTCGTACGTCGTGGTGTTCGCGCGATACAGACGCACACCGGTGACCTCGGTCGTTCCGGACGGCGTCTGGAGGACGTCGCCGGGCTTCAGGTCCTTCGCCTCGACGAAGGCCGACCGGGTCTCGTCGTAGAAGGGGTGGTGGAAGGTCGTCGTCAGGTGCGCGTCCGCGTGTGCGGAGGGTGCGGACGGTGCGGGCGCCGCCGTGCCGACCGCGGCCACCGGCGCCGTCGCCGGCTGGTGGGTGACGCCGTGACCGTGGCCGCCCGACAGGGCGCCCAGCACCGCCGCCGAAGCCGCCAGGCCGAAGGCCGCCTTGCGGGCCGCCTTCCTGGCCACGGCCTTCACGCCGGACTTGACCGACTTGCCGCCCGCGGACGTGCCCGCAGCCTTGTCCGCGGAGGTGCCCGCGGACTTGACCCTCAGGTCCACGAAGTCGTGGTCCGTGTGCGTCACGATCACGTCGGTGACCTTGTGCGCCTCCGTACCGGCGGCCCCGGGCACCGAGTTGGCGATGGTGTCACCGACCCGGATCCGGTCGATCGCCCTGGTCGTACCGTCGGCCATCAGCACCTGGGTCGACCCCGTGAAGCTGTGCGGGATCCGGCAGCTCGGCCCGGATTCCTCAGCAGCACCGCCCGCGTCGTCCGAGTGCGACTGGGCCCGTGTCCCCGCCGCCTCCGACTCCGCCGCCGAGGCCGCGCCGTCCGTGGCATCCGCCGCCGCCGACTCCCCGGCGTCCGTGACTCCCTTGCCGAAGAGGCCGCCGACGACCTTCATCGCCTTCGGTGCCGCCTTGGCCAGCAGGGAGCCGCCGACCTTGCCGAGGAGGCCGCCGGCCGCGCCGGCCACCGCGCCCTCGACCGCCGACTCGCCGAACGCACCCGCGCTGCAGTCGCCGCCGCCGTTCTCGGCGCACTTGAAGCCCTGCTCGACCAGCGAGCCCGCCGCGCCCGCGGCTGCCGCGCAGCCGATGGAGCCGACGCCGCCCGTGATCGCCTCGCAGCCCGCGAACACCGCCGTGGAGACCACGAACGAGGTGATCGCCGCCGCATGGTGCTTGACGAACTTCGCCGCCGACTTCGCCGCCGTGACCGTGGCGTGGTACGCGGTCCTGGCCGCATGGGCCACCGCGTGCGCGGCCTTCTTCACGGCGTGCGCGACCTTGTGCGCCGCCTTCTTCACCGCGTGCACCACGCGGTGCACCGCGCGCGAGACCTTGTGGTACGCGGAGTGGACCGCATGGACCACCCGGTGATAGATGCGTCTGACGTGTCTGGCCGCGTAGTGGTACACGCGCCGGACCACGCGCACGGTGGCGTGGTAGACGTCCCGCACCTGGTGCACGATCTTGTGCGCCGCGTGCTTGACGGCGTGGACCACCTTGCGGGCCACGTGCTTGACCGCGTGGTAGACCTTGTGCACCACGTGCTTGACGGCGTGGCTCACATGGTGCGCGACCTTCTTGGCGCCGCACACCACGTCGTACCAGGAGCAGTTGCCCGAGTCGTCGGTGCCCGCCAGCGGGTTGTCGTCGACGTAGGCGAACGGGTTCGCCGCCACCGAGTTGGGCACCGCGTCCAGCGAGATGCTGTCCTTGTTCAGGAAGACACCGCTGTTCGGGTCGTACCAGCGGGAGGCCGTGCCCACGTTGCCCGTGCCCGGCTCCGTCCAGCCGGACTGGAAGCCCAGGTGGCCGGCGACGGTGTCGGTCGGCGAGACCACCTTGCCCAGCGGGTCGTAGGAGACCGAGCCCGCCAGCGAGGTCGCCCCCGCGGTGAAGGTGCCCACCACGTCGTTGTGCTGGTCGGTCAGGGCGAGCACCCCGCTGCCGCCGCCCGGCTTGATGCCGACGACACCGCCCGAGGGGTCGTAGGTGTAGCTGTTGTCCTCGTCCGAGGCGATGGTGTTGTCGGCGCCGGAGTAGGCGAACGTGCGGGTGGTGTCCGCCTGTGTGTCCCGGTCGGAGATGTTCCGGCCGAGCGCGTCCAGCGTGTACGACTGCTCACCGGCCGCGATCTGGCCGCCGAAGGCGTCCGTCCGGTACGCGACCGTGCCGCCGGACGCTGACGACTCCTGTGTCATCGTGCCGCGCGCCGAGTAGTCGTAGCTGTGCACGCCGTCCGACGTCAGCTGGTCGCGCTCGTCGTACGTGTAGACGTCCGCGCCGTTGCGGATGCGGTTGCCCGAGGCGTCGTAGCCGTACGTGGTGGTCCTGGTGCCGTCGTTCCACGACGTGAGGCGGTTGGCCCAGTCGTAGCCGTAGGTGTTGGTGGACGCGCCCGAGACACCCGTCGTCGTCTTCGACGTCAGGTTGCCGTCCTTGTCGTAGCCGTAGGCGAAGCTCGCCGGGGTGGAGGCGCCCTGTGTCAGCACGTCGCTGGTCAGCTCGTGCTCGCTGTTGTAGCCGAAGGTGCGGGTCTGGCCGGTGGAGCCGTACTTGACCGTCTTCAGCTGGTTCAGCTGGTCGTAGAAGTACGACAGCTGGGTGCCCGTGGCCGGGTCGTTCAGGGTCGACAGGCGTCCGGCGGTGTCGTAGCCGTACGTCGTCGTGCCCGCCGCGTCGGTCCGCGAGGTCATCTGGGCGTCGTCGTTGTAGGCGAAGCCGGAGGTGCCCGCCGAACCCGAGGCGGTCAGCACGTCGCTGCGGTCGTCGTAGGTGAACGCGTCGTGGGTGGCGTTCTGGTGGTCCACCGCCCCGGCGATGCCCGCCTCGTCCGTGTCCGCCGACAGCACCCGGCCGTCCGCGTCGTAGGTGAAGCTCCGCTCGGCCGTGGCCGCGTCGGCGCCCGCGCCGGACATCGTCTTCAGCTGGCCGTTGGCGTCGTAGGTCATCGCCGTCGTGACACCGCCGGGCAGCGTCGCGTTCGTCAGCTGACCGTCGGCGTCGTAGGCGAAGGTCGTCGTCGAGTCGGCCGCCGAGGTGTACTTCGCGGTGGTCGGCTCGATCACCTTCTCCTGCTGGCCCCACGGCGTGTACGTGTAGCGCCAGGAGTTGCCGCGGCCGTCGGTGAAACGGGTGCGGTTGCCCGCCGCGTCGTAGCCGAAGGTCGTGGTGATCGACGTGGACGCGTCGACCGGCTGGATCTCCTGGGTGATGGTGCCGGCCGCGTCGTAGGTGAAGCGGCTGGTGTGGCCGTTGGCGTCCGTGGTGGCGGTCATGTTGCCGACACCGTCGTAGGCCTGCGAGGTCTCCCAGAGCTTGGTGCCGCCCGCGTCGTAGGAGCGCGTGGCCGTCGGGTCGCCGTCGGCGTTGTAGTCGGTCGTCGTGTAGGTGCCGTCCGCCAGGGTCGTCTTCGCGCGGTTGCCCTCGAAGTCGTAGGCGTAGCGGGTGGTGTTGCCCGCCCCGTCGGTGACCGAGGTGATGTCACCGGCCCGGTTGTAGCCGTACGCCGTCGTCACGCCGCCGGGCGACGTCGTGGAGGCGGCGTGCGCGCCGTAGGGGTTGCCGGTGGTGACGGCGTAGGAGTTGGTGGTGGTCAGCGTCCGGGTCGACGGATAGCGCTCCAGCGTCGTCTGCGTCAGCTGACGGCCCAGGAAGTCGTACGTGGCCTGGGTCTGCGCGCCGGTCGGGTCCGTCGCCGACAGCTGCTCGCCGTCGGCGTCGTAGGCGGCGTGCGTCTTCGTGCCGTCCGGGGCGGTGGTCTGGACGAGGTTGCCCATCTGGTCGTACAGGTGCGACGTGGTCTTTCCGCCGGGCGAGGTGACGGAGGTCTGGTTGCCCTCGCTGTCGTAGGTGTACACGGTGGTGCCCGCGTTGGGCGACGAGGCGCCGTCGGGGGTGTACGGCGGCAGCGTCTCGGAGACCTTGTTGCCCTCGGCGTCGTACGCGGTGCTGGTGACCAGACCGACCGGGTCGCGCTCCTCGACGGCCTCGCCGAAGGTGTTGAAGCCGCTGGTGGTGACCGGTCGGAGCGTGGAGGCGGTGGTGCCGTCCGGTTCGGACTGGACGGCGGGCGCGGTGGTGACCGCGAGGTTGCCGGCCTCGTCGTAGGCGTAGTCGGTGGTGTGCTGCTCGGCGTCCGTCATGGACGTCGGCAGGCCCCGCTTGTCGTAGGCGTACTTCGTGGTCTGCGCGTCCGAGGAGCCGACCGTGCCGCCCCCGCGGCCCTTGCCGTACAGCGAGGACACCTCGGTGGTGGACAGGGCCCGCTGGTAGACCTGCACGTTGGAGACCGAGCCGGGCAGCTGGTCGGTGGAGCCGCCGGCGTACTTGGCCTGGCCGATGGTGAGCGGGCCGGTGGCGTTCCACGGGGCGGTGTTGGTGCCGGAGCCGGACAGGGTGCCGTTGACGTAGACCTTGACCGCGCCGGTGGAGGCGTCGAAGACGCCCACGAGCTGGGTCCAGGCGCCGGTGGCCGGCACGGCGGTGGAGTACGCCGCCGGGAAGGTGGTGCCGGAGGCGTCCTTGCTGGTCTGCTCCATGCTCCACAGCGGCGCACCGGTGTGCGCGTAGTTGTACTGGAGCATGAACGCGCTGTTGGTGGTGCCGGTCTGGGCGACGACGGTGGCGTTGTGGGTGGGCAGCGAGCTCATCTTCACCCACGCCGAGACCGTGTAGGACGCGGTGGTGTCGAGCACCGGACCGTTGGTGGCGATCTGCTGTCCGGCGGTGCCGGCGAAGCTCGCGGCGTCGTCGCTCCAGGTGACGCCGGAGGCGGTGGCGGAGTTGCCGGTGCCGGAGGCGTCGGTGACATGGGTGCCCGAGTCCTGGTCGAGCTTCCACCAGCCCGCGGGGTGACCGGAGGCGTCCCCGTACAGCGTCTCGCTGAGCAGGTTGCCCATGTCGTCGTAGGTGTCGGTGGTGGTGCGGTCGTAGCCCGAGGCGTCGTGGTCGTTCTCGGTGGCGACCTGGTCGTCCGGCGTGTACGACAGGGTGGTCACCCGGTCCACGCCGGTCGGGTCCAACTCGGTGGACGTGGTCCGGGAGGCGGCGTCGACGGTGTACTTGCTGACGGTCTCGCCGTTGTCCGTGGTGGACTGCAGCAGGTTGCCGGCCGCGTCGTAGCTGTCCGACTCCAGCACGTAGGTGCTGTGGCCGTCGGCGCCGGTCCGCTTCACCGTCGCGGTCAGACCGTCGTCGGTGTAGGTGTACGACGTGGTGTTGCCCATCGCGTCGGTGATCGACGCGAGGCGGCCGGCCGGGTCGTAGGCCCGGGAGGACTCGGTGACCAGGGTGGGCGACTGCGGGTTCGTCGGGTCGCCGGTGGACATCAGGCCCTGGGTGAGCAGGTCGCCGTTGTCGTCGTAGGTGTACCGGGTCTCGTTGCCGGCGCTGGTGACCTCCTTGGTCTTGTTGCCGGCGGAGTCGTAGGAGTACGTGGTGGTGTTGCCGTCGGAGGCGCTCTCGGCCGCGTTGGCGTCGGACTCGGTCAGCACGTGGTCGTAGCCGTCGTAGGTCCACGTCTGGGTGCGCGCGTGGTCGCCGCCGCTCGCGTCGGCGACGGTCTGCGAGGTGGTGTCGCCGTCCTCGTCGTAGACCGTGCTGGTGACGGCGGCGTGCGTGGCGCCGGTGACGCGGTCGGTGAGCTGCGGGTCGTGCTCCTCGGTCACCTGGCCGGCGGCGTCGTACTTGTAGGTGGTGTTCAGGCCGTCCGGGTAGGTGTCGGAGACCACCTTCTGGCCGGTGACCTGGCCCAGGCCGTCGTAGCTGTACGAGGTGACCAGGCCGACGGCGTCGGTGGTGGAGGCCACGTCGCCGTTCTTGAAGTAGGACACCTGGTTGACGGCGCCGCCGGGGCTGACCGTCTTCACCGGCAGGCCCTTGGGCACCACACCGCCGTCGGCGGAGGGGTAGGCGCCGGTGCCGTCGCTGTAGACGGTCGTGGTGGTGCGGCCGTCCGGGAAGCCGGACACCGCGGGGCCGGTGATGCCGGTCTGGTTGCCCGCCGGGTCGTAGGTGTACTTGGTGAGGTAGGTGTCGTCGGTGGCGGAGGACGAGCGGCCGTCGCGCTCGGTCAGCAGCTGGTCGTTGCGCGGGTCGGCGGTGGTCAGCTGCGCCGTGGTGTCGTCCGGGTAGTACGCGTAGTACTCGGTGTTGCACTTGTTCGCGGCCTGGTCCTGGCAGGACGTGGAGGAGACCACGTTGCCGCGGACGTCGTGGCCGGTGACCGTCATCGAGCCGTTGGGGTCGGTGACCGTGTGCTCGAAGCCGGCGGTGTCGTAGCCGAAGCTCGTCCGGTTGCCGAGGCCGTCGGTCTCGGTCAGCGCGCGGTTGCCGTTGGTGACGTCGTAGGTGTACGTCAGCGTGGAGTTGGCCGGCGAGGTGACCTTGACGGTCTTCACCGGCAGCAGGCCGGTGGAGTTCTTCGCCGCCTGGAACTGCCCGGCGACATCGGCGTCGGCCAGCTGCGAGCGGAAGAGGGCGACGTCCGCGAGGGAGCCCTTGAAGTAGGTCGGGTAGCCGGTGTTGTCGGTGCTGCTGTTGTGCGGCTCGTCCGGCCAGTTGCCGCCGAGGAAGCCGGCACCGGCGTAGGCGTAGGACTGGCCGGTCATCGCGGCGGTGCCGGTCTGGGTGCCCACCAGCGCGCCGTCGAGGTAGAGCGACTGGCCGGTGGCCGAGGCGGCGAGCACGACGTGGTGCCACTGGTTGTCGGTGACCGCCGCGGCGGAGGCGAGCGGTTTGGTGGTGCCGCCGGAGAACCAGTCCTCGCCGTACAGCTTGCCGCTGCTGCCGATGTACAGCACGGGTGTGTACCCGGCCGGGGTGGTGCTGGACGTCAGCGGGTCCTTGGACGCGCCGAGCAGCACGCCGTTGGCGGTCGCGGTCTTGAACCACATGCTGACCGATTCGGGGCCCGCGGCGGGTATCGAACCGCTGGGCAGGGCCACCTTGGACGCGGTCCCGTCGAAGCCGGCGGCCTTGGCGTCGCTGAAGGGGCCGGACGCGCCGAGGGTCACGGAGCTGTAGGTGCCGTCACCGCCGTGCACCTGGTCCACGGCCGTGGCGGCGCCCGCGGACTCGCCGAGGCGGAAGTACTCGGAGGGCGCCGCGCCGAGCACGGCGCCGCGGTAGGTGTCGCTGGACCCGGTCACGGTGGGCGCGCCGAGCTTCCACACGCCGCCGTTCTCGTCGGTGAGCTGGTTCAGGTTGGTGGTGTTCGCGTCGTACTGCATCGCCGCGAACGTCTTGCCGGAGGGCCGTGTGACGGAGTTCAGCAGGCTGGTGCCGTGGGTGCCGTACGTGTACAGGGCGTTGACGTCGGCGGCGACCAGCGGGTGGCTGTACCAGGCCACGTCGGCCATGGAGCCGTTGAAGTAGGTGGCGTAGCCGTCCGGCGCGGTGGTGGAGTGGTGCGGCTCGTCGGGCCAGTCGCCGCCGAGGAAGCCGGTGCCGAGGTAGTTGAAGACCTGGTTCTTGCCGAAGGCGTCGGCGCTCTGGATGGAGACGGTGCCGGTGCGCGAGCCGACCTTGGTGTTGTCCAGGAACAGCGTCTGCGAGTTGCCCGAGGCGGACAGCACCACGTGGTGCCACTTGCCGTCGGCGACGGACGCGGTGGACACGATCGGGTTCTCACCGCCGCTGTACCAGAACTCGGCGTTGAGCTTGCCGTCGGTGCCGACGTAGACGGACGGGGTGTAGAAGCCCGCCGCCTGTCCGGAGCCGATCGGCTGGGAGGCGTACGAGTAGAGCACGCCGGGCCCCTGCGAGGTCTTGAACCACAGGGACAGCGCGCCGGAGTCGGTGTCGTTGCCGAGGTTCTTCGGCAGCGAGATGTCGGAGGTGGTGCCGTTGAAGGTGGCGGCCTTCACGGAGGAGCCGGTCAGCGGGCCTGCCGTCTGGCCCAGCGAGACGTTCTGGTAGGCGGCGTCCGTGGTGCCCTCGTTGTCGAGGATCGCGTCCTTGGCCGTGGTGGAGCCGGAGGCCTCCGACAGCGGCCAGAAGGTGTGCGGGTCGAGGTCGACCGCCGCGTTCTGGTAGCCGGAGCCGCTGGTGTAGCCGTAGGCGGTGCACTTGGTGGTGGACAGCGGCGAGCACACCTTGGTCAGCTGGTCGCCGGTGTAGCCGTAGGTCCAGGTCTGGGCGGTGGAGCCGTCGCCCGGGGTGACCGGGTCGGTGACCACGGTCGCCACGTGTGCGGCCTGGGCGCCCGAGGGGGTGCTCCAGGTGAGGTTCAGGGCGCGGCCCGAGACCGCGGACTTCATCTGGGTGATGTGTCCGCCGGTCCAGGTGAGGTTCACCGTGCGCCCGTTGGCGTCCGTCACCGAGTAGAGCCCGTAGGTGCCCGAGCCCAGGGACTGGGTGAAGGTGTAGACGGTGTCGTCCTTGTCGGTGAGCTTGTAGCCGCCCCCGCTGACGGAGGTGAAGGTGGCGAAGCGTCCGTTGCCGGGGGTGAACGTCCCGTCGCTGTTCTTGCCGTAGCCGACCTGGGAGCCGTCCGGGTAGGTCACCGAGACGCTGGAGACGGCGCCGGCGGCGGTGTACTGCTCGGTCGCGCGGGAGTCGAAGATGCTCGACCAGCCCGCGCCGAACGCGCCGGTCCAGCGCGGGTCACGGGAGTTGTAGTCGCGTTCGACGTCCAGGGACGGGCCGACGGTGGAGATCGAGGCGTCGGTGTCGGAGGTGGTGTAGTTGCCGATGGACGCGTCGAAGCCGTGGTCGCTGCTGTTCTGCGACAGGCCGGAGGTGATCACGGCCTGCGGCACCTGCACGGACAGCTGGTAGGGGTCCGCGGGCGAGTAGAGATTGGTGGCCGAGTCGTAGGCCTGGACGGTCCAGCTGTACGACTTGCCCCAGGCGAGCTTGCCGGCCGGGACGGTCCAGTCGCCGGTGGCGACCAAGCCCGAGTCGGCGACCTTGGTGCCGGTGGCGTCGTAGACGCGGAACAGGTACTGGTTGGCGCTGCCGCCGGTGGAGTTGGCACCGCCCGCCCAGGCGGTCAGTTCGGGCTGGGTGGAGTTGACGACGGCGTTGTCCGCGGGGAACTGCTCGTACAGCTGCGGCGCGGTGTTGCCGGTGTACGTGACCAGGATGTGCGGGCCGTTGCGGGGGTTGTTGAGCGACCCGAACTGCTTCCAGTGCAGGCTGTCCGTGGTCGACGCGTAGAGCGCCAGTCCGTAGTCGGGGGTGGTGCCGTTGAACCATCCCTGGATGGCGGAGGTGGTCAGCGGCACGTTCAGCCAGTCGCCGACGCTGCGGTCGCCGGCGGTGTTCGCG
Source organism: Streptomyces sp. NPDC107581 (assembly GCF_055657175.1). Lineage (NCBI taxonomy): Bacteria > Bacillati > Actinomycetota > Actinomycetes > Kitasatosporales > Streptomycetaceae > Streptomyces > Streptomyces sp. NPDC107581. Next base: position 126,893 of record NZ_JBVKBH010000011.1, read on the forward strand.
CAGGCGGTGGGGACGCTCGGCGTCAGGTTGCCGATGGACGAGCCGTGCGTGGGGCCGGGGTAGCTGGTGACGGACTCGGGGGTCCAGTCCTTGGTCACCAGGGCGACGTCGAACCGCTCGGGGGTGCAGGTCGAGGCCCAGGTGTCGAAGACGTCCAGGTGGGCTTCGGTGACGGTGTTCTTGCTGCCGTCCCAGGCGGTGTCCCAGTGCTTCCAGAAGCTGACCGCCGAGTGGGTGCCGGCGTCGTAGGAGCCGACCTTGATGGTCTGCTCGTAGGAGTGGTCGCCGTCGGCGCCGGACTCGGCGTAGGTGGTGAGCCAGCCGTCGTCGACGGTCGGGTCGACGGTGACCGGGAAGACGCGGCGGGAGTCGTGCAGCCAGCGGCTGTCCAGGGTCACCTTCAGCGCGTAGCCGTCCTTGGCGTGGACGAGTTCGGAGGTGACGTCGTGGGTGGTGGCCGGGTCGCCGGAGCGGCGGTTCACCTTCGAGTCGTACGCGTACGACGGGGGGATGCGCTCGACGGTCTTGCCGGAGGTGTCGCGCAGGTCGATCCAGCCGTTCTTGTGCTGGACGGGGGTGAGGCCCTTGAGGGAGAGCGGGAAGGTCCAGGAGGTGCCGGCGTCGGCGGAGTGCAGGACCACCGACTCCTTGACTCCGGTGGCGGTGGGGGCGACCTGCAGGTCGGTGGCGTCGAGGACCTGCTTGTACGTGACCGTCGAGCCGTGGGCGGTGCCCTTGACGGAGGCGGCGCCCTTGAGGGTGTAGGCGATGCGGTGCCTGGAGTCGACCGCGAGGGAGGCCAGGGCGGAGTCGGTGGCCTTGGCGCCGAAGTCGACGGCGAGGGAGTTGGCCTTCTCGTGCCAGCGGCCGTCGGGGCCCGCCCGTACGTCCACGTCGATGGGCGCCCAGCGTCCCTTGCCGGTCTGGTAGTTGACGGGTGTCTGGTACATCTCGCGGGTCGTGGAGCCGTCGGCGTTGTTGTAGACGGTCACGGTGCGCGAGGACTTGCCGGCGTTGCGCTTGCTGGTCTTGGCGTCGAAGGCGCCGCGGCCGGCGCTGCGGCCCTGCTTGGTGTCCGGCTTGTGCGCGTGGTAGGCGCCCAGTTCGCCGTGGCCCTTGCCGGGGGCATGGCCCGCGCCGCGGTGCGCGGCGGTGGCGTCGGCGGGGACGTGGTGGCGGCGCCCGACGGCCGTGCCGGACTGCTGGTGCGGCAGCTTGCCCCAGTGCGGGTCGGTGAGCCAGGACGCGAGCGAGCCGAGGCTCAGGCTCGGCAGCTCGATGCGGCCCAGCTCCAGGCCCTCGGCGAGGGCCTGGTCCGTGGTCAGCATCAGCGCCAGCGCGGTGAGCACCACCACGGCGACGGAGCGCTGTGCGCGGCGGACACGACGGAGAGGTCGTGCGGGGCGCCCGGGGCGTGGGCGACGACTGAGCGGCCACAGAGGCACGGCTTCGACTCCAGCGATCAAGAACGGTAAACAAACGCGCCGATCTTGACTGCTGTGAACATTCTGTGGACAGATCCAAGAGGTGATCTTGCGCAGACCTTGACCACTCCTTGCGGAACCCGCCCGATTTGCTATCCATCACACCTTTGCGATTTGTGAACATCTTTGCCGGAACGTCACACGACGCCGATCATTTCTTCACCGTACGGTGATCAAGTGGAACCGCTGATTCCTGCGTCAGCCGGCGCACTGGTCCAGCATCATCCGCTTGTCCGCCGACGTCACCGGCAGCGCGTACTTCAACGACACCTGGGCGAACCGCACCGAGTAGGCACAGCGGACCCGCTTGTCCGGAGGCAGCCAGGTCGCCGGTCCCGAGTCGCTCTTCGCGCCGTTGGCCGGCCCGTCCACGGGAATCAGATTGAGCGGATCGTTGGCGATGTCCTCACGCTTGCCCTTGGGCCAGTGCGCAGCGCCCATCTGCCAGTCGTACGACAGCGGCATGACGTGGTCGATCTGCACCGTCGTCGCACGGGACTTGGTCCACTCGATCACCTTCCCGGTGTACGGGTCGTGCAGCGTCATCGACATGACGATGCAGTCCGAGCCCGCGCGGAAGCGGACGTCCTCGCCGTCACGCTTGAGGAGGTCGTTCCGCGAGTCGCACCCGTTGTGCGCAAACGGAATGCCACCGGGAGCCGAGTCCATCCAGGCGTAGCCGAACTTGCTGCGCTCGTACCCCGTCTTCGGGCCGCGCCCCTTCGTCGCCACCTTCCCGATCAGCGAGCGCGCCTTCGCCAGGTCCGCGGCGGACGTGAGCGCCGCCAGCCCCGGCTTCGTGCCGTCCGGGTTGTCCAGCGGGCTGACGGCACGGCCGTCGCCCGCCGCCGGCGCGCCGGAACCGGCAGGCCCGCCGCCCCCGGACGAGCCGTGGCCGTCCTTGCACCCGGCCAGCAGCAATGCCCCGGCCAGCAGTCCGGCGACCACGGGGGTGATCGCCCCGCCCTTCAGACGCGTCACGATACGTCCCCCTTGCTCACCCTGGTCCGCCCCACCTCGGCAGGCGAATCGTTCTTGTCCCCCACGGTAACGGGCTTACGCCGTCCGCCAGATGGGACCTAATGGGGTGATTCAGGGCAAGCGGGGCTCGACTTGGGGCAGGGGGCGCCCTGGAGGGGGAGCCCGCCGGGAGCGTTCACGCGCCAGCTCACACCTTGCCTATGCCCAGGGTGGATTCCGAGGGCAGCAGCCCGGAGGACAGGACCGCGACCCAGTAGTCGCCGAGGAGATCGGTGAGGCGGTCAATGGCGGCCCGGCCGAGGGTCCGCCAGGGGCCGACGGCAAGGCGGTCCGTGCGCTCCTCCACGTCACGGCGCAGGGCGCGGCCGGCCTCCGTGGCCGTACCGTCCGCCTCGACCAGCCCCCGGGCCGCGAGGCGCGCGCGGGCGGCCGACCACTCCTCACCGCTCCAGCCGCGGCTCTCGAAGCGCTCGACGGGCGCGGCACCTGCCGCGGCGAAGGACACCAGGGACTCGACGGGATCGAGGTCCGCGAGGAGCAGGGCGGCTATATGGCCGTCGCCGCGGTGTTCGCGCAGGATCGTGGCCGCCTGCCAGAGCTGGAGGTGCGGGGCTTCGGGCCAGGGCAGTTCGGCGTTGGCCGCGGCGAGTGGGCGGCCCGCGGTGCCGGCCGCCAGGGCCGCGCGCCGGGCGAGGGCTGCGGCCTCGGCCAGCTCGGGGGCCTCGATACGGTCGCCGAAGAGTGCGCGGTAGCTCCGGTCGATGCCCCGCAGACGCGCGGCCAGCACCTCCGTCGGGCTTGCGGTGCCCCATCCCGGGTCGATGTGCTCGGCGACCATGCGCGGGTTGAAGCTGTAGAAGGCCGAGGCCACGCGCTCGGCTCCGGCTGCGCCCAACGGGGCGGCACGCAACGGGAAGTAGCTCGGCCAGCGGTCCGCCGTGCCGTATCCGAGCGCGGCCGCCTCTTCGAGCACCTCGGGCGCGTAGTAGAGCACGGCGTGCAGGGGCTCCAGCAGGTGCCAGAGCCGGCGCGCCTGCGCCGGTTCGACGGACTCCCTGCGCACCACTCCCCCCTCTTCCACTGCCACTGCCTCTCCCCCTTCGGCGGCCTTGCCGACGTGCTGGGACATGACGCCCCCTCCCCTGTCCGGCCGTTTGTGATTCAGCAGAACTTGACACTGACAAGATTGCCTCGGACCACTCAAACTTGTCAATGCCTAGATGGTGCAAACTTGTCGATGGCTAGATCCGGCGTACGCTGCTGCCCATGAGCCCCTCGAAGTCCACCCCCGCACCGCAGCGGCCGTACCACCACGGCGATCTGCGCCGCGCCGTGCTCACCGCGGCACTCGACGTCATCTCCTCCGACGGCCCCGCCGCGCTGAGCCTGCGGGACCTGGCGCGCCGGGCCGGGGTCTCGCACGCGGCCCCCGCACACCACTTCAAGGACCGCACCGGGCTGCTCACCGCCATCGCGGCCGAGGGGTACGGGCTGCTGGCGGAGACGGTCAGGGACGCGCCCGATCTGCGCGAGGCGGGTGTGCGCTACGTCCGCTTCGCCCGCGAGCACCCTGCGCATTTCCAGGTGATGTTCACTCCCGGACTGCTGCGCGCCGACGACCTCGAACTCACCACCGCCCGTGCCCTGGCAGCGGACGCGCTGCGCGCCGCCGTGGCGACGGTCGCCGCCGAGGACCGCGGCGCCGACACCCGCCTGGCCTCGGTCGCCGCCTGGTCCCTCGCCCACGGCTTCGCCACGCTGCTGCTCGGCCACAACCTCGACGGCCCGGTGGGCGACCAGGACCCCGAGGAAGTGTTCCGATCCCTTACGGCGATGCTGTTCCACTCGGCGGACCGCTGAAGCGGGGCCGAACGCGGGGCCGCGCCCGGCGGACCGCCGAAGCGGAGGCGGACGCGGGGCCGGGCACGACGCCGTTCAGGGAGCCTGGCGCGGGGCCGTCCAGGGAGCCTGGCGCGGGGCCTCGCTTGCACCGGTTCGCCGAACCGGTCGCCGCGAGCGCCCCGTCCTCGGCTACGACCCCAGGATCGAGGCGAGGAACTCCCCGACCCAGCCCAGCAGTTCCCGGCCGACGAGCGGCTTGCCGCCGACCTTGGCGGTCTTGGGGCGCGGGACGAGCACCTGGTGCACGGCGGGCTTGATGACCGTGCCCGGGTAGAGCCGCTTGACCCGCAGCTCCTGCGATTCGCGCAGCTCCACCGGGGCGAAGCGGATGTTGGTGCCCTGCAGGACGATCTCGCCGACGCCGCACGCCCGCGCGAGCATCCTGAGCCCGGCCACCAGCAGCAGGTTCTCCACCGGCTCGGGCAGCTTGCCGTAGCGGTCGGTGAGTTCCTCGCGGACCGCCTTGATGTCCTCCTCCGAGTTGGCGGAGGCGATGGCGCGGTAGGCCTGGAGGCGCAGGCGCTCGCCGGGCGCGTAGTCGTGCGGGACGTGCGCGTCGACGGGTAGCTCGATCTTTACCTCGAGCGGCGGCTCCTCCTCGATCTCCCCGGTCTCCAGCTGACGCCGGTAGTCCGCGACGGCCTCGCCGACCATGCGGACGTACAGGTCGAAGCCGACGCCCGCGATGTGCCCGGACTGCTCGCCGCCGAGCAGGTTTCCGGCGCCGCGGATCTCCAGGTCCTTCATCGCCACGTACATGCCCGCGCCCATCTCCGTGTGCTGGGCGATCGTGGCGAGGCGCTCGTGGGCCGTCTCCGTCAGCGGCTTCTCCGGCGGATACAGGAAGTAGGCGTACCCGCGCTCGCGGCCGCGGCCGACACGGCCGCGCAGCTGGTGCAGCTGGGACAGGCCGAAGGTGTCGCCGCGCTCCACGATCAGCGTGTTGGCGTTGGAGATGTCGATACCGGACTCGACGATCGTGGTCGAGACCAGGACGTCGAACTTCTTCTCCCAGAAGTCGACGACCACCTGCTCCAGGGCCGACTCCGACATCTGGCCGTGAGCGGTGGCGATGCGCGCCTCGGGGACGATCTCGCGCAGCCGGGCCGCCGCGCGGTCGATGGACTCGACCCGGTTGTGGATGTAGAAGACCTGGCCCTCGCGCAGCAGTTCGCGGCGGATGGCCGCACCGATCTGCCGCTCCTCGTACGGCCCGACGAAGGTGAGCACCGGGTGGCGCTCCTCGGGGGGCGTGGTGATGGTGGACATCTCGCGGATGCCGGTGACGGCCATCTCCAGGGTGCGCGGGATCGGGGTGGCGGACATGGTCAGCACGTCCACGTTGGCGCGCAGTTTCTTCAGCTGCTCCTTGTGCTCGACGCCGAAGCGCTGTTCCTCGTCGACGATGACCAGGCCGAGGTCCTTGAACCTGGTCTCGGAGGAGAAGAGGCGGTGGGTGCCGATGACGACATCCACCGCGCCCTCGTGCAGGCCCTCCAGGACGGCCTTGGCCTCGGTGTCGGTCTGGAAGCGGGACAGTGCCCGCACGTTCACCGGGAACTGCGAGTACCGCTCGGAGAACGTGCCGAAGTGCTGCTGCACCAGCAGCGTCGTGGGGACCAGGACGGCGACCTGCTTGCCGTCCTGTACGGCCTTGAAGGCGGCCCGGACCGCGATCTCGGTCTTGCCGTAACCGACGTCGCCGCAGATCAGGCGGTCCATGGGGACCGACTTCTCCATGTCCTCCTTGACCTCGGCGATGGTGGTGAGCTGGTCGGGGGTCTCCGCGTACGGGAAGGCGTCCTCCAGCTCGCGCTGCCAGGGCGTGTCGGCGCCGAAGGTGTGGCCGGGGGCGGCCATGCGGGCGCTGTAGAGCTTGATCAGGTCGGCGGCGATCTCCTTGACGGCCTTCTTCGCGCGGGCCTTGGTCTTGGTCCAGTCGGCGCCGCCGAGGCGGTGCAGGGTGGGGGCCTCGCCGCCGACGTACTTGGTGATCTGCTCCAGCTGGTCGGTGGGGATGTAGAGGCGGTCGCCGGGCTGGCCGCGCTTGGCGGGGGCGTACTCCACGACGAGGTACTCGCGGGTGGCGCCCTGCACGGTGCGCTGCACCATCTCGATGTAGCGGCCGACGCCGTGCTGTTCGTGGACGATGTAGTCGCCCGGCTCCAGGGTGAGCGGGTCGATGGTCTTGCGGCGGCGGGCCGGCATGCGGGCGCCGTCCTTGCCGGCGGCCTTCTGACCGGACAGGTCGGTCTCGGTGAGGACCGAGAGCTTGAGCGCCGGGTCCACGAAGCCGTAGTCGATCGAGCCGCAGGAGACGTGCACCAGGGAGGGGCTCAGTTCGCCGAGGTCGGCGTCGAGGCGGGCCGCGATGCCCTCGCCGCCGAGCACCTCGACGGTGCGGGCGGCCGGGCCGTGGGCCTCGGTGACGAAGACCGTGCGCCAGCCGTCGGCGAGCCAGCCCTTGGTGTCGGCGAGGGCTCTGGCGGTGTCGCCGCGGTAGGTCTCGGGGGCGTGCATGCCCAGCTTGAGGGTGCCCGCGTCCAGCTCCTCGTCGGCCGCGAAGGGCGAGACGGACCACCACATCATGTCCAGCTCACGCGCGCGGTCGCGGACGTCGGCGATGGACCACAGGGAGGCCGCGCCGACGTCGATGGGCGCCTCGCCGCCGCCCGCGGTGGCCGCCCAGGACGCCTGCAGGAACTCCTGGGAGGTGGTGACGAGGTCGGCGGCACGCGTGCGGACCCGCTCAGGGTCGCAGACCACGGCCATGGCGCCCTCGGGGAGCACGTCCAGCAGCAGCTCCATGTCGTCGACCAGGACGGGGGCCAGGGACTCCATGCCCTCCACCGCGATGCCCTCGGCGATCTTGCCGAGCAGTTCACCCAGCTCCGGGTGCTCTTCGGCGAGGGCGCGGGCGCGTGCGCGTACGTCGTCCGTGAGCAGCAGTTCGCGGCAGGGCGGGGCCCACAGGCCGTGCTCGGCGACTTCGAGGGAGCGCTGGTCGGCGACCTTGAAGTAGCGGATCTCCTCGACGTCGTCGCCCCAGAACTCGATGCGCAGGGGGTGTTCCTCGGTGGGCGGGAACACGTCCAGGATGCCCCCGCGCACGGCGAACTCGCCGCGCTTCTCGACCAGCTCCACGCGCGCGTAGGCGGCGGCCGCGAGGGCTTCCACGATGCTGTTCAGGTCGGCGGTCTGTCCCGTCTTCAGGGACACCGGCTCCAGGTCGCCGAGGCCCTTGACCTGCGGCTGGAGCACGGAACGCACGGCTGCGACGACCACGGAGACCGGGCCGGTCTCGGGGTCGTCCGGGCGGGGGTGGGCGAGGCGGCGCAGCACGGCGAGGCGGCGGCCGACGGTGTCGCTGCGCGGGCTGAGGCGCTCGTGCGGGAGGGTCTCCCACGAGGGGTACTCCACGATGCCCTCGGCGGGCAGCAGCGAGCGCAGGGCGGCGGCCAGGTCCTCGGCCTCCCGGCCGGTCGCGGTGACCGCGAGGACCGTGCGGGCCGCCTCGCGGGCCAGGGCGGCGACCGCGAAGGGGCGGGCGGCCGGGGGGCCGACGAGGTCGACGTGCATGCGGTTGCCGTCCGCGGCCGCGGTGATCGCTTCTGCGAGGGCGGGGTCCTTGACGACGGCGTCGAGCAGACCGTGCAGGCTCATGGAGGAGGCTTTCCGTCCGGTTATGGGCAACGCGAATTACCCGACTCGTGTGAGGGCCGGGGGGTCTCCAGCGTACGACGCTGCGCCTGCCGGTGCCGGGCCTGTGGACAACGCCCTGTGGACAACGCCGGCACCCGGAGCTGCCCAGGCGGCTTCGCCGCACCGCTCCCCGGACCTCTGCCCACCCACCACCCGACTCGGTCGGCAGAAAACAGAAAAACGGCCGCCGCGGCGTTCCCGATCGACCGGACCGGAACCATCCACCACGCCCCACCACGACCCCGCCACCCGGCCCAGAACAACCCACCACGCCCCAACACTCCCACCGCTCCCCCAGCACTCCGAGTGGGCAGGGAGGTCCGCCGGGCAACAGGGGGCGGCTGGGCACCAAGGTCCGCCGGGCAGCAAAAGCCGGCCACGCAACAAGCTCCACCAGGCAACAAAGGCCGGCCACGCACCAAGGTCCGCCGGGCAGCAAAAGCCGGCCACGCAACAAGCTCCACCAGGCAACAAAAGCCGGCCACGCAACAAGCTCCACCAAGCAGCAAAGAAACCCGGCGTCGGGAAGCCGTAACGCTTCCCGACGCCGGGTCTTTCCCCCGCAACCCCCGTATGCGGTGGTTCTTTGATCGGCACCCCTCGTACGCGGTGGTTCTCCGATCGGCACCCCCCGCGCGCGGCGGCCCTCCGGCCGGCACCCCCCCACACCCGGCGGCCCTCCGGCCGGCAACCCCCCCCACACCCGGCGGCCCTCCGGCCGGCACCCCCCCACACCCGGCGGCCCTCCGGCCGGCAACCCCCGCGCGCGGCGGCCCTCCGGCCGGCACCGCCCGCGCGCAGTGGCCCCCGGTCGGTCGCTAGTCCGTTGCGATGGCGTTCAGTACGTTCATCCGGCCCGCCCGGAACGCCGGGATCAGGGCGGCGAACAGGCCCACGAAGGCCGAGCCGATGAAGACGGCGATGATCGTCGGCCAGGGGATCTCCAGGACGTTCAGGCCCTGCAGCGCGAGGAGCTTCTGGGCGGTGGTGCCCCAGGTCATGCCCAGGCCGAGGCCCAGCAGCGCGCCGAAGACGGCGATCACCACGGACTCCAGGCGGATCATGCGGCGCAGCTGACGGCGGGAGAGGCCGATGGCCCGCATCAGGCCGATCTCCCGGGTCCGCTCGACCACCGACAGGGCCAGGGTGTTCACCACACCGAGGACCGCGACGATGATCGCGAGGGCCAGCAGGCCGTAGATCATGCTGAGCAGCTGGTCGATCTGGTCCTTCAGCGCCTTCTTGTAGTCGCTCTGGTCCCGCACGGTGACTTCCGGGTAGCGGTGCAGGGAGGACTTCAGCGCCTTGTAGGCGGCCGCCTGCTGCCCGTCCTTGGCGGAGGCGAACACCATCTGGTCGAGCGGCATCCTGTCGGCGGGCACGTACTTGGCCAGCGTGGCGATGGAGGTGTACATGGCGCCCTGGTCGATCACCTCGTCGCTGGAGGTGATCGCGCGGACCGTCAGACGGGCGGTGGAGCCGTCCTTGAACGCCACCGTGATCTTCGAGCCCAGGTGGATGCCGTGGGCCTTGGCGAACTTCTCGTGGACGGACATCGAGTCGGGCCGGTAGGCGTCCTCGAGGTTGCCGGCGACGGTCTTCTTGTGCAGGTCGGTCGCGTAGGTCGGGTCGGCCGCCGTGATGTCCGTGTCCTTGAGTTTCCGGCCGTCCGGGGTGGTGAAGTCCGCTGTGGTCGGCCGGTACTCGGTGACCCGCGCAAGACCCGGGGTGCCCTTGACGCTCTTGACCGCCTGGGGGGTGATGAGCTGCTCGTTGTCCGGCTGGACGATGAAGTCCGTGCCCACGGTCTTGTCGAGCTCGTCGGTGGCGGAGGCGACCATGGAGGAGCCGACCACCGACAGGCAGGCCACCAGCGCGAGGCCGATCATCAGCGCGGCGCCGGTGGCACCGGTGCGGCGCGGGTTGCGCAGGGCGTTGCGCTCGGCCAGCCGGCCGACCGGGCCGAAGATCCGCAGCATGACCGCGCCGAGGACGCGGACCAGGCCGCCCGCGAGGAGCGGGCCGATGACGACGAAGCCGATCAGGGTCAGCGGAATGCCGAGGCCGAGCCAGGCCGAGCCGTCCTTGGCCTTGTCGGCGGTGGCGGCCGCGTACAGGCTCCAGCCGCCGGCGGCGGTGAGCACCAGCCCGATCAGGGCCCGGATCATGCCCGCCTTCGCGTCGGCCGGGGAGCCGGCGTCGCGCAGGGCGGCCATCGGGGAGATCTTGCCGGCGCGCCGGGCGGGCAGGTAGGCGGCGAGGACGGTGACGATCACGCCGAGCAGCAGGCCGACGGTGGGGGTCGTCCAGGCGACGGTGAGATCGTCGGTGGACAGGTGCATGCCCGCGTTGCCCATGAGCTTCATCAGGCCGACCGCTATGCCCACGCCCGCGCCGACGCCGAGCACGGAGCCGATCACGCCGAGCAGCAGCGCCTCGACCAGCACGGACCGGTTGACCTGGCTGCGGGAGGAGCCGATGGCCCGCATCAGGCCGATCTCGCGGGTGCGCTGGGCGACCAGCATCGAGAAGGTGTTGACGATCAGGAAGATGCCGACGAGAAGGGCGATCCCGGCGAAGCCGAGCATCGCGTACTTCATGAAGTCCAGGAGGCTCTTGACGCTCTTCTGGTTGGCGTCGGCGACCTCCTTGGCGGTCTGCACCTTGTAGCCGTGGCCGAGCGCGGCGGTCACGTTCGCCTTCAGCCGCGCGTCGGTGACGCCCTTGGCCGCGGTGACGTTGACGTTGGTGTAGACGCCGGTGCGGCCGACCAGGGTCTGCTGGGCGGTCTTCGTGTCCAGGTAGAAGATCGCGGCGCCGGGGTTGGTGACGGTGAAGGTGGCGATGCCGGACACGCGCGCGTGGTGCGTGCCCACGACGGTGATCACGCCGATGTCGTCGCCGAGCTTCAGATCGTGCTTCTTGGCGGTGTCCGCGTCGACCATGATCTGGCCGGGGCCCTGGGGCGCCGCACCGGAGGTGATCTTCATGGTGCGGGCGTCGTTGCCGTTCCAGCTTCCGACGATGGTCGGCGCGCCGCTGCTGGGCGAGAGCTTGTCGAGGTCGTGGTCGACGACCGTCACCGAGGTCGAGAACACCGTGCCCTCGGCCTTCTTGACGCCCTGGGCCCCCTTGACCTCGCCGACCACGGAGGCCGGCATGACCGGCGGCTTGCCGGTGCGGGAGGTGGTCTGGCCGGTGTCGGAGGAGCCCTTGGCGCTGACCGTCACGTCCGACGACGTCGCCTGGAAGAGCTTGTCGAAGGTGGTGTTCATCGTGTCGGTGAACACCAGCGTGCCGCAGACGAAGGCGACCGAGAGCAGCACCGCGACCGCCGACAGGGCCATGCGGCCCTTGTGCGCGAAGAAGTTGCGCATCGAGGTCTTCAGGACGGTCATGACGTGCGCCCCCGGGCGTCGAAGTCCTTCATGCGGTCCAGGACCTGATCGGCCGTCGGCTGGTACATCTCGTCGACGATCCTGCCGTCGGCGAGGTAGAGCACGCGGTCCGCGTAGGAGGCGGCCACCGGGTCGTGGGTGACCATCACTATGGTCTGGCCCAGTTCGTCCACCGAGCGGCGCAGGAAGCCCAGGACCTCGGCGCCGGCGCGCGAGTCGAGGTTTCCGGTCGGCTCGTCACCGAAGATGATCTCCGGCCGGGCGGCGAGGGCGCGGGCCACGGCGACGCGCTGCTGCTGGCCGCCGGAGAGCTGGGTGGGCCGGTGCTTGAGCCGTCCGGCGAGGCCGACGGTCTCCACGACCCGGTCCAGCCACGCCTTGTCGGGCTTGCGCCCGGCGATGTCCATGGGCAGCGTGATGTTCTCCAGGGCGTTCAGGGTCGGCAGCAGGTTGAACGCCTGGAAGATGAACCCGATGCGGTCCCGGCGCAGCTGGGTGAGCTTCTTGTCCTTCAGGCCGGTGATCTCGGTCTCGTCCAGGTAGATCTGACCGCCGGTCACGGTGTCGAGCCCGGCGAGGCAGTGCATCAGCGTGGACTTGCCGGACCCCGAGGGGCCCATGATCGCGGTGAACTGACCGCGGACGATGTCCACGTCGACGTGGTCCAGGGCGACGACACGGGTCTCGCCGGACCCGTACGCCTTCACGACCTGCCGCGCCCGCGCGGCAACGGCCGTACGCCCTCCAGTGCCCCCATGCCTGGGAATGGTCACAGCCGAAGTCACGGTATGTCTCCTATATCGGTTGGCAGATCGGTGGATGTGCCGGGGTGTTCCGGTGCGTCGTTCCGGGTTCGTCGCCGAGTCTCGCGTCCGGCGGGCATGCCGCGCACTGGCGCGCGACCCCCTCTTGTACGGGGGAAAACCCCACCCCTGTCGGTTCGGTCAGCCGCCCCCCGCGGCCTAAAGCCAGGTTAAGGACGGCACACGGCCCCTCTCGTCCTCCGGACGTACGAATGCCCCCCGACCCGTAGTACGGAGGTACCCCTAGGGGTGGTCCACCGTGGGGTGGAGTCCTTCTCGGGGTCGGCTCCACCCTCCGGCCCGGCGAGCCTCCACCCTCCCGTCGCGCGAGGGTCAAGTGGGAAGCTGGTGCGCGGCCGACAGATGCACGCTGCAAGGGGAAGGAATCCCGTGGGGGGTACGAAGCCTGCGATACGCGACGGCGCCGCGCGGCACACCGCAACGAACCGGCGCGGCGCCGTCGTGGCCGCCCTGATGCTCGCGATGGCGCTGGCGGCGCTCGACTCCACCATCGTCTCGACGGCCGTCCCGCAGATCGTCGGCGACCTCGGCGGCTTCTCCGTCTTCTCGTGGCTGTTCTCCGGCTATCTGCTCGCCGTCACCGTCACGCTGCCCGTCTACGGCAAGCTCTCGGACACCTTCGGCCGCAAGCCGGTGCTGATCGCGGGCGCGAGCGTCTTCCTGCTCGGCTCCCTGCTGTGCGCCCTCGCCTGGAACATGGGCGCGCTGATCGCCTTCCGCATCGTGCAGGGCCTGGGCGGCGGCGCGCTGCAGGGCACGGTGCAGACGCTCGCCGCCGACCTCTATCCGCTGGCCGAGCGCCCCAGGATCCAGTCCAAGCTGTCCACGGTGTGGGCGGTGTCGGCGGTCGCGGGCCCGGGGATCGGCGGCGTGCTCGCGGCCTACGCCGACTGGCGCTGGATCTTCCTGGTCAATCTGCCCGTCGGCGCCCTGGCGCTGTGGCTGGTGGTGCGCCATCTGCATGAGCCGGCGCGCGAGTCCCGAAAGGGGGCGCGCATCGACTGGGCGGGCGCGCTGGCGGTGTTCGCGTGCGGGGGCGTGCTGCTGACGGCGCTGGTGCAGGGCGGGGTCGCGTGGCCGTGGTGGTCCGCGCCGTCCCTCGCGCTGTTCACCACGGGGCTTGCGCTCGTCGCGCTCGTGGTCGTGATCGAGCGCCGCGCGGCCGAACCGATCATCCCCGGCTGGGTGTGGCGCCGCCGCACCATCGCCGCGGTCAACCTGGCGCTCGGCGCGCTGGGCCTGCTGATGGTGGCGCCCACCGTCTTCCTGCCGACGTATGCGCAGGCGGTGCTGGGCCTGGCCCCGGTCGCCGCCGGGTTCGTCCTGTCCGTCTGGACGCTGACCTGGCCCGTGTCGGCGGCGCTCAGCCAGCACGTGTACCGGCGGATCGGCTTCCGCAACACCGCGATGCTCGGCATCGGCGCGGCGACGCTGATCCTGCTGGCGTTCCCGTTCCTGCCGTATCCGGGGGCGGCGTGGCAGCCGACGCTGCTGATGACGTTCCTCGGGGCGGCGCTGGGGCTGTTCCAACTCCCGCTGATCGTGGGCGTGCAGTCGACGGTGGGCTGGGCGGAACGCGGCACGACGACGGCGTCCGTGCTCTTCTGCCGGCAGACCGGGCAGACCGTCGGCGCGGCCGTCTTCGGCGCGGTCGCCAACGGCGTCCTGGCCGCACGCCTGGGCGGCGCGGGCGACCTGGACTCCGTCACCCGCGGGCTGGCCTCCGGCACGGCACCGCAGGCCACGCGGCACGCCGTCGCCGACGCGGTGCACGCCGTGTACCTGGGGGCGTCCCTGGCGGCGGCGCTGGCGTTCCTGGTGCTGCTGGTCCTGGCACCGCGGCGCTTCCCGGTCCTGAAGGACTGAGCCCCAACGGCCGCCCGCGCGGCCGGTGTTCACACCGGCACAGCCGTTTCAAAGGTCTGAGTTAATCGCGGTAACACCCCAGGTCAGTGCGTATCCGGCACAGTAAGCGCATACCGACCGGCCAGTTCGGAGAAAAGCTTCCGCATTCCGATTACGGGCGAGTAGCGTGCGTGGCTCGCACCCCCCAACTCCCTGCGGTCCGCCGCCACGGACCCGAGCCCTGCAAGGAGACCGGGATGTCCTACGACCCGTCCCCGTCGTACCCGTATCCGCCGCGACAACCGAACCCGCCGCACCTCACCTACCCCTGGCAGCCCCAGCCGCCCGCCCCCGAACCGGCCCCCCACCGCACCCCGCCCCCCGCCCTGGGCAACCACAGCGACCTGCGCATCCTGCGCAGCGCCTCCCGCTGGCAGCGCCGCGTGGCCGGGCTCACGGCGCTCGGCTACTTCAGCCTGTTCCTGGTCCTGTCGGCGTTCGCACCGTCGTTCATGACGAGCACGGCGGTGGCCGGCCTGCCCACGGGCCTGCTGCTCGCCCTGCTCCAACTCCCCGTCACCTGGCTGGCCATAGCGCTGTACGAACACACCGCGCGGCGCTACGTCGACCCGCTCGCGGACCGCATCCGCAGGCTGGCCGAGGTGGACGCGCGACGGGAGGCGGGACGATGACGGGTTTCAGCGCCTCCGCGCAGACGATGTCGCTGGTCGCCTTCACCTCCGTAGCGACGATCACACTGCTGCTGTGCGTGATGACCGGCCCCGACCGGGACGGCCTGGACGAGTTCTACACGGGCTACGGATCCCTGTCTCCGATGCGCAACGGCCTCGCCATCGCCGGTGACTACATCTCGGCGGCGTCCGTGCTCGGCACGGGCGGGGTGATCGCCCTGTGCGGCTACGACGGGATCGTGCTGGCACTGAGCACCACCCTGTCGTTGATGCTGCTGATGTTCCTGCTGGCCGAACCGCTGCGCAACGCGGGCCGGTTCACGATGGGCGACGCCCTGGCCCGCCGGATGCCGGGCCGGGCGGTGCGGATGACGGCGTGCGCGGTGACGATCGCGGCGCTGCTGCCGCTGATGCTCGTCCAACTGGCCGGCGCCGGACAGCTACTGGCCTTCATCCTCGGCTTCTCCAACGACTCGCTGAAGACGGGATGCGTGGTCGGGCTCGGCCTGCTGATGATCAGCTACGCGGCGATCGGCGGCATGAAGGGCACCGCCCTGATCCAGATCCTGAAGATCGTGATGCTGCTCGGTTCGGGCGCCGTCGTCGCCGTACTGATCCTGCGCCAGTTCGCCTGGGACCCCGGCGCGCTGTTCCACACGGCGGCGCGGCAGAGCGGGGTCGGCGACGCCTTCCTGCACTCCGGCCTGGAGTTCACGGGCGGCGCGAACCCGCGCCTGGACATGATCACGTCGGAGCTCACCGTCGTCCTCGGCGGCGCCTGCCTGCCGCACATCACCATGCGCACCTACACCGCCTCCAGCGCCCGTCAGGTGCGGCGCTCGATGTCCTGGGCGGTGTCGGCGGTCGCACTGTTCGTGCTGGTGATCACGGTGGTCGGCTTCGGCGCGACCGCGCTGATCGGGCGCGCGACGATCGCGGCCGCCGACCCGCAGGGCAACACGGCGTACCTGCTGGGGTCGCGGGCGGCCTTCGGCGCGGACGTGTCGACGGCGGAGACCCTGCTGTTCACGGCGGTGACGACGGCGATCTTCCTGACCCTGCTGGCCTCGGTGGCCGGCATGATCCTGGCCTGCGCCAACTCCCTGGCCCACGACGTCTTCGCGGCCCGCGTCCAGGAGATGCCCGCCCGCCGCGAGATGATGCTGGCCCGCGTCTCGGCACTGGCGGTCGGCATCCCGGCGATCCTGCTGTCCATCCAGGTCCAGCACCGCACTCTGCAGCCCCTGGTGACGCTCTCCTTCTGCCTGGGCGCCTCCGCCATCGCCCCGGCCCTGGTCTACGGACTCTTCTGGCGCCGCTACACCCGCGCGGGCCTGCTGTGCACCCTGATCGGCGGCACACTGGCGGTGCTGGCGCTGATGCCGGGGACGAATCTGGTCTCCGGCTCACCGACCGCGCTCTTCCCGGACGCCGACTTCAACTGGTTCCCCTTCACGACCACAGGGCTCGTCACCATCCCGCTGGGCTTCGCCCTCGGCTGGGCGGGCACGGTGGCCTCGGGGCGCCGGAAGGCGGAGGAACAGCGCCGCCAGTACGAGGCGGTCGAGGGATGGATCCTGGCCGGGGCGGTGCGCAGGGGCAACTGACGCCCGCGCCCCACTGCCGGACCCGGCACCGCACGCCCCTGCCGGGCCCGCGCCCCACTGCCGGGCCGGGCGCCGCACGCCCCCTGCCACACCCGCGCGGGCGGGCTCCTGCTACTCCACCGGCGCCCTCCCGGTCAGGGACAGGAGACTGCTGCGCACATGGTCCATCTGGGCCTGCACCTCGTCCCAGGTCTCCCCGTGCTCGCGCAGCACCCGCTCCGTCTCCCGAACGACCCCCTCCTCGTGCACCCGCGCCTGCGCGAGCATCTCGTCGGCACGCTCGCGCGCCTGCCCCAGGCACCGGTCCTCGGACGCCCGGGCATCGGCGAGCGCCTGTTCGGCCTCGGCGAGCGCGGCCTCGGCACGCGCGACCCGCTCGACATGGTCCGCCTCGAACGCGGCGGCGCGCTCCTTCGCCTCGCGCTCCGCCCCGGCCTGCCGCTCGGCGAACTCCTTCTGCTGCTCGGCGAGCATGACGGAGCAGCGCCCGCGCGTCTCACGCACATCGGCGAGCGCCTCACCACGTCTCTCCTTCGCCTCGCGCCGCGCGGAGACACGGAGGTCGTCCTCCTCGGCGCGCGCCGCAAGCAGGCGCTGGCGCGCGTACTCGTCCGCCTCGGCCCGCAGGATGTCGGCGTACGCCCGGGCCTCGCCCTGCACCCGCTCCGCGTAGGTGCGCGCCTCGTCCGCAAGGCCCCCCGCCTCCTGCCGCGCGCCTTCGCGGACCGCCGCCGCCTCCTCCTGCCCGAACTGGAAGATCCGCCGAGCACGCTCCCCCAGCGTCTCGTACGTCTGCGGTGCGAGCCGCGCCACGACCTCCCGCAGCCGTACGAGCTCCTCGTCCATCTCCCGCGCGAGCACCGTCAGCCGCGCGGCACGCTCCCACGCGGCGTCCCGGTCGTCGGAGAGGGCCGCGGCGTACGCATCGGCCTGTTCGGGACGGTAACCCCGCCCCCGCCCGGCCGTGAAACCGTAGGGCGACACCGGTGCGCCGCTCATCCTGGAACCCCTCTCCGCCGAATGGACCACGAGATGATGATTTCGCGCACATCTTGATGTACAGGACGGAAAGGCTCATAACGCGACACTCCGGCCGAACGTCACGGTCGGTCACGGTCAGTACCCAGGAGGACGCGATGCTGCGGCACACCCGACTGCCCGGCGAGTCCGCGGAGTACCTCGCCGCCCGCGAAGAACTCCGCCTCGCCGAGATCGAACTCATGCGCCACCGCGAGCAGGTGGCAGCCCGGCGACGGGCACTCCCGCAGGGCCCGCCGGTCGACGACTACGTCTTCCTCGAAGGACCCGCCGACCTCGACGCGGGCGACACCCCGGTCCGCGAGGTCACCCTCGGCGAGCTGTTCACCGCCCCGGACCGGCCGCTGATCATCTACCACTTCATGTACGGCAAGCTCCAGGAGAACGCCTGCCCCATGTGCACCATGTGGATCGACGGCTTCAACGGCGCCGCCCGCCACCTCGCCCAGAACGCCGATCTCGCCGTCGCGGCAGCCGCCGACCTGCCCACGCTGCGCGCCCACGCCCGCACCCGCGGCTGGACCGCCCTACGCCTGCTGAGCTGCGGCGACAGCACCTTCAAGTACGACCTGGGCAGTGAGGACAAGGACGGCGAGCAGGACTCCACCGTCTCGGTCTTCACCCGGGACGGCGACGGCACGGTCCGCCACTTCTACTCCATGCACCCGCGCATGGACGAGGACATCGACCAGCGCGGAATCGACCTGCTCAACCCCGTCTGGCATCTGCTCGACCTGACCCCCGGCGGCCGGGGCGAGTGGTTCGCGGGACTGGACTACTGAGGGCGGTGCGCGCCCGGCTGCCGGCCCACTCGACAGAGCCGACCGGCCCCGGACGACCCAGCCGGCCCGGACGACCCAGCCGGCCCAGCCCCAAGGAGCCCGTCCCAGCAGCCCGTCCGTCCCACTGCGGCGCCGCGTCGGGGCAGGCCCGTGCCATCGCTACGGCCGCCTCACGGCAGGCCGGCCCGCCACGGCGCCCGGCTCACCGCAGGCCGACCCACTACGACGCCCGCCTCACCGCAGGCCCGTCGACCGCTGCGGCCCGCCTCACGGCAGGCCGCTCCACAACGACGCCCGCCTCACCGCAGGCCGACCCACTACGACGCCTGCCTCACCGCAGGCCCGTCGACCGCTGCGGCCCGCCTCACGGCAGGCCGCTCCACAACGACGCCTGCTCTACAGCAGCCCGTCCCACATCTGCTCCAGCAGCACCGACCACCAGCTCTCCGGCGAACCGAGCGCCGCCGGGTCCAGGGCGGCCAGCTGGGCCTGGAAGTCGACGGCCCAGCGGCCCGCCTGCTCCTGGTTCAGCCCGAACCGCAGCCGCCACATCCGGCCCAGCAGCGCCAGGCACCGCGCGAACTCCGGCAGCCCGGTGTTGACGAACTGCGGCGCCACCGGCGCACCGCCGGGGCCCGCCTCCACGGGCACCGCAACGATGTTCGCGGTGCCGTACTGGACGCAGATCGCCCTGCCGAAGTCCGTGCCCATGACGAGATACGAGCCCGCGTCCGAGGCCGGCTGCACCCCGCGCTCGGCCGCCAGCTCCGCCAGCGTCGGCACCGGCCGGCCCGGCTGCGCCTGTGCCCAGAAGAACGGGCCCAGGTCCACCGGCAGCCCGGCCGTCGCCAGTGTGTGCGCCACGACCGGCGGCACGCCCTGGCGTGACACCGCCTGCTGCTCGAACCGGAAGATCCCCGGCCCGAACGCCGCAGCCAGCTCCTGCGCGACGGCCTCCGGCGGGACGGGCGGCGCGGCCTGCACCGGCGGCAAGGGCGCCCGCACCGGCGCCGGACGCGCGGGACCGTCCGCCACCTGGTGCAGCTCGCCCTGGTGCGCCAGCAACTGCTGCATGCCCTGCTGCCGGCTCGCGTGGTCCGTGCCGTACGGCGCGATGCTCGTGATGCGCGCCTGCGGCCACTGCTCCCGGATCATCCGCGCGCAGTACGCGCCCGGCAGCTCGCACGACTCCAGCTCCGTGTGCAGCTCCAGCACCTGGTCCGGCGGGACGTTCATCGACCGCAGCTCGTGGAAGATCTGCCACTCCGGGTGCGGCGTACCCGGCGCCGAACGCCGGATCAGCTGCTGCTCCGAACCGTCCTGCGCGCGGTAGCGCAGCACGGCCTGGTACCCGGGGCCCACCGTCGGCTGCCCCTGCTGCGGATAGCCGTAGGCCGGAGGCTGCCCCGGCAGCGGGCCGCCCGGCGGCACGGCACCCGGCGGCATCGGCTGCGGGGCACCCGGGGCTCCCGGCGGCATGCCGGGAGCGCCCGGCGCGCCGAGTCCGCCCGGGGCGGGCGGCGGGGGCACACCCGGGCCGCCCACAGGGGGCGCCGCCAGCACGGTCTGCGCGTGGTGCACCGCACCATGCGCGCCTCCGGAAGCGCCGGGGGCGCTCGGCGGCTGCGGGACGCCAGGAGCGCCAGGGGCACCAGGCGGCTGAGGCGCGCCGGGCGCGGGCGGCATGCCGGGGGCGCCCGGAACCGCGGGGGCACCAGGCGGCTGCGGCATGCCAGGCGCACCAGGCACCCCCGGGACACCCGGCGGCTGCGGGGCGCCCGGAGCCGGCGGCGCGCCCGCTCCCAGCTGGCTCGGGTCGGCCAGCACCGTGGCCGCGTGGTGGACGCTGCCCGGGGGCGTGCCCGGAGCACCCGGCGCACCGGGCTGATGGGGGGCGCCCGGCGCATTCGGTACGCCCGGAGCCTGCGGCGTCTGCGCGCCCCCCGGCCCACCAGGAACACCCGGAGCGCCCGCTCCCTCAGGCCCCTCGGGCCCGAGCGCGGACACGAGCTGCGTCGGCACATACCCGCCCGCAGGCGCACTCGGCGCGGGCGCCACGGGCGACGCGGGGTGGCCGGAAGGCGCACCCGGCACGGGCGGCGCGGGATACCCCGGACGCGCGCCCGGCGCACCAGGGGCACCCGGCGGAGGCGGAGGAGCGCCCGCCCCGCCGCGCGCCTTGCGCGGCGGCGGCGCGGCCTTGCTCGTCGCGGCGTCCGCGATGTCCCCGGCGTTCTGCGCGAGCGGCCGTCCGGGGCCGCCCGGAGACTGCGGCGCATCCGGGGCACCACCCGGCGCCTGCGGATAGCCGTAACCAGGAGCGACCTGCGGCCCGCCGGGGCCCACCGGCGCGCCCGGACCCTGCGGATAGCCGTACGTCGGGGCGCCCGGAGGCGGCGGCGGAGGCGTACTGCCCGACGGAGCACCCGGCGCACCCGGCGCACCGGGAGCCGCAGGGGGCGCGGGCGGGGTGCCGGGCGCCGGAGTGTGGACCGGCGCGCCCGGCGGAGGCGTGCCAGGTGCCGCCGGCGCCGGCGGATAGCCGTAGGTCGGGGCGCCCGGAGGCGGCGGAGGCGTACTGCCCAGCGGAACGCCGGATGCAGCCGGGGCACCCGGGACAGGCGTGCCACTCTGCGCTCCCGGCGGCGGGAAGCCCTGCACTCCCGGCGGCGGGAAGCCCTGCGCTCCCGGCGGGTAGTTCTGCGCCTCGGGCGGCGGGAAGCCCTGCGCCCCCGGAGGGAAGCCCTGTGCTCCGGGCGGGTAGTTCTGAGCTCCCGGCGGGAAACCCTGCGCTCCCGGCGGGTGGTTCTGTGCCCCGGGCGGCGGGAAGCCCTGTGCTCCGGGCACGTTCGAGGCATCGAGCGCCGGTGCCACCGCCGTGGGCGGCAACTGGCTGCCCCCCGACATCAACGCCGTCTTCGCGTCCGACAGCGCCGCCGGCGGCCGCGGAGCCGGGCCGTCCTGCTCGCTCAACGGCGGTGCGAACACCGTCGCGGGCAACGGCACCGAACGGTCCTCCCCCGCCTCCGCGTTCGTGTCCGTACCGGCCCACGGCGTGGCCCCGGCCGGCACCTCGGGCGCACTCGGCACGCCCGCAGCCGCAGCCGCCGAAGCGGTGGCATCCGTCACCGCAGGCACCCCGGCCTGCGTCTCCGCAAGCGCTCCTCCGCTGGAGAAACCCTGACCGACCGAACCGGCACCCGCACCCGCACCCGCACCAGGAGTGGAAGCAGGAGCGTCCGCCCCGGCCACGCCCGCCGCAGGAACCGCAGCGCCCGAGCCCTCCCCCGACCGCCGGTCCGGAAGGCCCAGCTTGTCCGCCGCCTCCTGCAACCACTCCGGCGGACTCAGCAGGAACGACGTCTGGTTCAGATCCACCCGCGCAGCAGCCGGCGCCGGCACCGCGTCCTCGACCTCGTCACCACGGCCGTACTCCTCCTCGTACCGGCGGATCACCTCACCCACCGGGAGCGCCGGCCACAGCGTCGCCTCACCACTGTCCCGGGCGATCACCAGCCGCTGCCCGCCCGCATCCGAACGTGGGCCCTCCGCACGGTCCTCGCCCCACACCACGAAACCCAGCTCGAACTCCCGCACCCGCACCTCACGGTGCTGGTACGCCGGGACATCCCCGTTGATCCACTCCTCGGCGCGCTCCTGCGCCTGCGCGAACGTCACCATCGCCGAAGCTCACTCCCCCACGGAAGAGACCGGAACGGCACGCGCGAAACCGCCGTCCACCATCAGATTCGCCACCGTCTCCAGCTCCGGCGGACTGCCCGCGAGCCGCGACAGGAAGGCGTCGAAATCGTCACCGCACGGCAGCAGCAACCGCTCCACCCGCTCGGCCGGCGGCCACGACGGATCCACGTCCCGCACATCGTCGTACGCGCAGAACCACACCGAACCCAGCCGCTCGCCCTTCACCTTCACCGCGAGCAGACCGCCCTGCACAAAACCGACGCCCAGATAGTCCTTCGTCAGATGGTCGCGCAGGCACTTGTTCACATACACCAGGTCATTGACCGCCGCCTCGTCCCGCACCGTGAAGAACGGCTGGTCCAGCAGCAGCCCCAGCTCGGCATCGAGCGCCGTACCCACCGGCGCACACCCACCCGCCGCCTTCAGGAACGAGCGGTAGGCACCCGGCAGCCGATAGCCCAGGTCCTCCTCCAGGCCCTGCACCTGCGACTCCGTCACGGCCACACCCGACTTCGGCAGCCCGAAGTGCGCCGGACGCGTCTCCTGCAACGGCCGCGTCCCCCGCTTGCCCTGGTCCACCCGCGCCGAAGCGATCCCGCCGTGATGCCGCAGCAACGCCTTCACATCGACCGGAACCAGCTCCAGCCGCCGCGAACCCACCACGTGATGCCACGTCCAGCCATGCGGCGTCGCCACATCCGGCACCGTGTCCCACAACTCGTGCCCCGACGCCGCGAGCGCCGCGTTCGCCGACACATAGTCCGTCAGCCGCAGCTCGTCGACCCCGAAACCCTCCGGTGGATCGGCGATCTCCGCCGCCGCACGCGCATAAGCGGAGAAGTCGGGGTAACCATGCTCGTCGACCCGTACCCCTCTCGGGTGACGTGCCGCCCGGACCGGATCCGGGAAGTGCACGACCTGCCCGGCGTAGGCCGCGTTCGGCGGCGCGGCTTGTGCCCCGGCCTGGCGGCTGGGCGGTGCCCCCAGCCCGAGCCGACCTGTCGTCATGGCGGTTGCCCCCTGCGGCGTTCTCTCTGGCCTGAACGGCGGTGTCGATCGCGGATGGCGACAGCCTATGCGGTACACGAACCCCGGTCACCGGCCCACCGCATCCACCGGCCCACCCACCCCGCGTTCCCGCCACCACCGACCCCCCGCAACCGTGACCAGCCGTCACCCCGCCGTGACAGCCCGCCCAAACCCGGGCGTGTCGCGCCGACCCAGCTTCCCGACCAGGCACGGCATTTGGCACTCTGTGTCCTTCGGGGGACGCCCGGGGAGGGGAAGACCATCATGAATACCTTGCAGACCGGAGGTAACGACGTGCGGGCCGGGGACCCTCGCATCGGCTGGAGCGGCACCGGCACACCCACCGCCCCCGCCCTCCTGCACCGCCGCGACGGCATCCTGCCCACCGTCGCCGCGGCCCTCTCCGTACGCGGCGCCACCCTCACCGGCACCGCCGCCCGCGGCGACCAGGCACCGTCCCTGCACCCCCTCGTCCAGGACTTCCTCGACACCCTCACCAGCGCCCAGCGCGACCGCTTCACCGGCCGCTGCGCCGAAACCATCCTCATCTCGCGGCACATCGCCGCCGCCGACGCCACCCGCAGCAAACGCGCCGCCCGGAAACCCATGACCAACGGCGAAGCCCGCAAAGCCCTCAAACAGGCCAAACTCACCGCCCGCCGCATACGCGAGGACGGCGACCCCCTCCACGGCAGCTTCGCCACCCCCTGCCGCGCCTGCACCGCCCTCAGCGCCCACTTCGGCGTCCGCATCGTCGACCCGGCCGCAGCCGACCACTGAACCGACGGCCGGACCCCGGCCCCGCCGACACGACCCCACACCTCCGGCACGACCCGGCGAACACGACGATCGAAGGGCAGATGCACCCCGACCGCGCCTCCTCCCCCAGCCCCGGACCCTCCCGACCGGGGGGACACCCCTCACGCTTCCCCGTACCCGTCGACGCCGCCCTGCGCGCCGCCGGCTGGCAACCCGGACGCTGGGACATAAAGCAGGCGGAGATCTGGGCCGACACCCTGCGCGAGCACACCTCGCCCGCCGGACACCGGCACACCGTCTTCCCCGCCGCCGTCGAAGCCTGGGCCGAATTCGGCAGCCTCCGCATCGCCCCCACCGGCCCCGGCCGCCAGATCGCCCCCGCCACCCTCCACCTCGACCCCCTGCACGGCCTCCACCTCGCCCGCACCCTCGGCGACCTCGGCCGCGCCCTCGGCACCGAGGTCTGCCCCCTCGGCGCCGAGACCGACACCGCCGCCCTCCTCGCCGTCGACGCCCAGGGCCGCGTCTACACCCTCGACCACACCGGCGACTGGTACGTCGGCCCCGACATCGGGCACGCCCTGTCCACCCTCATCGCCGGCATGGAACCCGCCCGCCTCACCACCGGCTGACCCGACCGAACGACACAGCACGGCACGGGACAGGACGGGACGGGAGGGCAGGGCACGGGAGGGCACGGCACGGCACGGGACGGCAGGGCACGGCACGGCACGGGACGGCAGGGCACGGCACGGCACGGCAGGGCACGGCACGGCACGGCAGGGCACGGCACGGCAGGGCACGGCACGGCACGGCACGGCACGGGCCGAACCATCGAGCCCGTCGGCCTACACCGCCGGAATCACCGCCGACACCCGGAAACCGCCCGCATCCGTCGGCCCCGACACAAACACACCGCCCAGCGCCACGACCCGCTCCCGCATCCCCACCAGGCCATTGCCACCCGACGGCAACCGCACCGCCCCCGCCGAAGCCGGCTCCGGCGGCGGCTCGTTCTCCACCTGCATCGCGATCTCCACCCCACGATGCGCCAGCCGCACATACGTCTTCGCACCCGCCGCATGCTTGTGGACGTTCGTCAACGCCTCCTGCACCACCCGGTACGCCGTCTGCTCCACCGTCGCCGCATACGAACGCGCCTCCCCCTCCACCGACAGATCCACCACCATCCCCGCAGCCGCCGACTGCCCGACCAGCTCCTCCAGCTCCGACAGACACGGCCCTTCCGCCGCACCCACCTCATCGGCCACCCGGGACGCCGCCTCCGCAGCCGCCACCCCGACCGCCGCCAACGGCGCCGACGCCGCACGCCGCCCCGCACCCTCCCCCGCCCGCAGCACCCCGAGCATCTCCCGCAGCTCCGTCAACGCCTGCCGCCCCATGTCACCCACCAGCGCAGCGTTCTTCACCGCCTTCTCGGGATCCTTACGGGCAACCGCCTGCAGCGCGGCCGCATGCACCACCATGAGACTGACCCGGTGGGCCACCACGTCATGCATCTCGCGGGCGATCCGCGTCCGCTCCTCGTTCCGCGCCCACTCGGCCCGCTCCTCCGCCCGCTCCGCCAGCAACTGGAGCTCCCGCTCCAGACTGTCCGCCCGCTCCCGCAGACTCTCCATCAGCCGACGCCGCGCCCCCACGTACAACCCGAGCAGCAACGGCGGAGCCGTCAGCCCCAAGGACGTCGCTATCGACGCGAACGGGACGAACCAGTCACCCAGCGTCAGGTCCCCCCGCGCCATGTCCTGCCGCACCCGCACGAACGTCACGATCATCGTGCCCAGGAACGACATCCCCGCCAGCGCCACGATGATCCGGCGCGGCAGCTCGCACGTGGCCAGCGTGTACAGGCCCACGATGCCCATCAGAAAGCCCATCTGGGCCGGCGTGATCGCGATCGCGACCAGCACGACAGCGATCGGCCACTTCCTGCGCACCAGCAGCACCGAACCGGCGATCAGCCCGAACACGATCCCCACCGACACCGGGATCCCCGCGTCCCGGGCGAACGGAATCCCCTCCGCGCCGCACTCCACGGCGGACACCAGCGCGAGACTCCCGTCGAGCACCGCACTGCGCCACCTGGCCCACCACCATGGGCCGGTCAGGGCCCTGGTGTGCTCTTCCCCCGTCGTGGTCATGCCTCCAGCGTACGGGCGCACAGGGCGCCATTTCCGGTGACTTTCACCTACCGGCAGGGACCACACCCCGTAATCGAATGACACCAGAACCCGCCGTTTTCCCTCGAACTACTGAACCCCACCGGTTCGACACCGGAAGTCCACATTCCGCCCGGACGGTATGCCTATGACACATGCACCTGGCACAGACGGCGGCAACGGCGGGAACGGCAGGTACGAGGACTTCGAGGGGTTACGGGAGCGAGCCGTCGCGTTACGACGGGAGGGGCTCAGCCTCCGGCAGATCCGGGACGAGCTGAAGGTCTACAACAACGACATCCTCAACCGGCTGGTGAAGGGGGAACCCCCACCGGAGTGGACGAAGCGGCCGAACGCCAAGGACGACCTGAGGGAGAAGGCGCGGGAGCTACGGCTGCAGGGGTGGACGTACGACCGGATCCAGGTCGCGCTGGGGTGCTCGAAGAGTTCGATCTCGTCGTGGGTGCGGGACCTGCCGAAGCCGGAGCGCAGGCGCAGCCCCGAGGATGCGGCAGCGATCGCCCGCAAGGGCTGGGAGGAGAAACTGCGCATCCGGGACGGAGAGCGTCGACGCACGAAAGATGAGGCCAGGCTGGCGGTGGGCGGCCTGTCGGCTCGCGAGCTGTTCTTGGTGGGCGTGGGCCTCTACTGGGCCGAGGGCGGCAAGGACAAGCCGTACGCCCGCCGAGAGAACGTCGCCTTCGTCAACAGCGACCCGGGAATGATCGAGGTGTTCCTGGCCTGGCTGGACCTTTTGAAGGTGGAGCGCGACCGCCTGCGCTTCACGATGATGATCCACGAGACGGCAGACATCGAAGCGGCCGAGCGCTACTGGGCAGAGCTGGTCGGCGCCGCCCCCGACTCCTTCAACAAGACGACCGTCAAGAAGCACAGCCCCAAGACGGTCCGCAAGAACACGGGCGAGAACTACCGGGGCTGCCTCGTCATCAAAGTTCTGAAGGGTGCCGACTTGTACCGTCGCATCGAGGGGTCCTGGTACGGCATAGTGGAGGCCGCACGCGAAGCCGATCAACCGAATCAGACATAGCCCGCCAACTATCCCGGATCGTCTAAAGGTAGGACAAACGGTTTTGGTCCGTTGAATGAGGGTTCGATTCCTTCTCCGGGAGCCCACAGCACACAAAACCCAGGTTCGGGCCCTGACTGCACTTGTCAGGGCCCGCACTCATATCCCCCCAACCCCACCCCGGTATCCTGCGGCTGTCACCCCCACCCATCCAGAGCCGAAGGGCAACCCCGTGAGCGCCATTCGCCCGGCAGCCGTAGTCGTTCTCGCAGCGGGTGAGGGCACCCGTATGAAGTCGGCCACACCGAAGGTCCTGCACCAGATCTGCGGCCGTTCCCTGGTCGGCCATGTGCTGGCCGCCGCCCGCGAGTTGGACCCCGCGAACCTGGTCGTCGTCGTGGGCCACGCCCGCGAGGAGGTCAGCGCGCATCTGACCGCGATCGACCCGGGCGTGCGGACGGCCGTGCAGGCGCAGCAGAACGGGACCGGTCACGCCGTGCGGATGGGTCTGGAGGAGCTGGGCGGGGCGGTGGACGGGACCGTGGTCGTCGTCTGCGGGGACACGCCCCTGCTGACGGGTGGGACGCTGGCGCGGCTCGCCGCCACGCATCACGCCGACGGCAATGCCGTGACCGTGCTGACGGCGGAGGTTCCGGACGCGACCGGTTACGGCCGCATCGTGCGGGACGAGGCGAGCGGTGCGGTGACCGGGATCGTGGAGCACAAGGACGCCACGGATGTGCAGCGGGCGATCCGGGAGATCAACAGCGGGGTGTTCGCCTTCGACGGGCAGTTGCTCGCGGACGCGCTGAAGAGGGTGCGGACGGACAACAGCCAGGGTGAGGAGTATCTGACCGATGTCCTCGGGATCCTGCGTGAGGCCGGGCACCGGGTCGGTGCTTCCGTGGCCGGTGATCACCGGGAGATCGCCGGGATCAACAACCGTGTGCAGCTCGCCGAGGCTCGTCGCATTCTCAACGACCGGCTGTTGACGCGGGCGATGCTGGACGGTGTGACGGTCGTGGATCCGGCCACCACGTGGGTGGATGTGACCGTGACGTTCGAGCGGGACGCGATCGTGTACCCGGGGACGCAGCTGATGGGGTCGACGCATCTCGGTGAGGGTGCCGAGGTGGGGCCGAACAGCCGGCTGAAGGACACTCGGGTGGGCGCGGGGGCGCGGGTGGACAACACGGTGTCGGACGGGGCGCGGATCGGTCCGGAGGCGTCGGTGGGGCCGTTCGCGTATTTGCGGCCGGGTACTCGTCTTGGGGTCAAGTCCAAGATCGGTACGTATGTGGAGACGAAGAACGCGGCGATCGGTGAGGGGACGAAGGTTCCGCATCTGTCGTACGTGGGTGATGCGACGATCGGTGATTTCACGAACATCGGTGCTGCCAGTGTGTTCGTGAACTACGACGGGGAGAACAAGCACCACACGACCGTCGGGTCGCATTGCAAGACGGGTTCGGACAACATGTTTGTGGCTCCTGTCACGGTCGGGGACGGTGCTTACACCGCTGCCGGGTCCGTGATCACGAAGGATGTGCCGCCCGGTTCGCTGGCCGTGGCCCGTGGTCAGCAGCGGAATATCGAGGGCTGGGTGGCCCGGAAGCGTCCTGGGAGTTCGGCCGCGAAGGCGGCCGAGGCGGCGTCCCGGCGGGGCGAGGCCGAGGACTGACCGGAAACGGGTGCGCCAAACACGGCGTACCGTGATAAGTGCACATCCGCACGAGTGCATACCCGCACACCTACCAGCTGATACGGCCTCTCATGCCCAGCCGAGAGGTCGCCTGAGCAGTCGGCTGGCTGAGACACCTCTGAGGAGACAGTGCTGTGACCGGGATCAAGACGACCGGCGAGAAGAAGATGATGTTCTTCTCCGGCCGCGCCCACCCCGAGCTTGCCGAGGAGGTCGCCCAGCAGCTGGGTGTCGGGGTCGTCCCGACGAAGGCCTTCGACTTCGCGAACGGCGAGATCTACGTTCGTTACCAGGAGTCGGCGCGTGGTGCGGACTGCTTTGTGATCCAGAGCCACACGGCTCCGATCAATCAGTGGATCATGGAGCAGCTGATCATGATCGACGCGCTGAAGCGTGCGTCGGCGCGCTCCATCACGGTGATTGTGCCGTTCTACGGTTACGCGCGGCAGGACAAGAAGCACCGGGGTCGTGAACCGATTTCGGCGCGTCTGATCGCGGATCTGATGAAGACCGCGGGTGCGGACCGGATTCTGACCATGGATCTGCACACGGATCAGATCCAGGGCTTCTTCGACGGGCCGGTGGATCATCTGTTCGCGCTTCCGCTTCTTGCGGACTACGTGGGCGCCAAGGTGGACCGGGAGAAGCTGACGGTCGTGTCGCCGGATGCGGGTCGCGTGCGGGTGGCGGACCGTTGGTGCGACCGGCTGGGGGCGCCGCTGGCGATCGTGCACAAGCGGCGTGACAAGGATGTGGCGAACCAGGTGACCGTCCACGAGGTCGTGGGTGAGGTCAAGGGCCGGGTGTGTGTGCTGGTGGACGACATGATCGACACCGGTGGCACGATCTGTGCGGCTGCGGACGCGCTGTTCGCGCACGGTGCGGAGGACGTCATTGTGACGGCGACGCACGGTGTGCTGTCGGGGCCTGCGGCGGACCGGTTGAAGAACTCTCGGGTGAGTGAGTTCGTGTTCACGAACACGTTGCCGACGCCGGGTGAGCTGAGTGCGGATCTGGACAAGATCACGGTGCTGTCGATCGCTCCGACGATCGCGAGTGCGGTGCGTGAGGTCTTTGAGGACGGGTCGGTGACCAGCCTCTTCGACGAGCAGTGAGGTTTCTGCGCTAGCGCTCGCTGAAGATCCTTTTGGGTGCGGCCTCCCCTCCGAGTAGACTGCTGCAGTTGCTCGGCGAGGGAGGCCGTAGTCGTTTCGCGATTACGGCGGTCCGTTATCGACGCGCTCTTCGTAGCAGGCCGTTCGTGGCCGGGTGACCACGTCCGTTGCGATTCCTACGAGGAGTGATGCACATGTCCGAGGTCAAGCTTGCCGCCGAGACGCGTTCCGCGTTCGGCAAGGGTGCCGCCCGTACCATCCGCCGCGCCAACAAGGTGCCCGTCGTCCTGTACGGCCACGGCACCGAGCCGCTGCACCTGACCCTGCCGGGTCACGAGCTGCTGATGGCGCTGCGTACGCCGAACGTCCTGATCTCCCTGGACATCGACGGCAAGACCAACGAGCTGGCGATCCCGAAGGCCGTGCAGCGTGACGCGGTCAAGGGCTACCTGGTCCACGTCGACCTGCTGCTGGTCAAGCGTGGCGAGAAGGTCACGGTCGAGATCCCGGTGCACGCCGAGGGCGAGCTGGCCCCGGGTGGCAACCTGCTGGAGCACGTCCTGAACGCGCTGCCGGTCGAGGCCGAGGCCACGCACATCCCCGAGGCGCTCACCGTCTCCGTCGAGGGCCTGGAGGCCGGTGCCTCCGTCCACGCCAAGGACATCAAGCTGCCCTCCGGCGTGACCCTGGCCGTCGAGGAGGACGCTGTCGTCCTGCAGGTCCTGCAGGCGCAGGTCGAGGAGGCCGCCGAGGGCGAGGAGGCCGCGGGCGAAGAGGTCGCGGAGGCCTGAGCTTCGGTTCGGCAGCTGTATCCACAGCGGTAGCTGTACGCTCCAGCCGCTGCTTCCCTTGTGGGGAGCAGCGGCTGTTGCACGTGAGGAGACTTGGACGTGACCACCCCTGCCAGTAGCCCCTGGCTCGTCGTAGGGCTCGGGAATCCCGGGCCGGAGTACGCCATGAACCGGCACAACGTCGGGTTCATGGTGGTGGATCTGCTCGCGGAACGGATCGGGGGGAAGTTCAAGCGGGCGGGCAAGGCGCAGGCGCAGGTGCTGGAGGGCCGGATCGGTCCGGTCGGGCCGGCGAGCCGGCGGGTGATTCTTGCGAAGCCGATGTCGTTCATGAATCTGTCGGGCGGTCCGGTGAACGCGCTGCGGGACTTCTACAAGGTGCCGGTGGAGAACATCGTGGCGGTCCATGACGAGCTGGACATCGACCACGGCACGCTGCGGCTGAAGCTGGGCGGTGGGGACAACGGGCACAACGGTCTGAAGTCGATGACGAAGGCCATGGGTGCGGAGTACCACCGGGTGCGGTTCGGGATCGGCCGGCCGCCGGGGCGGATGCAGGTCGCGGACTTCGTGCTGAAGGACTTCTCCTCGGCGGAGCGCAAGGAGCTGGACTATTTCGTGGACCGTGCGGCGGACGCGGTGGAGTGTCTGGTGACCGAGGGGCTGGAGCGGGCGCAGGGCGCGTACAACTCCTGACTTGTCCTGGCATGCCTTCCGGTGGAGTTGACCAGGCGTGCGGGTATGGCCAATGATCCCGGCCATGCCTGCCACAGCTGCCACCGCTCGCCAGGCCTCCGTGACCGCGCTGCGGTTCGGGCGGGTCGCCACGATGGGTGTGCTCGCCGCGCTGATCCTGTTCGCCGGGGTGTGGGGTTCCTGGGGGACCGCGCAGCACGTGATGCTGACGAAGGGGCGTGAGCGGGGCACGCTCCGGGTCACCCGGTGTGACGGGGAGAGGTGTTCGGGACCGTTCGTGTCGGCGTCGAAGGACGTGGCCGGACGGGGCCGGGTGGTCATCGAAGAGTCGGTGGCGGTGCGCAGGGGCCGGACGTACGACGTCGTTCTGAAGCCGGGCAGCGGGGACGCGGTGCGGTCGGGGCCGGCGGGGGTCCTCTACGCGTGGGTGCCGCTGGGCGGGGCGCTGCTGCTGGCCGCGGTGGTGGTCGCGGGCGGGATGCGGCTGACCCGGGTGGCGTGGGTGCTGGGTGGTTCGGGGGGTGTGCTGCTGACGGCGGCTTTCCTGGCCCTGCAGTGACGTGGCGGAGTGCTGCGGTGTGACGTGACAGGACGGTGCCCCCGGGTTCGTGTGAACCCGGGGGCACCGTGCTGTGCGGGCGGGGGCGTCAGCCGGTGTTGCGCAGGCCTGCTGCCACGCCGTTGACGGTGAGGAGCAGGGCGCGGGCCAGGAGCGGGTCGGGCTCGGCGCCCTGGGCCGCCGCGTCGCGCTGACGCTTGAGCAGGGTGACCTGGAGGTAGGAGATCGGGTCCAGGTAGGCGTCACGGATGGTGAAGGTCTGCTTGAGTGCCGGCTGGGCGGCGAGGAGTTCGTTGCCGCCGGTGATGCGCAGTACCTCGCGGACGGTCAGTTCGTGTTCGGCCTTGATGGTGTCGAAGACGTGCTTGAGCTCGTCGGGGACGAGGGTGTCCACGTAGTGCTGGGCGATCCTGAGGTCGGTCTTGGCGAGGGTCATCTCGACGTTGGAGATGAAGTTGCGGAAGAAGTGCCACTGCTGGTGCATCTCGTCGAGCACGGCGTCCCCTTCCTGCCGCAGGCTCGCCTCGCGCAGGGCCTTGAGGCCGGAGCCGACGCCGAACCAGCCGGGGACGATCTGCCGGGACTGGGTCCAGCCGAACACCCAGGGGATGGCGCGCAGGCCGTCGAGCGAGACGCCCGAGCCGGGGCGGCGGGAGGGCCGCGAGCCCAGGTGCAGGTCGGCGAGCTGGTCGACCGGGGTGGAGGCGAGGAAGTACGTCGGCAGGTCGGGGTCCTCGACGAGCCGGCGGTAGGCGGCGTGGGCGGCGTCGGAGACGACGTCCATGGCGGCGTCCCAGCGGGCGAGGGCCTCGTCGGACTGGCGGGGGGCGGTGTGCAGGGCGGAGGCCTGGAGGGTGGCCGCGACGGTGAGTTCCAGGTTCTCCCGGGCGAGGGAGGGGATGAGGTACTTGTCGGAGATGACCTCGCCCTGTTCGGTGACCTTGATCTCGCCTTCCAGGGTGCCCCAGGGCTGGGCGAGGATGGCGTCGTGGGAGGGGCCGCCGCCGCGGCCGACGGTGCCGCCGCGGCCGTGGAAGAGGCGCAGGCGCACGCCGTAGCGGTGGGCGACGTCGCGCAGCCGGCGCTGGGCGCGGTGGATCTCCCACTGGCTGGTGGTGATGCCGCCGAACTTGGAGGAGTCGGAGTAGCCGAGCATGACCTCCTGGACGTCTCCGCGCAGCGCGACCAGGCGCCGGTAGGAGGGGTCGGAGAGCATGTCCTCGAGGATGGTGTCGGCGGCGCGCAGCTCGTCGGTGGTTTCCAGGAGGGGGACGATGCCGATCTTGGCCCAGCCGGCGTGCAGGTCGACGAGGCCGGCTTCGCGGGCGAGGACGGCGGCGGCGAAGACGTCGTCGGCGCCCTGGCACATGGAGATGATGTAGGACTCGATGACCTCGGGGCCGAAGATCTCCAGGGCGCGCTTGACGGTTTCGAAGACGCCGAGGGTCTTGGCGCCGGCCGCGTCGACGGGGGCCGGGGTCGGGGCGAGGGGCCTCCTGGAGCGGAGTTCCTTGGCGAGGAGCTTGGCGCGGTACTCGCGGGGCATGTCGGCGTAGCGCCAGGATTCCTCGCCGAGGCGGTCGAAGAGCTGGCCGAGGGCGTGGTGGTGGGCGTCGGCGTGTTCGCGGACGTCCATGGTGGCGAGCTGGAGGCCGAAGGCGGCCAGGGTGCGGATGGTGCGGTTGAGGCGGCCGTCGGCGAAGAGGGCGCCGCGGTGCTCGCGCAGGGAGGTCTGGATGATCCGCAGGTCGGCGAGGAGTTCGCTGGTGCCGAGGTAGTCGCGGCCCGGTTCGTGGGAGGTGCTCCTGGCGAGGCGCTGCTTGGTGTTCTCCAGCTTCTGCCGGATGCAGGTGGCCTTGAGCCGGTAGGGCTCCTCGGCGTTGAGGCGCTTGTAGCGGGGGCTGATCTCGGGCAGTCGCTCCAGGTCGGCCTTGAGGGACTCCAGGAGTTCCTCGGTGGCTCCGGCGTAGCGGATGGAGTTGGAGAGCAGGCCGCGCAGTTCGTCGATCATCTCCAGGGCGTCGTTGATGCCGTGTTCGTGCTGGAGGATGAGGACGTCCCAGGTGACCTGGGGGGTGACGTTGGGGTTGCCGTCGCGGTCGCCGCCGATCCAGGTGCCGAAGGTGAGGGGGCGGGCGCCGTCGGGGAGCGTGACGCCGACGCGTTCGAGTTCGGCGGTGAGGTCCTCCAGGACGTCGCCGACGGCGTCGGCGTGCAGTTCGTCCAGGTAGTAGATGGCGTTGCGGGCCTCGTCGGCGGGCTCGGGGCGTACCACGCGCAGTTCGTCGGTCTGCCAGACGAGGTCGATGTTCTCGGCGAGGCGGACGTCGTGGCGGCGGCGGTCGGAGTCGAGGACGGGGGTGTCCAGGAGCGCGGCGATGCGCCGGAGCTTGTTGAGGACGGAACGGCGTGCGGCCTCGGTGGGGTGTGCCGTGAACACGGGGCGGACGTTGAGGTGCTCGACGGTCTGGCGCAGGTGCTCGGGGTCGGCGTCCTTGAGGCGGTCGGCGGTGCGGGCGAGCAGGCCGCCCTCGGCGGCGCGGCGGGCGCGCAGCTCGCGGCCGCGGTGCACCTGCTCGGTGACGTTGGCGAGGTGGAAGTAGGTGGAGAAGGCGCGGACCAGCTTGGCTGCGGTCTGCAGCTCGGTGCCGCGCAGCAGCTCGGCGGCGGCCTCGCCGTCCTCTCGGGTGAGGCGGCGGACCTTCTCGACCAGGTCGAGGAGTTCGGGGCCTTCCTGCCGTACGAGGGTTTCGCCCAGGAGGTCACCCAGTCGCCTGATGTCGGCGCGCAGCTCGCTGCTGGTCGTGGTGGTCTGGTCGTCGGCACTGCTCACAGGTGCGGCTCCTTGCAGTGTTGAAGCTCGTCTGGGAGGGAACCCGGTGTGTCCATGCACCTCGCGGCGGATGCCGCATACGGGCCGGACGGTCCGGGAAGGAATCAGAGCGGACCGCGCTGTCCGACCGACTCCCAGGATAGGTGTCCACTCGGACGCGCAGGTTCTCGGGCTCTTGCCGCCGGACGTTGCGCTGCCATACTTACGACGCCGTAGGTTACGGAACCGTAGGGAGGTCCCGTTCCTGTCCGTCCGGTTCTCCGGCCCCACGGCGTCTGCTTCCACCCTCGAACCCCACAGGGGACGCGCATGACCTCAAGTTCCGATGTGATCGAAGAAGCCCGTCAGGCCACCGACACGACCATCCCCTCCGCCACGCTGGGCGGCGAGCAGAAGCGTTCGATCGAGCAGATCACGCTGCTCCTGTTCATCATCGTGCCGTTCCTGGCACTGGTGGCGGCTGTGCCGCTGGCCTGGGGCTGGGGGGTGAGCTGGCTCGATCTGGGCCTGCTGGTGTTCTTCTACTTCCTCGGGTGCCACGGCATCACGATCGGTTTCCACCGGTATTTCACTCATGGTTCGTTCAAGGCCAAGCGGCCCCTGCGGATCGCTTTGGCGATCATGGGTTCGATGGCGGTCGAGGGCCCGCTGGTGCGGTGGGTGGCCGATCACCGCAGGCATCACAAGTTCTCCGACGCAGAGGGTGACCCGCATTCGCCGTGGCGGTTCGGGGAGTCGGTTCCGGCGCTGATGAAGGGCCTGTGGTGGGCGCACATCGCCTGGATGTTCGACGAGGAGCAGACCCCGCAGGACAAGTACGCGCCGGATCTGATCAAGGACGGCGCCATCCGGGCGATCTCGCGCCAGTTCGTGCTGTGGACGGGTGTGTCGCTTCTGCTGCCTCCGCTGATCGGCGGGCTGGCGACGATGTCCTGGTGGGGCGCGTTCACCGGACTCTTCTGGGGGTCACTCGTCCGAGTGGCGCTGTTGCACCATGTGACGTGGTCGATCAATTCGATCTGTCACGCGGTGGGCAAGCGGCCGTTCAAGTCGCGGGACCGTTCGGGCAATGTGTGGTGGCTGGCGGTGCTGTCCTGCGGGGAGTCCTGGCACAACCTGCACCACGCCGACCCGACCTCCGCGCGTCACGGCGTGATGCGCGGGCAGATCGACTCCTCCGCGCGGATCATCCGCTGGTTCGAGCTGCTGGGCTGGGCGTACGACGTGCGCTGGCCGTCACGCTCGCGTATCGATTCGCGCCGTAATGACGAGGAAGGCGGCTCCCGGCGCCGGGGGGAGACCGCGAAGGCGGCATGATTGACGCCGTGGCGACCGACTCCAGCACCCCCAGCACCGACAAGCCGCGGCGAGCGCGCCGGACGCGTATGACCGGTGCCGAGCGCCGCCAGCAGCTGCTGGAGATCGGTCGCACTCTCTTTGCGGCGAAGGGTTTCGAGGGCACCTCGGTGGAGGAGATCGCGGCGAAGGCCGGGGTGTCCAAGCCGGTGGTGTACGAGCACTTCGGCGGCAAGGAGGGGCTGTACGCGGTGGTGGTGGACCGCGAGATGCGCCGTCTGCTGGACATGGTCACGGGTTCGCTGACGGCCGGGCACCCGCGTGAGCTGTGTGAACAGGCCGCCTTCGCGCTGCTCGACTACATCGAGGAGTGCACGGACGGTTTCCGCATCCTGGTCCGTGACTCGCCCATCCCCCAGTCGACGGGCTCCTTCGCCTCGCTGATCTCGGACATCGCCACCCAGGTGGAGGACATTCTGGGCCGCGAGTTCAAGTCCCGCGGCTTCGACCCGAAGCTCGCGCCGCTGTATGCCCAGGCCCTGGTCGGCATGGTCGCCCTGACCGGCCAGTGGTGGCTGGACGTGCGCCGCCCGAAGAAGGCGGAGGTGGCGGCGCATCTGGTGAATCTGGCGTGGCACGGTCTGGACGGGCTGGAGCAGAAGCCGCGGCTGATAGGGCACCGCAAGAGCTGACACGGCACCGCGAGAGCCGATGGGGCACCGCAAGAGCTGACAGGGCACCGCGAGAGCCGGGGTCAGCGCGGCTCCAGGAACTCCAGCCGGTTGCCCACCGGGTCCTCGCAGTAGCAGCACCGGTGGCCGGGCAGGCTGTCGTCCCAGGTCACGGGGGTGCCGTGGGCCGCGAGGCGGGCCGCGTACGCCTCGATGCCCGTCACCCGCAGCCCCGGGTGGGCCTTCTTCGCGGGCCGGAAGTCTTCTTCGATGCCCAGGTGGAGCTGTACGGCTCCCGCGCGGAACCAGCAGCCGCCGCGGGCGGCCAGTGCCGGCGGCTTGGGGATCTCGGTCATGCCGAGGACGCCGGCGTAGTAGGCCCGCAGTGCCGGCTCCGAGCCGGGCGGGGCCGCCAGCTGGACGTGGTCGACGGCGGCGAGCATCCTCACGCCCTCCTCACGGCCACGGCGAACAGGCGCCGGAAGGGCAGAACGGTGCCGTACGGCGTGCTCGGGTAGGCCTCGCGGAGCAGGTCCCGGTACTCGGTGACGAAGGCGTCGCGGGCCTCGGGGTCGTCGGCGAGAGCGGTCAGGGCGGGGCGCAGGCCCGTGCCCTTGACCCAGTCCAGGACCGGGTCCTCGCCGGTCAGCACGTGGAAGTACGTCGTCTGCCACACGTCGGCCGCGCAGCCGAGGCGGGCGAGGCGGTCCAGGTAGGCGGCGGGGGTGCGCACGGAGTCCGTGTGGCGCAGGACGTCGGCGAGGCGGGCCTTCCAGCGGGGTGTGGCGGCGAGGTCGCGCATCAGGGCGTGCAGCGGGGCGTCGATGTTGTCCGGGACCTGGAAGGCGAAGGTGCCGCCGGGCTTCAGGGCGGCGGTCCAGTCGGCGAAGCGGTCGGCGTGCCCCGGCACCCACTGCAGGGTGGCGTTGGAGACGATCAGGTCGTGCGGTTCCTCGGGGGTCCAGGCGCGGGCGTCGGCCGGGGCGAAGTCCAGGCGGCCGCCCCCGGCGGTGGTGCCCTCGTGGTCGACGTGGGCCTTGTCGAGCATGTCGGGCGAGTTGTCGTAGCCGGTGATGTGCGCGGTGGGCCAGCGTTCGGCGAGCAGGGCGGTGACGTTGCCGGGGCCGCAGCCGAGGTCGGCGATGCGCGGGCGCCCTGCGGGCGGTTCTGCGGGGAGGGCGGGGATGCGGGCGAGCAGGTCGGTGAAGGGGCGGGCGCGGTGGCCGGCGTGGCGGAGGTACTGGGCGGGGTCCCAGGTGGGCGTCGTCATGTCCTCCACTGTCCCGCTCCATATATCTTGATGTCAAGAGACTTGAGATCAAGAGACTTCATGTCGACACAACCACTACACTGATCTCCATGGAGGACGAGGTCGATCGGCTGGTCGCAGCGTGGCGCCGGGAGCGCCCGGACCTCGACGTGGAGCCGCTGGAGGTACTCAGCCGGGTGAGCAGACTGGCCCGGCACCTGGACCGCGCACGCCGGCTCGCCTTTTCCGAGCACCAGCTGGAGCCCTGGGAGTTCGACGTGCTGACCGCGCTCAGGCGTGCGGGAACGCCCTACCAGCTCTCCCCCGGGCAGCTGCTGACGCAGACCCTGGTCACCTCGGGCACGATGACCAACCGGATCGACCGGCTCGCGAAGAAGGGCCTGGTGGAACGGCTGCCCGACCCCAGCGACCGGCGGGGTGTGCTGGTCCGGCTGACCGAAACGGGCCGGGACCGCGCGGACCAGGCGCTGGCGGGCCTGCTGGCGCAGGAGCGGGCGATCCTCGCCGAGCTGTCCCGCGCCCAGCGCGCCGAACTGGCCGGTCTGCTGCGCCAGTTGACCGCCCCGTTCGACAACATCCCCGGTTAGGGGCCTGACGGGCGGGTCATGGCGCGGACGCCGGCCCGGCACGAGCTTCGCGGGGCCGGCACGCACATCCGCGGCGTCGTCGCTCGCCGACGCTCCGCGTCGGCTCCCGCCTCCGCCCCGCAGCTGCATGCACCGGTCCCGCCCGGGCCGGCGGATCAGGCGCTGTTCGTCTCCTCCGGCATGACCCGCCCGGCAGGCCCGAGGTCGACCGGCCCCACGCCCGCCCGCCGGGCCAGTGCCACGGCGGCCAGCGTCGAGTGGACACCCAGCTTGCCGAGGACGTTCTGCATATGGGTGCGCACGGTGTGCGGGGAGAGGAACAGCCGCTCCGCCACGGCCTTGCGGCCGAGCCCCGCGACCATGCAGCGCAGCACCTCCCGCTCGCGCGGGGTCAGCGACTCCACCAGCCGCTCGCTCTCCGTGCGGTGCTTGCGCGCCGCCGTCAGCTCCTTGAGGACGCCGGTGAGCAGCGCGGGCGGCAGATGGGTCTCGTCGCGCAGCACCCCACGTATCACCGTCAGCAGCCGGGAGAGCGAGCAGTCCTTGGCCACCCAGCCGGAGGCCCCGGCCTGCAGCGCGAGGGCCGCGCGCCGGGGGTCGTCCTTCTCGGCGAGGACCACGGTCCGCACCGCGGGCTGCGCCGAGCGCACGCCCGCGACCAGCGAGATCCCGTCGACCAGGCCTTCCTCGTTGCCCTCCTGCACGGACACGGCCGGGCGTATGCCGAGCAGGTTGCCGCCCAGGTCGGCGTCGACCAGGAGCACGTCGTAGCGGCGGCCCTCGGCGGCCGCGCGCTCCAGGCAGCGCAGCGCGGCCGGGCCGCTGCCGGCGGCGGAGACGTCGACGTCGGGCTCGGCCGCCAGGGCGGCCGCGAGCGACTCGGCGAAGATGCGGTGGTCGTCGACGACCAGGACTCGGATACGAACCACGAAACCCCCTCCCCCAGGCTCCGCTCGGAGCAGGGGATAGCCAAGGCCCGGAGAACGGCGACTCGCGCGGGCACGACACCTGCGGAAGGAATGCCGACCGCACGGCCGCCGCCGTTGCGGAAACTGCTACCCCCACCACAGGCGCCGTACCCGCCTGTCTCGCCCCCTGATCGGCACCGGCCCCCACCGGTGCTGTTCATCAGAGTACGGATGGGAGCAAGGAGCGGAAGTCGATTTGCAGAACTGGCCGTCCGGCACGTTTATGGTGTGCCGCATGTTTCGTATTGAGGCGGAAGTCGACAAAGGCCGACGTGATCTGCTCCGCTCCCGGCTGCGGGACACCAACACGGCGGCGTCCCCGGTGCTGTCGGCGCTGCGCGGCACCCCCGGCGAACGTGAAGTGCCCCTCCACGTCTGGGCGCTGGATCCGGCGGGAGAGCTGGCCGGCGGGCTGGTCGGCCACACCTGGACGACCTGGCTGCACGTCACCTATCTGTGGGTCGACGCCCGCCACCGCGGCGCGGGCCTCGGCTCCCGCCTCCTCGCGAAGGCCGAGCGCATCGCCCGCACCGACCGCGGCTGCACCTCGGTCCGCCTGGAGACCTGGGACTTCCAGGCGCCGGACTTCTACACCAAACAGGGCTACGACGTGGTGTGCGTGATCCCCGACTACCCGCCGGGGATCACGGAATTCACGCTGACGAAGCGTCTGACCTCTTAGGAGACGAAGCGTCTGACCTCTTGGGAATCGGGGTCGAGCGCCATGTCCTTCGCGCTGCAGCGGGGCAGGCCGGCGGTGTCGATCGTCAAGGCGCCGAGTTCGGTGGACATCCCCCGCGGCGGCCGTCAGCCGGCCCGGCGCGCCCCGGCCGAGGGCACCGCCTCGAACAGCCGCGGTGCTGTGAAGCCGGCCGCGGCGAAGGCTTCCTCGACGGCCTTGGTGAGGGTGTCGACGTCGGTGGCGTGCGCGAGGACGATCGCCGAGCCGCCGAAGCCGCCGCCGGTCATCCGGGCTCCGAGCGCGCCGTGCGCCAGGGCGGTGTCCACGACCAGGTCCAGCTCCGGGCAGGAGATGCGGAAGTCGTCGCGCAGGGAGGCATGCCCCTCGGTGAGGACCGGGCCGATCGCCCGGGTCTCGCCGGCCCGCAGCAGGGCCACCACCCGCTCCACCCGCTGGTCCTCGGTGACGATGTGCCGGACCAGGCGGACGACTTCCTCCTCGTCGCCGAGGCGGGCGAGGGCCTTGTCCAGGTCGGCGTAGGCGATGTCGCGCAGGGCGTCCACGCCGAGCAGGGCGGCGCCCTTCTCGCAGCCGGCCCGGCGCTTGCCGTACTCGCCGCCGCTGTGGGCGTGCTTGACCTGGGTGTCGACCACCAGCAGGCGCAGGCCCTCGGCCGCCAGGTCGAAGGGGATCTGCTGCTGGGACAGGTCACGGGTGTCGAGGAAGAGGGCGTGGCCCTCCTCGCAGCAGGCCGATGCCGTCTGGTCCATGATCCCGGTGGGCGCGCCGACGTAGACGTTCTCGGCGCGCTGGCACAGCCGGGCCAGCTGCCAGCGCTGCAGTCCGAGGTCGTACAGGTCGTTCAGCGCGAGCGCGATGACGACCTCCAGGGCGGCCGAGGAGGACAGGCCGGCGCCGGTGGGGACCGTGGAGGCGAGGTGGACGTCGGCGCCGGTGACCGGGTGCCCGGCCTCGCGCAGGGCCCAGACCACGCCCGCCGGGTACGCCGTCCAGTTCTCGTCGCCCTGCGGGGCGAGCGTCTCCAGCCGCAGTTCCACGACCGGGCCCTCGACGTCCGCGGAGTGCAGGCGCAGGATGCCGTCGGTGCGGCGGGAGACGGCCGCGACCGCCCGGTGCGGCAGCGCGAACGGCATCACGAAGCCGTCGTTGTAGTCGGTGTGCTCGCCGATCAGGTTGACCCGGCCCGGCGCCGCCCAGACCCCCTCCGGCTCGGCCCCGTACAGCTCGGCGAAGCGCTCCCGGACCTGCTGTTCCCCCACTAGTGCTCCTTTGCGATGTGCCGCGTGAACTCCCACGCGTCCGCGACAATCCCCGCGAGGTCCGCGCGGGACGGGTTCCAGCCGAGCTTCTCGCGGGCCGTGTCGGCCGAGGCGACCAGGACCGCCGGGTCGCCGCCTCGGCGCGGTGCGACGACCTCGGGGATCGGGTGCCCGGTGACCTTGCGGACCGTCTCGACGACCTCGCGGACGGAGAAGCCGCTGCCGTTGCCGAGGTTGCAGATCAGGTGCTCGCCGGGCTGCGCGGCCGTCAGGGCCAGCAGGTGGGCCTCGGCCAGGTCCGCGACGTGGATGTAGTCGCGGATGCAGGTGCCGTCCGGGGTGGGGTAGTCGTCGCCGTAGACGGAGATCGCGTCGCGGCGGCCCTGGGCGACCTGGAGGACGAGCGGGATGAGGTGCGACTCGGGGTCGTGGCGCTCGCCGTACGCGCCGTAGGCGCCGGCCACGTTGAAGTAGCGCAGGGACACCGCGGCCAGGCCGTGGGCGTTCGCCTCGCTGGTGATCATGTGGTCGACGGCGAGCTTGCTGGCGCCGTAGGGGTTGGTGGGCTTCGTCGGGGCGCTCTCCACGATCGGGACCTGCTCCGGCTCGCCGTAGGTGGCCGCGGTGGAGGAGAAGACCAGCTTGCGCACGCCCGCCTCGCGCATCGCGCCGAGCAGGGCCATGCTGCCGGCCACGTTGTTGTCCCAGTACTTCTCCGGCTTCACCACCGACTCGCCGACCTGCGAGAAGGCGGCGAAGTGCAGCACGCCGTCGTAGGAGGGGTCGAGCCACTTCGCGGCGTCGCGGATGTCGCCCTCGACGAACGCGGCTCCGGCGGGCACGCCCGCGCGGAAGCCGGTGGAGAGGTTGTCGAGGACGGTGACCTCGTGGCCGGCCTCCAGCAGATGCTGGGCCACGACACTGCCGAC
The DNA here is from genome assembly GCF_055657175.1 of Streptomyces sp. NPDC107581. Taxonomy (NCBI): domain Bacteria; kingdom Bacillati; phylum Actinomycetota; class Actinomycetes; order Kitasatosporales; family Streptomycetaceae; genus Streptomyces; species Streptomyces sp. NPDC107581. The sequence continues at coordinate 169,224 of NZ_JBVKBH010000011.1, forward strand.
GTAACCCGCGCCACCCGTCACCAGGTACTTCATGAACTCGCTACCTCTCGCAGTCGCTCGGCCGCGCGCTCCGGCGGCACATCGTTGATGAACACACTCATGCCGGACTCGGAACCCGCGAGAAACTTCAGCTTGCCAAAAGTGCGGCGGATGGTGAAAAGCTCGAGGTGGAGCGCGAAGTCGTCGCGCGTCACACCGTCGAACTCCTCCAGCGCGCCGAACGGGGCCTGGTGCCAGGCCGCGATGTAGGGCGTGGGGGGCTCACCCGGCCCTTCCTCCCCTCGGTCCCCCTCGTCGAAGATCCGGTCGAAGCGCCTCAAGAGTTCCAGATAGACCTGGGGGAATTCTGTGCGCGCCGGCTCGTCGAGCGCGAGCAGGTCGGGCACGCGGCGCTTCGGGTACAGGTGGACCTCGTAGGGCCAGTGCGCGGCGTAGGGCACGAAGGCCGCCCAGTGTTCACTCTCAAGGACGACCCGCCCCCCGGCGAGTTCCCTCGCCAGGAGGGCGTCGAAGAGGTTCTCGCCCCCCGTCGCCTCCCGGTGGGCGGCGAGCGAGCGGAGCATCAGCGCGGTGCGGGGCGTGGTGAAGGGGTAGGCGTAGATCTGGCCGTGCGGGTGACCGAGCGTCACGCCGATCTCCTCGCCCCGGTTCTCGAAACAGAACACCTGCTCGACGGAGGGCAGATGCGACAGCTCCGACGTCCGGTCCGTCCACGCCTCCAGCACCAGGCGCGCCTGCTCCTCGGTGAGGTCGGCGAAGGACGCGTCGTGGTCGGGGGTGAAGCAGACGACCTCGCAGCGGCCGGAGTCGCCGGCGAGCGAGGGGAAGCGGTTCTCGAAGACGACGACGTCGTACGAGGAGTCCGGGATCTCGCTCAGCCGCTCGCCCCGGGTCGGGCACAGCGGGCATTCGTCGGCCGGCGGGTGGTAGGTGCGGCCCTGGCGGTGGGAGGCGATGGCGACCGAGTCGCCGAGCAGCGCGTCGCGGCGGATCTCGGACGTGGTGACCGTGCGGTCCAGCGGGCGGCGGTCGACCGCGTCCCGCACGGTGTCGTCCCGGAGGTCGTAGTAGATGAGCTCACGACCGTCGGCGAGCCGGGTCGAGGTCTTCTTCACAACAACTCGCCTTTCGTCTGTGCCGAGGGGGCGCAGGTGAGCGGCCGGGGGTCCGGGATTGCCCACGGGAGACGCAGCACGCCGGACTCCTTGTTCAGCACCCCGGGGAGGGGTGTGTCCGCACCCAATCACTCAACACAATCAAACATAACAGACCACAACCCGACAACACCTTGGACCATCACAATCAAACAAAGAACACCATCACAACTGTTCAATTTCTGAACACACAGGCGTAGGTTCCGCTCTGGATCAGTTCGCGCAACGAAGCGAGTTCTCATGCAAACCCCCACAGAAGCCCCCACCTATCTGGCGGCGGAGCTACGGCTCCCCACCAACTGGCTGGACTACACGATCCTGGCGATCTACTTCGTCGTCGTCCTCGGCATCGGCTTCGCGGCCCGCCGCTCGGTGAAGACCAGCCTCGACTTCTTCCTCTCGGGACGCTCGCTGCCCGCCTGGATCACCGGCCTCGCCTTCATCTCCGCGAACCTGGCGGCCACCGAGATCCTGGGCATGGCCGCGAACAGCGCCCAGTACGGCGCCTACACCGTGCACTGGTACTGGATCGGCGCGATCCCGGCCATGGTCTTCCTGGGCCTGGTGATGATGCCCTTCTACTACGGCAGCAAGGTCCGCTCGGTCCCCGAGTTCCTGCTGCTGCGCTTCGACCGGGGCGCCCACCTGCTCAGTTCGATCCTGTTCGCCTTTGCCGCCATCCTGATCGCCGGCGTCAACCTCTACGCCCTCGCGATCGTCGTCGAGGCCCTGCTCGGCTGGCCGCAGTGGGTGGCCATCGTGGTCGCCGGCGCCTTCGTGCTGGCCTACATCACGCTCGGCGGCCTCTCCTCGGCGATCTACAACGAGGTGCTCCAGTTCTTCGTGATCCTGGCCGCCCTCATCCCGATCACCATCCTCGGCCTGAAGAAGGTCGGCGGCTGGGGCGGCCTGACCGACAAGCTCACCGCCGCCCACGGCCACAACTTCACCACCGCCTGGGGCGGCACCGGCATCGGCAGCACCAACCCGCTCGGCGCCAACTGGCTGACCATCGTCCTCGGCCTCGGCTTCGTCCTCTCCTTCGGCTACTGGACCACCAACTTCGCCGAGGTGCAGCGCGCCCTGTCCGCGAAGAACCTCTCCGCCTCCCAGCGCACCCCGCTGATCGCCGCCTACCCGAAGATCTTCATCGTCTTCCTGGTGATGATCCCGGGCCTGGTCGCCGCCGCCCTGGTGCCCGGCATCGGCACCTCCAGCTCCGGCCTGCAGTACAACGACGCCATCCCCTACCTGATGCAGGAGCTGCTGCCCAACGGCGTGCTCGGCATCGCCGTCACCGGTCTGCTCGCCGCGTTCATGGCCGGCATGGCCGCCAACGTGTCGTCGTTCAACACGGTGTTCACCAACGACATCTGGGCCCGCTACGTCGTGCGCGGCCGCGAGGACGCGTACTACGTGCGCTTCGGCCGCCTCATCACCGCGATCGGCGTGGCCGCCTCGGTGGGCACGGCGTTCCTGGCGTCCTCGTTCTCGAACATCATGAGCTACCTGCAGACGCTGTTCTCCTTCTTCAACGTGCCGATGTTCGTCGTCTTCATCGTCGGCATGTTCTGGAAGCGGGCGTCCGCCAAGTCCGGCTTCTGGGGCCTGCTCGCCGGCACGGTCACGGCCATGGTCAACTACTTCGTCCTCTACAAGCGGGGCATCATCTCGATCCCCACCGACCAGGGCGCCAACTTCGTCTCCGCGATCGCGGGCTTCGTCGCCGGCGCGGTCGTCATGTTCGCCGTGTCCCTGTTCACCAAGCCCAAGCCGGAACAGCAGCTGCAGGGTCTCGTCTACGGCACCCGCTCCCCCGGCATGTCCGAACCGCCCGCCGCCGGCGACGACGCCTGGTACCGCAAGCCCGCGCTGCTGGGCTGGGGCGCAGTCGTCCTGGCCGCCGCCTGCTACATCCCGTTCTCGTTCTGACCGCGGGAGGATGAGGAAACCATGACCGAGCACTCCGACCGCTCCCACGAGCCCTTCCACTACTCCGAGGAAGACGTCCAGCGGGAGGTCTCCGAGCTGGAGACCGAGTCCGCGACCGCGGCTCGCATCTTCGACCTGCGCCGCATCATCGGCGGCCTGTTCGTGGTCTACGGCGTCATCGTCACGATCACCGGCATCACCGACTCCCAGGCCGCGATCGACAAGGCCCAGGGCGTCAACATCAACCTGTGGACCGGGATCGGCATGCTGCTGCTGGGCATCTTCTTCCTGGCCTGGCTCAAGCTGCGGCCCACTCCGCCGCCGGTTCCTCCGGAGGGGCTGCCGGAGGAGAAGCAGTAGGCACCGGGGGCGGTCGCAGCGCCGATGCACTGTGCGCCGTGCACTGTGCGCCGTCCCCCGGCCGCGGGTCCGTCGTGGCCGGTCTTCGCAGTTCCCCGCGCCCCCAAAAGGACTGCCGCCGCACCGTCGGCACGAACGGCAGCGGTGCCTCGGGCCGTCCCCCGGCCGCGAGCCGTCGTGGCCGGTCGCGCAGTTCCCCGCGCCTCCACAGGGGGCGGGGTGGGCTACAGGTCCGGTTCCGGGGGGGCTGTCAGTGGGCCCGCTCGGTCCAGCAGGCCGGTCCGGGCCGCCAGGGCCGCCGCCTCCAGGCGGGACCCCACGCCCAGCTTCATCAGTACCCGCTGCACATGCGTGCGCGCGGTGCTCGGCGCGATGCCCATGCCGGCCGCGATCAGTCTGGTGTCCTCGCCGTCGGCCACCCGGACCAGCACCTCCACCTCCCGCGGCGTCAGCATCTGCAGGAGCCGCTGCCCCTCGTCGTCGGGCTGTGCCGCCGGGTTGAGCAGCTCACCGAAGGCGCCCTGCAGCAGCTGCGGCGCCACCGCCGCCTCCCCCGCTCTGGCCTTCATGATGGCCCGCTCGACCCCCTCGATCCGCTCGTCGTGCCGTACGTACCCCGACGCACCGGAGGCGAAGGCCGCCGCGATGCCCCGCGGGGACGGCACCGGGCCCAGCACCAGCACCGCGACCTGCGGCCGCTCCCGCTTGATCTTCACCACCGGGTCGAAGGCCCCCGGTTCGGCCGGGGCCGCCGTGCCCAGCAGGCACACCTCCGGCGCACGCGCGATCACCAGATCCGCCGCGCCCGCGGCCGGCGCGGCCGCAGCCAGCACCCGGTGCCCGCGCAGCTTCAGCGCCGACGCCAGCGCCTCCGCGAGCAGCCGGTGGTCGTCGACGACCATGAGCCGCACTCCCATAGAGCAACCCCCCAGTCCCCCCCATGGATGCCCCACTATGGACGCCCACTGGACCACAAGGACAGAGGGCCCCCCGGCACCCCGCCCTTCATATGCCCCCGGAAGCTACACGCTTGTTCGACGTCGCGCTGCCCCTACGCAGGAGAAGTGCCCCGGATCGATGAAATCCGGGGCACTCCCCTGGTAATCCCTCGTATGGGGCCCGGCGCTCGGAAGCACCGGGAGGCGTGCGGTCAGCCGTCCGTGCCGAAGGCGAGCATCAGGTACTCCTTGCCGTAGGACACCTTGTGCGCGTACACCGCCGACATGTACAGCCGGCCGTTGCCGTACAGGAACTCCGCATAGTCCGGCAGCATCGTGGTCTCCGCCTGCCGCGCGTCCTGCGTGGCCGGGTTCTCCAGCAGCTTGGTCGCCTTGAAGGAGCCGCCGTCGATGCTGACGACCTGGCCGCCCTTGTCGTACGGCGGGCGTTTGTAGGCGAGCAGGTTGCCGCCGTCCATGCGCAGCGGGTAGATCGTGTAGCCGTCGCCGGCCTCGGCCTTCTGGCCGGTCTCCTTGCCGGTGTTCAGGTCGAAGGCGATGATCTCGTTGGTCTTGCTGTACTTGCCGGAGCCGTCGTGCTCCTCGGTCGGCAGGTACAGCTTGCCGTTGCCGACGACGATCTCCTTGCAGTCCTCGATGCGGGTGATGCCGTCGCAGCGCCCGGCGTACGTGTCGCCGGGGGCGGAGATGTGGCTGAGCAGCTTGCCGGTCCTGTTGTCGACGGAGAAGTAGTCCAGGCTGCCGCTGCCGGCGCTGCTGCCGACCTCCGCGGCCACCACCAGCGGGTCGGCGGAGACGATGGAGGCGTAGTCGATGCCCGGGTCCATCTTGTAGTCGGAGATCACCTTCCCGGAGGTCGGGTCGATGGTCTGGATGTGCAGCTGGCGGTTGTCGTAGCTGCCGCACTTGCGCACCGCGACCAGCTTCGTGCCGCCGCCGTACCCCGCGTCGTAGCAGGTGTCACCCGGCTTCGGCTGCCACAGCACCTTGCCGGAGTCGATGTCGAACGCGGCGCCGCCGTTGGTGCTGCCGACCGCGGCGGTGTGCTGAGCGACCGTCACATTGTCGAAGGTGATCGGGGAGTCACCGCTCTTGACCGTCTTGGTCCACAGGCGGGTGCCCTGGTCGAGGTCGATGGCCGCGACCTGGCTGCATCCCGCGGTGGAGTTCTTCGCGGGCATCTTCGGCTGGAAGACGATCGCCGTCCTGTCGTCCGCGGTGACGTGCCGGGTGGCCGTGCACACCGGGCCGGGCAGCTTGAGCGTCCACAGCTTGGTGCCCTTGGCCGGGTCGTAGCCGGTGATCTCCGCGATGCCGCTCTTGGCGTACACCTTGTCGGTGAGCCAGGAGCCCGCGGTGACGACGGTGTCGTCCGTCGTGGGCAGCGGGACCTGGAAGAGGAGCTTGGCCGCGGGGTCGGACGGCACCTTCTCCTTGCCGCCGGTCGTCCCCCCGGAGCCGTCCTTGCCGCCCGTGCCGCCGCCGGAGCTCGCGGTGTCGTGCTTGGTGCCGTCGTCGCCGGAGGACCTGGCGTACCAGACGCCGCCCGCGACGATCAGGGCGATCACGACGAGCGCCGACACGATGATGGCCACGGTCGCGTTGTTGCGGCCGCCGCCGGACGGCGCGGGCTGCGGCGGCATCGGCGCGGCGGGCCCGCCCGGATAGCCGTACCCCTGCTGCTGGCCGTACTGGTTGTACTGGCCGGCCGGCGGGGCGGGCTGGGCGTACGGGTTCTGCTGCGTGCCCGGGTAGCCGTAGCCCGGCTGGGGCGGCTGGGGGGCTTGGGGTGCCTGGGGCTGGCCGTAGCCCGGCTGCGGCGACTGGGGAGCCTGCGGGTAGCCGTAGCCGGGCTGGGGCGGCTGCGGGGCTTGGGGTGCCTGAGGCTGGCCGTAGCCCGGCTGCGGCGACTGAGGAGCCTGCGGGTAGCCGTAGCCGGGCTGCGGTGCCGGAGGCTGCTGCGGCGGCTGCGGTGCCGGAGGCTGCTGCGGCGGCTGCGGTGCCGGAGGCTGCTGCGGGGGCTGGTTCGGCGGCTGGTTCGGCGGCGGAGGGGGCGGCTGGGTCATGACGGGTGTACCTCGGTGAAGCGCTCGGGGCCGGACGGCGAAGGGACGGAAGACGGGCCGGGGCTCACTTGCCGAAGGCCATCATCAGCTTCTCCTTCGAGGCGTCGTTGCCGGTCAGCCGGGTGGAGGAGATGTAGAAGCGCCCGTCGGCCCAGTCGACGGCACCGTTGAAGAAGGCGTTCTCGACCTCCGCGCTGCCCGGAGGGTTCTGCAGCAGCTTGGTCGGCGTGTGCGAGCCGCCGGTGACCGGGACCGACACGATCTGGCCGCCCGTGTCGTACGACGGCTGCACATAGGCGATGAGCTTGCCGCCCTCGATCTTCAGCGGGGACATCGGCTCGTCCGCCGGCGACTTGACGCGCCACTTCTCCTTGCCGTTGGCGAGGCTGACGGCGACGATCTCGTTGGCGCCGGTCGTCGCGCTCGTGGGCAGGTAGAGCGTGTCGGCGTCGGCGGCGACGCCCTGGCAGCCCTGCAGGTCGCGTTCGAGGATCGCCCAGTCGCAGCGCGGGGCGAACTTCTCGTCCACCTTGACCTCGGAGCGGAACTTGCCGTCCTTGGTGAAGGTCGAGATGTTCCAGGTCTTCTTGTCCTGGTTGGTCAGGTAGACCACCAGCGGGTCGAGGGAGTACATCCGCGAGACCTGCCAGCCCTTCTTGACCGGCTGCGTCCACTTGACCTTGCCGGTGGCCGGGTCGAGTTCCTGGATCTCGTCGTGCTCGCTGCTGCTGCCCGCGCCGCAGGAGGCCACCTGGACCAGCCGGCCGGAGCCGCCCGCGTACCCGGCCGGGAAGCAGGCCGCGCCGTACTTCTGCTTGTCGTACAGCTTGCGGCCGGTGTCGATGTCGTACGCCGTGCCCGACTGCGAACGGCCCACCATCAGCGTCTTGCCGCTGACGGTCAGTTCGACGCTGATCGCACTGTCGAACAGCCCGCCGTCGGCGACCTGGCCGCTCCAGCCCTTCGTGCCGGTGTTCAGGTCGATCTGCTGGAGCTGGTTGCACTTGGCACGGTCGCTGACGCCGTTCATGTACGCCACGACGACCTTGTCGTCGGCCGTCTTCTGCGGGGTGACCGCGCAGATCTTCTGCGGGAAGGAGATCGGGGCCCAGGCGGCGGTGCCGTTGCCGACGTCGTAGGCGAAGAGCTGCTTGTACGCCGCCTTGACCGCCGTCCTGCCGGTGATCCACATGCCGGGTGCGTCCGCGCCGGAACCCGGTGCGTCGGGCGCCGACTTGTACCAGAGCACCTTCGCGTCACCGGGCTTGCGGCCGTCGTTGAGGTTCTCCGGGTCCGCGCCGCCGTTGCCGTGACCGGGATCGGCCGGCGTCCCGGAGGAGGACTGCTTGCCGTCGTCGCTCTTCTCAGCGACCGGCTTCTTCTTGCCGCCGTCGTCGCCGCCGCCGCTCGTGACCGCGTAGACGGTGCCGCCGATGACGAGCAGCGCGGCCACCGCGGCACCGATGATCAGCGCGGGCTTCCCCTTGGACGCGGGCCTGCCGCCGCCGGGCGGGGTGCCGGGCGCGCCCGGGTACTGCGGCTGCCCCGGGTACGGCGGCTGCGCCGGGTAGCCGTACCCGGGCTGCGGCGCGTACGGGCCGGGCTGCGCGGGCTGGCCGTAGGGCCCGGCCGCGGGTGCGCCGGGTGCTGCGTACGGGCCCGGCTGCGCGTAGGGGCCGGGTTGCTGGGGGTAGCCGTAGCCGGGCTGCGGCGGCTGAACCGGTGGCTGCGGCGGCCCGGCCGGCGGCGGAGGCGGTGACTGCGGGGCGCCGAATCCGCCGCCCTGCGGCGGCTGGTCGTGCGGTGCTCCGAAGCCACCCTGCGGCGGCTGGTTGGGCGGCTGAGTCATCAGCGCTCTTCCCCCTCGTTCACTGATTTTTAGCCACGCCCTGAGGTTCGCTCACGGACCCAAGGTCGTACTCAGACAGTTCTCAGACGGCCCTTTCTATCACCCGGTACCGACAGCGCACGGGCTCGGATACGCCGCTGTTCCCAAGGGAGGACCGGCCCGTGATGCCGCCGTTATGCGCCTTCACGCCCCCTTCACGCGCCGCGCGCAACAGCCTTGCGCGCGGCTCATTCCCGCCGCCGGCGCCCCCGCTGCGCGCGCTGCACGACTGCGCCCTAAGCGACTTCGCCCGGCGCGACTTCCACCCCTGTACGACTTCGCCCTACGCGTCCCCGCCCCAGGCGACCTCGCGCCGCGTGACCCCGCCCCACGCGACCTCGCGCCGCGCGTCCGCGTCCTGCGCGCCCTACGCGTCCTCCGCCAGCTCCAGCCAGTGCAGCTCCAGTTCCTCGCGCTCCCCGGCCAGGTCCCGCAGCTGGGCGTCCAGTTCGGCGACCTTCGCGAAGTCGGTGGCGTTCTCGGCGATCTGGGCGTGCAGCCTGGACTCCTTCTCGGAGATCTTGTCCAACTGGCGCTCGATCTTCTGGAGTTCCTTCTTCGCGGCGCGCTGGTCGGCGGCGCTCTTCTCCGCGGTGGCCGCCCTGGGCGCCGCCGCGGCGGCCTGGGTGGCGACCGCCTCCTCCATCTGACGGCGCCGCTCCAGGTACTCGTCGATGCCGCGCGGCAGCATGCGCAGGGCGCCGTCGCCGAGGAGGGCGAACACCCGGTCCGTGGTGCGCTCCACGAAGAACCGGTCGTGGGAGATCACGATCATCGAGCCGGGCCAGCCGTCGAGAACGTCCTCCAGCTGGGTGAGGGTCTCGATGTCGAGGTCGTTGGTGGGCTCGTCGAGGAAGAGGACGTTCGGCTCGTCCATGAGGAGGCGCAGCAGCTGCAGGCGCCGCCGCTCGCCACCGGACAGGTCACCGACCGGCGTCCACTGCTTCTCCTTGTTGAAGCCGAAGGTCTCGCACAGCTGTCCCGCGGTCATCTCGCGCCCCTTGCCGAGGTCGACGCGCTCCCGGACCTGCTGCACGGCCTCCAGGACCCGCACGGCGGGGTCGAGTTCGGCGACCTCCTGGGAGAGGTAGGCGAGCTTGACGGTCTTGCCGACGGTGACGCGCCCGCCGGCCGGCTGGGCCTCGCCCTCGGTCCGCGCCGCCTCGGCCATGGCCCGCAGCAGGGAGGTCTTGCCGGCGCCGTTGACGCCGACCAGGCCGATACGGTCGCCGGGGCCGAGCTGCCAGGTGACGCGCTTGAGCAGCACCTTGGGCCCGGCCTGCACGGTGATGTCTTCCAGGTCGAAGACCGTCTTGCCGAGGCGGGAGGAGGCGAACTTCATCAGCTCGCTGCTGTCCCGGGGCGGCGGCACGTCCGCGATCAGCTCGTTGGCGGCCTCGACCCGGAAACGGGGCTTGGAGGTACGCGCGGGCGCCCCGCGCCGCAGCCAGGCCAGCTCCTTGCGGACCAGGTTCTGCCGCTTGGTCTCTTCGGTCGCGGCGATCCGTTCGCGCTCCGCGCGCGCGAAGACGTAGTCGGAGTAGCCGCCCTCGTACTCGTACACGTCACCGCGCTGCACGTCCCACATGCGGGTGCAGACCTGGTCGAGGAACCACCGGTCGTGCGTCACGCACACCAGCGCCGAGCGCCGGTTCTGCAGGTGCCGGGCGAGCCAGGCGATGCCCTCGACGTCGAGGTGGTTGGTGGGCTCGTCGAGGACGATGAGGTCCTGGTCCTCGATGAGCAGCTTGGCCAGCGCGATACGGCGCCGCTCGCCGCCGGACAGCGGCCCGATGACGGTGTCCAGCCCCTTCGGGAACCCGGGCAGGTCGAGGCCGCCGAACAGTCCGGTCAGCACGTCGCGGACCTTGGCGTTGCCGGCCCACTCGTGGTCGGCCATGTCGCCGATGACCTCGTGCCGGACGGTGGCGGCGGGGTCGAGGGAGTCGTGCTGGGTGAGCACGCCGAGGGTGAGCCCGCCGGAGTGGGTGACGCGTCCGGTGTCCGCCTCCTCCAGCTTGGCGAGCATCCGGATGAGGGTGGTCTTGCCGTCGCCGTTGCGGCCCACCACACCGATCCGGTCGCCCTCGGACACGCCGAGCGAGACGCCGTCCAGCAGGGCACGGGTGCCGTACACCTTGCTGACGTTCTCGACATTGACCAGGTTGACGGCCATTTCACTCCTGCCCGGGGGATGGATCGACTCTCCAGGGTAGTCGGAGGTCAGCTGTCGCTTTTCTGCTCCTCCTGGCGGCGCTGGTAGTACCAGACAGCCGGCAACGGCGGCTCCGCCTCGCCGAGGTCCGCCTCCAGGGGGCCGATGTGTGCTTCGGCCTCCACACAGCGCGGGTCGTCACGGTACGCCAGACCCGCGACGGCGTGGATCCGGGTGCGCTGCCGCTCGTCGCGCGTGAGTTCCAGCAGCGCGTCCCCTGTCTCGGACTCGGGGCCTCGGTAGTGTTCGAGCCGGTGACACGTCCAGGCGCGCACGTCGGCGTCCGGGTCGCGGGCCAGGGCGAGCAGCGCGGCCAGGCTCCGCGGGGCGAGCCCCTGCCGGTCGGACCGCAGCAGCTCCGGCACCATGGATCGGACGCCCGGATCCGGGTGGGCGGCGTACGACAGGGCGACCGCCTCGGCCTCGGCGGCCTCGGTCCAGCCCAGCCCGTTGAGCAGGACCTTCAGCACCTCCGCGGCGCGCTCCCGTTCGGCCCAGGGGACCAGCTCAAGGGCCCGGTCCCGGAAGCGGGGCTTTCTGGGCCGCAGGTCCGCGATGACCGTCATCAGCAGCACGTCGGCGGCGAAGAGCCGGTTCAGCGGGTCGGGGTCGTGGCTCAGGCCCATGGCCGCGGCCCAGGTCTCCTCGTCCAGCCGGTGCCCCAGCACCATCACCGACCCGCTCCACACCGCGTGGTCGCGGTCCGGGCGGGTCAGGGCGCGCTCGTGCAGTTCGGCGAAGGGCGTGCGCAGCCGGAGTTTCGCCTCGACGGCGGTGAGGATCGCCAGGTGCCCGTCGCACAGCGTCGCCCCGCCGAGCGCGAGTTTCCCGTACCAGCTGCCGGCCCGGTCCTCCACCCGGGTGCGCTCGGCCGGGCCCGGCAGGCCGGTCAGGCGCCGCAGTTCGGCCTCCGGGTCGGTCCGCGCCCAGTGGCGGGCCCGGTCCAGCAGCTCCTCGCGCGCCGGGCCGGCACGGCGTACCACCTCGGGGAACACGGCCTCCATCAGCCACGGCGAGCCGCTCTGCACCGCCCGCAGCAGCGGGGTGCCGCCGTCGGGCAGCCGCCTCAGCGGGTCGGCCCCGGCCTGCACCAGGGCCTCTGCGACCGGCTCGTCGTACGCGGCGATCGCCCGGCACAGCACGGGCAGGCCCGTGCTGTCGTCGAGGGTGTCCGGATCGGCCCCGGCCTCCAGCTGCTCCCGGACCTGCTCGGCGTCCCCGCTCCGTACGGCCGCGACGAGCCGTCCCCCGTCCCTCATGCGTCCGTCCCCTCCGGCCGTCGGCCGCTCCCCCGCGGAACCGGCCGGGCGAGCTCAGAGGGACCCCTTCGGCCGGAGCAGCCGCATTACCGCGCGGTGGGCCCCTCGGTCACCGTGGCGCCCGGCGCGGGTGCCGTCGCCGTGCGCACCGTGCGGCAGGTGCCGGAGGCCTGGAGGACGTCGGCGATCTTCGCGGCCGACTCGGGGTCGCGGGCCAGGAAGGCGGTGGTGGGTCCGGAGCCGGAGACGAGCGCGGCGAGGGCGCCCGCGCCGCGGCCCGCGTCGAGGGTGTCGGCCAGCTCGGGGAAGAGGGAGAGCGCGGCGGGCTGGAGGTCGTTGGAGACGGCGGCGGCGAGCGCGTCCGGGTCGCCCTTGGCGAGCGCGTCGAGCAGTTCCCCGGAGGCGACCGGCTCGGGGATGTCACGCCCCTCGGCGAGGCGGTCGAACTCGCGGAAGACGGCCGGGGTCGACAGGCCGCGCCCGGCCATCGCGAACACCCAGTGGAAGGTGCCGCCGACCTCCAGGGCGGTCAGCTGCTCGCCGCGCCCGGTGCCGAGGGCCGCGCCGCCGACCAGGCTGAAGGGGACGTCGCTGCCCAGTTCGGCGCAGATGGCGAGGAGTTCGGCGCGGGAGGCCCCGGCGTTCCACAGGGTGTTGCAGGCGAGCAGCGCGCCGGCGCCGTCCGCGCTGCCGCCCGCCATGCCGCCGGCGACCGGGATGTCCTTGGCGATGTGGAGGTGCACGGCGGGCTCGATGCCCCGGCGCGCGGCGAGCGCGACGGCCGCGCGCGCGGCGAGGTTGGTGCCGTCCAGGGGGACCTGGCCGGCGTCCGGGCCCTCGCAGGTGATGCGCAGTTCGTCCGCCGGGGTGACGGTGACCTCGTCGTACAGGCCGACGGCGAGGAAGACGTTGGCGAGGTCGTGGAACCCGTCGGGGCGGGCGGCGCCCACCGCGAGCTGGACGTTGACCTTCGCCGGCACCCGGACCGTCACGCTCACTTGCCCGCCTCCTTCTGCTCGGCGATGCGAGCGAACTCCTCCACCGTCAGTGACTCCCCGCGCGCCTGGGGCGAGACACCGGCCGCGACCAGGGCCGCCTCGGCGGCCGCGGGGGACCCGGCCCAGCCGGCGAGCGCCGCCCGCAGGGTCTTGCGGCGCTGTGCGAACGCCGCGTCGACGGCCGCGAAGACCTCCTTCTTGGAGGCCGTGGTCTTCAGCGGCTCGGTCCGCCGGACGAGGGAGACCAGCCCGCTGTCGACGTTCGGCGCGGGCCAGAAGACATTGCGTCCGATGGCCCCGGCCCGCTTCACGTCGGCGTACCAGTTGGCCTTCACGGAGGGGACGCCGTACACCTTGTTGCCGGGTGCGGCGGCCAGCCGGTCGGCGACCTCGGACTGGACCATCACGAGGGTGCGCTCGATGGTCGGGAAGGTGTCGAGCATGTGCAGCAGCACCGGTACGGCCACGTTGTAGGGCAGGTTGGCCACCAGGGCCGTCGGGGGCGGTCCGGGCAGTTCCCGCACGTGCATGGCGTCGGAGTGGACCAGTGCGAACCGGTCGGCGCGCTCGGGCATGCGGGCGGCGACGGTCGAGGGCAGCGCGGCGGCCAGCACGTCGTCGATCTCGACGGCGGTGACCCGGTCCGCGACCTCCAGCAGTGCGAGGGTGAGGGAGCCGAGTCCCGGGCCGACCTCGACGACCACGTCGTCGGGGCGGACCTCTGCGGTGCGGACGATACGGCGGACCGTGTTCGCGTCGATCACGAAGTTCTGGCCGCGCTGCTTGGTGGGACGGACACCGAGCGCTGCCGCGAGCTCGCGGATGTCGGCCGGACCGAGGAGGGCGTCAGGGGTGGGGCTGCTCACGGGACAAGGGTACGGGGCTGCCGGGAGCCTCTCGTCCGGCTCCCGGCGCTCACCGGTGCAGTCGCGCCCCGCAGGCCGGCCAGGGGCTCGTGCCGCGGCGCACGTACAGCTTCTTCGCGCGGAAGGTCTGCTCGTCCGCGCTCGCGTCCTGCGGCCGTCCGTTGCCGCCGAGGCTGTGCCAGGTGCGCGCGTCGAACTGGTAGAGCCCGCCGTACGTCCCCGAGGGGTCGACGGCGCCCGGGCGGCCGCCGGACTCGCAGGCGGCGAGGCCGTGCCAGTTGAGGTGGTCGGCCCCCTTCACGGACTTCGGCCGGGGCTTGGTGCCCACCTTCACGACCTGCTTGCTCGGCTTGCGCACCACCTCGGTCCCCTCCCGGCGCGGCTTCTCCTGGACGCCGTTGACGGTGCGCAGGAGGTAGGTGATCCGCTGCAGCCCGGGCTGTCCGAGCCGTTCGATCACCTCGGTTCCCTTGAAGAGGGTGGGGTCCTGGGTCCGCTCCACGTCGAACGGGATCAGCTGCTCGCGCACCTCGGTGACGCCGGTCACCCGCAGCACGCTCACCGTCTGCCCGTCGCGCGGGAAGCTGGCGAGCGGGACGGAGGTGATGTCCTGACCGTGCAGGGTGACGCCGGCCTCGCCGACCGCCTCGCGGACGGTGGCCGCGTTGGTGCGGATGGTCCGGGTGCGGCCGTCCGCCATGATCGTGACGGCACGCTCGGTGCGCACGTCGAGGGTGAGCCCCGCGCGGCCGATGTTCTGGGAGCGCGAGGTCGACAGGTAGGCGCCCTCCGCGCGCACGCCCAGCTCCTTGAGCGCCCCGTCCACCGTGCGGGCCGTGGTCCACACCTCGCGCTGCTGGCCGTCCAGTGTGAGCCGTACGGGGCGTCCGTAGCGCACCGCGACCTCGTCGCCGCTGGCGAGTGCCGCGCCGCGGGCGGGCGCGACCATGTCGTGCTCCCCCACGTGGACGCCCTCCGCGGCCAGCAGTTCCGAGGCGTCGTCGGCGAAGGTGTGCAGGGTGCGCTGTTTGCCGTCGACGCTCAGTTCGATCGTTTTGTCCTCGGCGACGAAGGCGGTGGTGCCGCCGGCGAGGAACGCGACGACCAGGGCCTGCGGCAGCAGACGACGCACGGTGGACTCGGGGCGCTCGGTGGCGCGTGCCCTGCGCCGGCGCGCGGGCCGCCTTCGCGCCCCGGCCCGCACACCCGGCTCACGGGCCCCCGCGCCGGCCGCACGCCCGTCGTCGTGGAACGGGTTCGCGCCGTCGTAGAAGGCGCTCGCGTCGTCGTGGAGCGGGCTCGCGTCGTCGTGGAGCGCGCTGCCGTCGTCGTACGGCGCGCCGCCGTCGCCGTAAGGCCCACTCCCCTCGTCGTGGAGCGCGCCGCCCCCGCCGAAGGGCCCGCCCCCGCCGTCCCCGTAGTTCTCGTAGTCCCCGTAGTTCTCGTAGTCCCCGTAGTTCTCGTAGTCCTCGTAATGCCCGCTGTCCGCGCTGTCTGCGCCGTCCTCGAACGCACTCCCGCTCTGCCGCGGCAGCAGCGGCTCCCGCACCCGCGCGTACACCGGCGTCCGCGTCGGCAGCTGCGCCGGCATGGGCGCCTGCATCTCGTACGCGGGCCGGTAGGTGTCGTCGTACAGCAAGCCGTACGTCACTCCGTACGCCACCCCGTACGTGACCGTCTCCGCATCGTGCAGACCGGGCCACGCCCCGTCCGGCGCACCGCCGGGCGGCGCGCCGGAGGGCGCACTGTAGGGGCCGTACGCCTCATACGTCTCGTACTGCGATTTGCTCACGCCGACACGCTCCAGAGGGCCAGAGGGGTCCGGATCGGGCCCCCAGAACCTAGCGGAGCATCGGTCACTCTCCAAAGCGGCACGACTACGCAGAGTGGCGAGCAGGGAGGCGGGGCGCCGGTGAGCGTTATCCCGCAGTGATGAATTGGATACTGTCAGTAATCAAAGGCGCGGGCGGTGTTCGCGCCCAGGGCCGCCGCCAGCGCATCCTCGTCCATCCCGCGCACGGCGGCCATCGCGCGCACCGTGACCGGAACGAGATACGGGGCGTTGGGCCGTCCGCGGTACGGCGCCGGGGTCAGGAAGGGCGCGTCGGTCTCCACGAGGACGAGTTCCAGCGGGGCGACGGCGAGGGCGTCGCGCAGATTCTGGGCGTTCTTGAAGGTGACGTTGCCGGCGAAGGACATGAAGTAGCCCTCGCGCGCGCAGATCGCGGCCATCTCGGCGTCGCCGGAGTAGCAGTGGAAGACGGTGCGCTCGGGTGCGCCCTCCTCCTTCAGGACGCGCAGGACGTCGGCGTGGGCGTCACGGTCGTGGATGACGAGGGCCTTGCCGTGCCGCTTGGCGATCTCGATGTGGGCGCGGAAGGACCGTTCCTGGGCGGCCTTGCCCTCGGGGCCGGTGCGGAAGTAGTCCAGACCCGTCTCGCCGACGCCCCTGACCTGCGGCAGGGCGGCCAGCCGGTCGATCTCGGCGAGGGCCTCGTCCAGCGCGGCGTCGCCGCCGGGCTCGCGGGCGCCCTGCCGCGACCAGCCGTCGGGGTCGCCGTGGACGATGCGCGGGGCCTCGTTGGGGTGGAGGGCGACGGCCGCGTGGACGTTCTCGTACGCGGCGGCGGTCTCGGCGGCCCACTGCGAGCCCTTGATGTCGCAGCCGACCTGGACGACCGTGGTCACGCCCACCGATGCGGCCTTGGCGAGGCCCTCCTCGACGGTTGCGGACTGCATGTCGAGGTGGGTGTGCGAGTCGGCGACGGGCACCCGCAGGGGAGCCGGGAGCGGCGGTGCGGCGCTCTTGTCGTTCTTGTCGTCCTGGGCGGCGCGGCCGGCGTTCGAAGGCATGCCCCGATCCTACGAAAGGGGCATGCCCGGCCGGACCCGCCTCCGGGGCGGCCCGTCGTGCGCGGGACTCAGCTCGCCTTGCGCTGGAACGGGTGCAGGAGATCGGACAGGTGCCAGTGGTGGCCCTTGGCCGCGCCGTCGCCGTGGTGTGCGCCCTGCCCGTCCGGCACCTCGGGCGCCTCCGCCGGCCCCGCCGCGGGCACGCCGCTGCGGTTGCGCCCGGCGGCGCTGCGCACCGACTCGACCTGCCCCGCGCGCATGATCCGCACGACGTGGCCGTCGCAGTTCTGGCACGCGGGCCGGCTCAGCGGGGACGGCACGGTCCGGCCGTCGGCGACGTACTGCACGAACTCGTGCCCGTCGGCGTCCGTGTGGTGCTCTATCTCGTACGACTGCTCCCAGCCGTGCCCGCAGCGCATGCAGGCGAATGCGTATGACTCGTGGACAACGGCTGCGGCCGTACCCCGAAGGCCGGTCTGCCCTGCGATCTCACTCATGCCAGCTCCTCTTGATCCGCTGGACAAGCACCCCATCGCGGGATTCCCCCCGGAATCCCTGAGGTGAGGGACGGGTGCGTCCCTTCGACCAGTGGACGCCTCCACGGGAGCGAATGCATCAGGCCTGTCGAGTGTTGGAGGCGATTTGGACGGTGCTTGCCGAATCGGCCTCCGGCACGGGGCTGGTCTTTGCCTTTCGCGCCCCGCTTTTGCCCTCGCATGGGGCGCGCGCTCAGTCGAGAATGCCCCTGCTCAGAGGGGGTTTTACGCAGGCCGGAGAGGCGCACCCGGATGGGACGCGGGTCCGGTACCGGCACGCGGCCGCGCCACATGGGCGCGCCCGTACGGCGCCGTACCGCCGCCCGGCCACGCCGTACCGCCGCCCCGCCACGGACCAAACCCGGCCACACCGTCGGCCCGCCGCGAACCGAACCCGGCCACACCGTCGGCCCGCCACGGACCGACCTCGGCCACACCGTCGGCCCGCCGCGAACCGGGGTCCCAGCCAGGCCCCCGGGTCAGTCGCCCGCCTTCTTGGCGGCCACCACCGCGTCGAAGACGACCCGCTTGGGCAGCCCGGCATCCGCCGCGACCGCGGCGATCGCCTCCTTGCGCCGCTCGCCCGCCTCCTCGCGGACCCGCACCCGCCGCACCAGCTCCTCGGCGTCGAGTTCCTCGGGCCCGGTCTCGGGAGCGCCCTCCACGACGACGGTGATCTCCCCGCGGACGCCCTCGGCGGCCCACCGGGCCAGCTCGGCGAGCGGACCGCGGCGTACCTCCTCGTACGTCTTGGTCAGCTCGCGGCAGACGGCGGCCCGCCGGTCCGCGCCGAAGACCTCGGCCATGGCGGCGAGGGTGTCGTCGAGCCGGTGCGGGGCCTCGAAGTAGACGAGCGTGCGCCGCTCACCGGCGACCTCGCGCAGCCGGGACAGCCGCTCCCCGGCCTTGCGCGGCAGGAAGCCCTCGAAGCAGAACCGGTCGACGGGCAGTCCGGACAGGGCGAGGGCGGTGAGCACGGCGGACGGCCCGGGCACGGCGGTGACCCGGATGTCCTTCTCCACGGCGGCCGCGACCAGCCGGTAGCCGGGGTCGGAGACCGACGGCATCCCCGCGTCGGTCACCAGCAGCACGCGCGCGCCGCCGAGCAGTTCCTCGACCAGTTCGGGCGTGCGGGCGGCCTCGTTGCCCTCGAAGTACGACACCACGCGGCCCTTGGGCGTCACGCCCAGCGCCTGGGTGAGCCGGCGCAGCCGCCGGGTGTCCTCGGCGGCGACGACGTCGGCGCCCGCCAGCTCCTCGGCCAGCCGGGGCGGCGCGTCCGCGGTGTCGCCGATGGGGGTACCTGCCAGGACAAGGGTTCCAGTCACCCTCCCATCCTCGCAGGCACGCGGGCGGGCTCCGCCCCGAGGACGGCGGTGGAGGGCGGCCGGGCACGACCTGGCGGCAACCGGTACCGCCCATGCACGGGACTCACACAGAAGGGTTCCCTACGATGGCGCGGTGACCAGTACCGCGTCCTCCACGGACCTCCCGCAGGGCCAGGCGCCGCACGACCAGCGGCCGTCGTGGCAGCGGCGGCTGCGCCGATTCGGATACACGCCCGCCCAGGACGCACCCTCGGGCGACGTACGCGACCGGCTGGTGCCGCCGTACGCCGAGCCGAGCCCGCGGCTGTGGCAGGTGCTCGGCGTCCCGCCGGTCCTCGCGGAGCGGATCGTCCGCTGGTCGGGCTGGGGCGGTCCGCTGCTGGTGACGCTGATGGCGGGCCTGATGCGGTTCTGGAACCTGGGCAGCCCGCGTGCGGTGATATTCGACGAGACGTACTACGCGAAGGACGCCTGGGCGCTCGTCCACCGCGGCTACGAGGTCAACTGGGACAAGAACGCCAACGACCTCGTCCTGCAGACCCACGGCCACCTCGCCATTCCCACGGACGCGGCCTATGTCGTGCACCCGCCGGTCGGCAAGTACGTCATCGGGCTGGGCGAGCTGATGTTCGGGTTCGACCCGTTCGGCTGGCGGTTCATGACGGCGCTGCTGGGGACCCTCTCCGTCCTGCTGCTGTGCCGGATCGGCCGCCGGATGTTCCGCTCGACGTTCCTCGGCTGTCTGGCGGGCGCGCTGATGGCGGTGGACGGCCTGCACTTCGTGATGAGCCGGACCTCACTGCTCGACGGCGTGCTGATGTTCTTCGTGGTCGCCGCGTTCGGCTGCCTGATCGTCGACCGGGACCGGTCGCGGCAGAGACTGGCGGTGGCGCTCCCCGCGGCCGGGGACGGCCGCATCCGCCCGGACGCGCACGTCGGCGACACCTTCCGCTTCGGCTGGCGGCCCTGGCGCTGGGCGGCCGGGCTGATGCTGGGCCTGGCCTTCGGCACGAAGTGGAACGGCCTGTACATCCTGGCCGCGTTCTGCGTGATGGCGGTCCTGTGGGACGCCGGTGCCCGCAGGACGGCGGGGGCCCGGCACCCGTACCGGGCGGCGCTCAAGTACGACACCGGCATCACGTTCCTCGCGACGGTCCCGGTGGCGATCGGGGTCTACCTGCTCTCCTGGATCGGCTGGATCCTCTCCCCCACCGACGGCAGCGGCGGCTACTTCCGCAACTGGGCGGCGACCGACGGCAAGGGCGGCAGCTGGACGTTCCTGCCGGACTGGCTGCGCAGCCTGTGGCACTACGAGCACGAGGTCTACAACTTCCACGTCCACCTGTCGTCCCCGCACACCTACCAGTCCAACCCGTGGAGCTGGATCGTGCTGGGCCGCCCGGTGTCGTACTTCTACGAGTCCCCCTCCCCCGGCGCCGACGGCTGCCCCGCCGACGCCGGACAGAAGTGCGCCCGCGAGGTGCTGGCCCTCGGCACACCGCTGCTGTGGTGGGCGGCCTGCTTCGCGATCCTGTACGTGCTGTGGCGGTGGCTGCTGCGCCGCGACTGGCGGGCCGGCGCCATCGCCTGCGGGATCGCGGCCGGGTACCTCCCCTGGTTCATGTACCAGGAGCGGACGATCTTCCTGTTCTACGCGGTCGTCTTCCTGCCGTTCCTGTGCCTGGCGGTGGCGATGCTGATCGGCGCGATCGTGGGCCCGCCGGGCTCCAGCGACACCCGCCGCGTGATCGGCGCGTCGGCGGCAGGCGTCCTGGTGCTCCTCATCGCCTGGAACTTCATCTACTTCTGGCCCCTGTACACGGGCACGGCGATCCCGATCGACTCCTGGCGCTCGCGGATGTGGCTGGACACCTGGGTGTAGCTGGGGAGACACATCATGAGGGCACGGCCGTATGCCGTGCCCTCATGGTCGTTGTTGGTCGTCAGCGGCCGTCGCTGGTCCCCCTCGGACGGCCCGGAGACGGCCCAGCTCTCCGCGTCGGCAGATTTCCAGGCCGCGCGAGCTGCGGGCCCTGACCAGCACTAAGACCGTTCAGTGCTTGACGACGTAGCGAACGACAAGCAGCCGGCTCGTCGGTGTCCACGGCGCCAAGGAGAACGCGCCTCAAGCAGTGGCTGGCTCAAATCGAAGCGGACAATGTCGCGCGGCCCGCTCCGGCCGCCGCAGGGATCAACCCAGCACGGGTCTCGGGTGTGAGCGGTATGCATCGGCCCCGGAGCATGGCATGCACGCTCTCAGGCATTTTTACGCGTCGGTGCTGCTGGACGCGGGCGAAAGCATCCGGGCCCTAAGTTCGTACCTCGGTCACAGTGATCCAGGGTTCACGCTCCGGACCTACACGCACTTGATGCCTAGTGGTGAGGGCCGCACCCGCAAGGCCGTAGACGCACTATTCGTGGCCCCTGGCATCACTGCAAGATGAACCAATCCGGTAGCCGATAACCCGGCGGCCCCCTCAACATGTTCGTATGGATCAGGGGGTTGCCGCAGCTTTCGCTGGTGTGATCGGGCTCGTCGGAGCAGCGATCGGTGGTCTGGCCACAGCCTACGGAGCACGTATTGGGGCGCAGAAGTCCATAGAGGCTGTCGGACTGCAGGTGCAACAGCAGGCAGCTGCTGAGCACGGTCACTGGGTGCGCGAGCAGCGCAGACAAGCCTCTGTCGCTTTCATTGACGGCTTCGTGGCATACGCAGAGACGTTCGCCAGCTGCTGCGGTTTCGTCAACGGGCACGCAGAGGTCCCGGAAAGCCTGACTGAAGATCTGATGCAGCAGGCAAATCACCTCCTCATCTTGCGAAGTCACATGCAGCTCTGGGGTCCAGAGTTGGTGGTCCAATCGGCTTCGGTGTTGGCCGAGACGGTCGCCACCACACGAGACTGGGTTGAAACGTGGCACGAAATACACCAAACCGACAATCACCCAGATATTGACTCGCACGCATCTCAGAATCGCGAGATGGCCAACGCACTCGGCGCAGCCAGGTCCCGCTTCATCAGGGCAGCCCACGAAGCCTTGAACACTCCAACCTGAGCAAGATCACGGCCCAGAGACGGCCCAGGCCGACCGATCCGGCCCCGGTCAGATACAAACGCGCAGGTCGGGGCCCGGTCGGGGCCCACCACGCAGACCGCATCCACTTCTGGCCCTTGTACACGGCCACGGCGATCCCGTTCGACTCCTGGCGGTCGCGGATGTGGCCGGACACCTGGGTGCAGCCGCCCGGACGCGCCCCGACGACTCGGCAGCCGGCCGGGTCATCGGGGCGCCGCTACGGTCCGCATCTGCAAAGGTGGTCATCTGTGCACGCCCGAGCAGTGCGGGACGCAGCCGGGAGGCCGTGGGTGAGCTGTACCCGTGAGTGACGCGAGGGGCGGCGGCAGCGCCCCTGTCGCCCTTGGTCACTGGGAGTTGTAGGCCTTGACGCTCACTGCCGGGCCACCGGAGTATCTGGCGACCGCGCGGGCGGCATCGCCGGTGACCTTGACCACCGCCGTACCGTCGGCCGGGACGCGGACCAGCCCCCCGACGGGGGTGACAGAGATCGCTTGCTGCGTCTCGCCCGCGGCCGGCTGATCGTAGACGAGATAGGCGACACGCACCGAGACCGCGAAGGCGTCGGGGTTCGTCACGCGCACGGCGGTGAAGCGGGAGAACTTGCTCACGGCGCCCCCGGCGGCGTCCAGCGGCTGGACGGTCACCGGGTGGACGTTGGGCCGGGCCTTGGCGGCGGCCAGGCGGGCGACGGTGACGCGGACGTCGTAGACCTGGTGTTCACCGGGCCCCGAGAAGCGCAGGATGTCGTAACCCCACCCGTAGGGAACCGCCAGACGGCCGCTGTCGCTGCCGTAGACGGTTCGGACCCGCACCCCTGGCAGCCGGTGGCCGCGCCGGTCGAGCGCGGTGAACGCCAGTACCGGGACGACCGAGTCCCTGTTGGTGTTCTTGATGTACAGCGTCTGGTTGATGTAGTTGTCGGCGCTTTCCCTGTGATACGTGAACGTCAGCGCGTCCTTGTCCGGCCCGGATGACAACTTGCCCGCACCTACTGCGATGACGGCCAGCGCGGCCATAGCCGCCCAGCCCAGTGCCAAAGCGCGTGTTCGATCCACTTTTCCCCCTCCGGGACCGAGTCCCCCCCAACAGCGCCGTCGGATCCTAGCCTGGGCCGACGGCGAGGTGTCGGGGTCGTCGCCGGCCGTGGCCGGCCGTCGTCGGTCATGGCCGGTCGTCGTCCGCCCCCGGCCTGCACCGGGGTGGAAGGGGCGCGGTTCCCGGCCCGTCCCGCCCTCGGTGTCGGCGGTGGCGGTGGCGTCCGTCGAGCGGGCCGGGGCGCCGGCCCGCTGTCGTGGCGCGAGGCGGCTACCAGGTCACCGGCAGCTCCAGCGGGAAACGTCTGATCGTCTTCGTGTCCCACCGCACCTCCTCCGGCGGCACGGCGAGCCGCAGGCGGGGGAATCTCTCCACCAGCCGGCCGATGGCCACTTCCAGCTCTGCCATGGCCAAGGGCATCGCGATGCACCGGTGTCCGCCCCAGCCGAAGGTCATGTGCGGGGCGCTGTGCCGGTCGACGTCGATGACGTGGGGGTCCGGGTAGCGCTCCGGGTCGCGGTTGGCCGTCAGGTACGACACGTGGACGAATTCGCCCGCCCGGATGTGCGCACCGTCCAGTTCCACGTCCTCCAGAGCCACCCGGGGGATGCCGACCCCCTTGCGGAACGGGATGCAGCGGAGCATCTCGTGCAGGACGTCGGTCAGGGTCTCGGGCCGGCTCCTGAGGTGCTGCAACAGCTCGGGGCGGGTCAGGAGCAGATAGGTGATATCGCTGATCTGGCAGGTTGCCGTGTCCTGGCCGCTGAGCGCCAGCGTCAGCGTCATGACCGCCAGTTCCCTGTCGTCGAGCTGTTCGTCGCCCTCCTGCGCCGCGGCCATCGCGCTGATGAGGTCCGGGCCGGGTGACTTACGGCGCTGTCGGGCGAGTTCGGCGAAGTAGTCCGACAGATCGGCCTTGGCCTTCGTGGCCGTCTCCTTGTTCCCCGCACCCACGACGAGCAGTTGGTGCACGGCGTCCTCGATCCAGGACCATTCCTCCCGTTCGATGCCGAGGAGGTCCAGGACGGCATGCTGGGGGAGCTTGTCGGACAGGTGGTCGACCAGGTCCGCCGGCGGCCCTGCCTTCTCCATGTCGTCCAGCAGGCGGTCCGTGAGCTGGACGATCCGGCCCCGCATCCGGTCGACTTGTTGCTGGGTGAAGGCCTGCGAGGCCAGGTGACGGACGCGGCTGCTGTGGGGTGGGTCCATCACGTTGATCGATTCCGGCGAGACGATGGGCTCCGGCGTCATCCGGGGGTAGTCCTGGCCGATGATGCCCGCCCTGCTGAACCGCTGGTCGGTGGTCACCTGCTTGACGGCGTCGAAGCCCGTGATCAGCCAGGCCTCGTCGCCGTAGGGAAGCCGGATGCGCGCGGGAGAGGCGCGCTCCATCAGGGACGCGAGCGCGGGGTCGAAATCCAGGGCTTCGCTGTAGTCGAACGGGCAGGTGAATGTCTCGTTGTCCGCGGTCATTGGCCGACTCCTCCGGGCATGGGTAGGACGTTGGTGGTGTCCAGGGCTTTGCGAATGGCTTGGGCGAGCCTGACGGCGTCGCCGACGGCCCAGTAGTGGATGAAGAACAGGCGTGGTTCGTCATCGAGGTTGTGGTGGTGCAGCTCGACGAGTTCGATGCCGGCGCGCCGCAGGGCCGTGAGGGCGGGCTGGACCTCGCCGGCGATCACGACCAGGTCGCCGCTGAGGGCGGCCCTTCCGCCGCCGAGCGGCTGGAAGTTGACGGAGGTGGTGGCGCCCAGGCCCGGAGGCAGCACCAGAGGGCCGTCGGCGACGGTCTCGCGGCGGACCCAGACGCTCTTGTAGATCTGACCGTCGGCGGTGCCCTTGAAGCCCATGGCTGCGTCGATGGCGGTGGTGTCCAGGTCGACCGGCGACGAAGAGGCGGCGGGGGCGGGTTCGGCCGGTGGGGTACCGGTGCGGCCGAACGCGGCGTGCAGGCCGCGGGCGACGGCAACCGGATCGTGGCCGTGTGCGTGCACATGCACCCACCAGACATCCGGCTCGTGGGCGAGCAGGTGCTTGTGGATGGCGGTCTGCATGATCCCGTGCTGCTGCAGGACGTCGCAGAAGTCCTGCAGTTCGCGTTCGGCGACCACGACGTCGCCCATCAGGAGCGTGCTGTCGTCCGCGTACCGGACGAAGGCCACGTGTGTGCCCAGGGCGAGTGCGGGGTCGATCAGGATGCCTCGGGAGAAGACCTTGAGGTCCCGGCGCGGAAAGGGCACGTGGTACATGAATCGCCTCATGTCACCGGGGCGGCCGAGCACCGCGCCCACGTCGGCCCAGTCCGCCGGCCCGGTCATCACCGGTTCGACCAGGGCGCGGCCCTCCCGTCGGGGGGACAAGGCGCGGGCCCGGGCCGGCGCAGCGGTGAGCACGGGCGCGAAGGCGGCCGCGGCGAGCATCCGGCGCCGGGACGTCGTGAGGGGGGATCGGGAGTTCCGCTGCCGCTCGTCAGTCATGTCATATGCCTCCTGATCTGATCGAAACACCGGAATCCGCATCACCCGGTGATCGACGCAGTCACGTCCCGCAGGTGGACTAACCCACAAGTGAGGGCCGCGCCCCGAGCCGGCGGGCCCCGATCACCCGGGGCAGGCCACCCAGGGCAGGCCGCCCGGGGGCAGGCCTCGCACAAAGGTCCGGCCGGAGTCCCGGAGGACGTCCACCCGGGCAGATCTGCCGCACAGGCGGCCGGGCAGGCGGCCGGGCAGGCGGCCGGGCAGGCGGCCGGCCCGTCCCGGAACAGAACGGCCCCGAGGCCGCCCGGCCGCCGGGGCCGGGCGGGGCGGGAGCGGCAAGGTCTCCGTTCGGACAACAATCGCCAACCCCGGCCCCACGCACCCCGCAACCGCTTACAGTGCCCCTGTGACCTGTTTTTGAACGCGTTCAGGAAATCCGGGGCGCGGCAGGTCCTCGCGGGGTACACGGGGTACACGGGGAGGGGATGCGCGCGATGCGCAGCGGAGTCAAGGGTGCCGTCATAGGCGGCGTGTGTGCGGTCGTCCTGGGCGGGGTCGGATGGGGCGGCTACAACGTCGTGTCCGCGCTGAACGGAGACAGCGTCACGGGCGGCGGCCCCAAGAGGGTGAAGGCCGGGCCACCGAGCGCCGCCGAGGTCAGGGCGACCAGCGCCGCGTTCTTCGCGGCCTGGGAGAAGGGGGACGCGCCGACGGCGGGGACGTACACGAACTACCCCGGGGAAGCCCGGCAGTTGCTGGACGCGTACGCCGACGACGCGCACATCACCCAGGTGCGGATCACGCCCGGCACGGCCACCGGCACCACCGTTCCGTTCACGGTCGAGGCAAAGGTGTCGTACGACGGGACGTCCCGGCCGCTCAGCTACGAGAGCCGCCTGACGGTGGTACGCGGCAAGACCTCCTACCGGCCGCTCGTCGACTGGCAGCCCTCCGTCGTCCATCCGCGGCTGCGCAAGGGCGACACGCTGACGACGGACAAGTCCGCGACGGCGCCGATCGAGGCCGTGGACCGCAACGGACAGGTGCTGACCCCGGAGAAGTACCCCTCCCTCGGCCCGGTCCTGGACGAGCTGCGCCGACGCTACGGCGACAGGACCGGCGGCCGTCCCGGCGTGGAACTGGTGATCCGCCATGCGGACACGGCCGACGGCAGCCAGGCCGCCGACACCACTCTCCTCACCCTCATCAAGGGCAGACCGGGCAAGCTGCCGACGACGCTCAGCGCGGGCGCACAGGCGGCGGCCGAAACCGCCGTACAGAAGTATCCCGATGCGTCCGTCGTGGCCGTCAAGCCCACCACGGGCGAGATCCTGGCCGTCGCCAACCACCGTGCGGACGGTTTCGACGCGGCCCTGCTGGGCGAGCGGCCGCCCGGCTCCACCATGAAGATCATCAGTGCGGCGACCCTCATCGACAACGGTCTGACCACCGCCGGCGGCAAGGCGCCCTGCCCGCCGTCCGCCGTCTGGCAGAGCCAGACGTTCCACAACCTCGCGAACCTGGCGCCGGACGAGAACGCCACCCTCTCCGACAGCTTCGCCCGCTCCTGCAACACGGCGTTCGTGAAGTTCTCGGACGACGTGAAGGTGGACTCCCTCACCCATGAGGCGCAGGACCGCTTCGGACTCGGGCGCAACAACTGGCAGATCGGCGTGCCCTCCTTCGACGGCCGGGTGCCCGCCTCCGGCGGCCCGGACACCGCCGCCGACCTGATCGGCCAGGGCCAGGTCCAGATGAGCCCGCTGAACATGGCCTCCGTGACGGCGACCGCGATGACCGGCGCCTTCCGGCAGCCGGTGATCGTGCCGCTGAGCCTGGACCACCGCGAACCGGCACGCGCGCGCGGGCTGTCGCCGAGCACGGCCGGGCAGCTGCGCGCCATGATGAACCGCACCGCCCGCAGCGGCACCGCGGCCCAGGTCATGGCCGGGCTCGGCGGTGACATCGGCGCGAAGACCGGCTCGGCCGAGGCCGACGGACAGGCGAGGTCCGACAGCTGGTTCGCCGGGTACCGCAACGACGTCGCCGCCGCCGCGATGGTCCAGAACGGCGGCCACGGCGTCGACGCGGCCGGTCCGATTGTCGCAACCGTGCTACGGAGTGCCGGCTGACATCACCCGCAAAGGTGGGGACTTTAGGCTGGGCGCCGTCGTTGGGGAGTGTGGGGACTGCGGGGACCCTGGGGAAGGTGCGGAGGAACTGGGACTGTGGGCAAGAGAAGGCGCGTCGCCGAGCGACGGAAGACCGGACCCGCCGTGCTCGGCGGGATGATCGCCGTGGTCGTCGGCGGCGCCGGGTTCGGTGTCTACGCGCTCTACGACAGCGGCGCGGCGGCCGACGAGGCCGCGGCCGCCACGGCGGGCCGCCACGCCGTGAAGACCGGCCCGCTGTCCGCGGCCGAGGTACGGACGGCCTCCACGCGCTTCCTCACCGCCTGGCGGCAGGGCCGGGTCCCCGAGGCCGCGGCCGCCACCGACGACCCGTCGGCCGCCACCTCCCTGCTCACCGGTTACACCAAGGACGCCCACCTGAAGGACGTCACCCTCACGGCGGGGCGGACCACCGGCGCGAAGGTGGCGTTCTCCGTCAAGGCGACGGTGGCGTACCAGAGCCTCAGCAAGCCGCTCGCGTACGACAGTTCGTTCACCGTCGTGCGGCGCAAGAGCGACGGCAAGCCGCTGGTGGACTGGCACGCCCAGGTCGTCCACCCCGACCTGAAGGACGGCGACACCCTCGTCACCGGCGAGTCCGGCACCCCGCCCGTCAAGGCCCTGGACCGTGACGGCGGGGAGCTGACGGCCGCCAAGTACCCCTCGCTGGGCACCGTCCTGGACGGTCTGCGGGAGAAGTACGGCAAGAAGGCCGGCGGCAAGGCGGGGGTGGAGCTGCGCGTGGTGCGCGGCAAGGCGTCCAAGGCGGCCAAGCTGTCGGACAAGACGCTCGTGGAGCTGAGCCAGGGCACTCCGGGCACAGTGAAGACGACGCTGAGCCCGACGCTCCAGGCGGCCGCCGAGCAGCAGGTCGGCAAGCAGGAACGGGCCTCGGTGGTGGTCCTGCGGCCCTCCACCGGTGAGATCCTCGCCGTCGCCAACACCGGGCACGGCTTCAACACCGCCTTCCAGGGGTCCCTGGCGCCCGGCTCCACGATGAAGATCGTGACGTCGACGATGCTGTTCGAGAAGGGGCTCGTCACCCCGGACGCGTCGCACCCCTGCCCCAAGACGTACAAGCTCGCCGGCTGGACGTTCCACAACGACGCCGACTCGGAGATCAAGAAGGGCACGTTCAAGCAGAGCTTCGGTGCCTCCTGCAACAACGCCTTCATCGACTTCGCGCCGAAGCTGTCCAACAGCGACCTGACGCAGGAGGCCCAGCAGGTCTACGGCCTCAGCATGAACGACTGGTCCATCGGGGTCCCCTCGTTCGACGGGTCCGTCCCGGTGCAGAGCGGCGCGCAGATGGGTGCCTCGCTGATCGGCCAGGGCGGGGTCCGCATGAACCCGCTGAACATGGTGTCGGTGGCGGCGACGGTCCGTACGGGCGTCTTCCACCAGCCGTACCTGGTGTCCCCCACGGTGGACGGCCGCACGCTGGCGAAGGCCTCGCGGACGATGTCGTCGAAGACGCAGGCCGAGCTGAAGGACGTCATGCAGTACACGGCGGCGTACGGCACGGCGGCCGAGGCGATGGCGGGGCTGGGCCCGGACTACGGCGCGAAGACCGGCTCGGCCGAGGTCGACGGGCAGAAGAAGCCCAACGGCTGGTTCACCGCCTACCGGGGTGACCTCGCCGCGGCGGGCGTGGTCCAGGCGGGCGGGCACGGCGGCGACACGGCCGGGCCGATCGTCGCGACCCTGCTGAAGATGGGCGGCTGAGCACCCGCGGCCTCAGCACCCGCGGCGGACGGCGACGGCGATGCCGGGGTGCGCACCGGCAGGTCAGTTGTGCACCGGCTCGGCGGTGTAGGTCCGGCGCAGGAACCTCATCAGCGTCTTGGACTCGAACTGGACCACTTCCACACCGTGCGCGGAGTGGAACTCCACCACGGCCTGGACGCGTCCGCACGGCCACACCCGGACGTCGCCGCTCTCCACCGGCGCCCTCAGTCCCCGTTCGAGCAGCGCGCGCGAGAAGGTCCACTCGTGCGGTCCGGGCAGGCCGACCCGGACCGACCGCGGATCGGTGTCGGGGTCGTACCGCAGCATGACGGGTACGGCCCCGGGGTCCTCCTCGTCCGTGACGATGTGGGCGCGCGCGTACTGCTCGACTACAGACATCGGATCGCCCTCTCACGTTCTGTGACCCACACGGAAGACATGCATCCGCTTTCCATCCAATGTGCCATATTTTCCGATTTGTGCCCGACGGGAGACCGAGATCGCATCTCTCTTGCAAAAGGTTCGCAACAAACCTCTAAAATCGCCTGGTGCATGTACCTGACGGATTCATCGACGCCCCCACCTCCGCGGTCACCGGAGTGATCGCCGCCGGCGCCCTCGCGGTGAGCCTGCGCGGCGCCCGCCGCGAACTCGACGAACGGACGGCCCCCCTGGCCGGTCTGGTGGCGGCGTTCATCTTCGCCGTACAGATGCTCAACTTCCCCGTCGCGGCCGGTACAAGCGGCCACCTTCTGGGCGGTGCGCTCGCCGCGATCCTCGTCGGTCCGTACACCGGTGTCCTCTGTGTGTCGGTCGTGCTGCTCATGCAGGGCGTGCTGTTCGCGGACGGCGGGCTGACCGCGCTCGGCGTCAACATCACGGACATGGCGATCGTCACCACGGTCGTCTCGTACGCCGTCTTCCGCGGGCTGCTGGCCGTGCTGCCCCGGAGCCGCCGCTCGGTGACCGCGGCCTCCTTCGTCGCCGCGCTGGTCTCGGTGCCGGCCGCCGCGGTGGCCTTCACGCTCATGTACGCGGCCGGCGGCACCACCGACATCGCCATCGGCAAGGTGGCGACCGCGATGATCGGCGTCCATGTCCTGATCGGCATCGGCGAGGCGGTGATCACCGCGCTCACGGTGGGCGCCGTCATCGCCGTGCGTCCCGACCTCGTGCACGGTGCGCGCGGCCTGCAGCAGCGCCTTCGGCTGCGGGTGAACGGCGAGCTGGTCGACGCCCCGGCGGCCCCGGCGGCGCCCGTGGCGGCGCGCACCTCCCGGCGCACCCTGTGGATCACCGGCCTGGTCACCTCGCTCCTGCTGGCCGGGTTCGTCAGCTTCTACGCCTCGGCCTCCCCCGACGGGCTGGAGAAGGTCGCGCACGACAAGGGCATCGACAAGAAGGCCGAGCAGCACGCGGCGGCCGACTCCCCGCTCGCCGACTACGGCGTCAAGGACGTCTCCGACGCCCGGCTGTCCGGCGGTCTCGCGGGAGTGATCGGCGTCGGGGTGACGGTCGTCGCGGGCAGCGCGGTGTTCTGGGCGGTGCGCCGGCGCCGCACGACGGACGTGTCCCCCGCGTCGCCCCTGAACACCGGCGCCTGACGTGGGCGCAGGGCACGCGCACACGCTCTACCGGCACGGGCACTCGCCCGTGCACGCCCTGCCGCCGCACACCAAGCTCGCCGCCGCCTTCGCGTTCGTGGTGGTCGTGGTGTCGACCCCGCGCGAGGCGATGTGGGCGTTCGCGGTGTACGCCGTCCTGCTCGCGTCTGTCGCTCATCAAGCGCGGGTGCCCGCCGGTTTCCTGCTCAAACGGCTGCTGATCGAGGTGCCGTTCGTGGCGTTCGCGGTGCTCATGCCGTTCGTGGCGGAGGGCGGGCGGGTGGAGGTGCTCGGCCTCTCGCTGAGCGTGAACGGGCTGTGGGGCGCCTGGAACGTGCTCGCCAAGGGCACGCTCGGCGTCACCGCCTCCGTACTGCTCGCCGCCACCACCGAGCTGCGCGAACTGCTGCTCGGACTGCAGCGGCTGAAGCTGCCGCCGCTGCTCGTGCAGATCGCCTCCTTCATGATCCGCTACGGCGATGTGATCACCGACGAGATGCGCCGGATGCGGATCGCGCGGGAGTCACGCGGGTTCGAGGCACGGGGCGTGCGCCACTGGGGTCTGCTCGCCAAGTCCGCCGGGGCGCTGTTCATCCGCTCCTACGAGCGCGGGGAGCGCGTGCACCTGGCCATGGTGAGCCGGGGCTACGCCGGTTCGATGCCGGTCATCGACGAGGTGACCGCGTCCCGGGCGCAGTGGTCGTACGCCCTCGCGCTCCCCTGCGCCGCCCTCGTCGCCTGTCTGCTGGGATGGATCCTGTGAGCACTGCTTCGCTGGAGGTCTCCGGCCTCGCCTTCGCCTACCCCGACGGCCACCAGGCCCTGTTCGGCGTGGACTTCTCGATCGCGCGCGGCGAGCGGGTCGCGCTGCTCGGCCCGAACGGCGCCGGCAAGACGACCCTCGTACTGCATCTGAACGGCATCCTGGGCGGTGGTGCCGGCACGGTGACCGTGGCCGGGCTGCCGGTCGGCAAGCGGCACATGGCCGAGATCCGGCAGAAGGTCGGCATCGTCTTCCAGGACCCGGACGACCAGCTGTTCATGCCGACCGTGCGCGAGGACGTGGCGTTCGGCCCGGCGGCCTCCGGGATCAAGGGGGCCGAGCTGGAGGAGCGGGTGCGCGGTGCCCTGGAGCAGGTCGGCATGGCGGACTTCGCCGACCGCCCGCCGCACCACCTCTCCTTCGGCCAGCGCCGCCGGGTCGCCGTCGCCACCGTGCTCGCGATGCAGCCGGAGATCCTGGTCCTGGACGAGCCGTCCTCCAATCTGGACCCGGCCTCCCGGCGCGAGCTCGCCGACATCCTGCGCTCCCTGGACGTGACGGTCCTGATGGTCACGCACGACCTGCCGTACGCGCTGGAGCTGTGCCCGCGCTCGATGGTCCTCAGCGACGGAGTGATCGCGGCGGACGGCCCGACCGGGGCGCTGCTCTGCGACGACGCGCTGATGCGGGCCCACCGCCTGGAGCTGCCGTTCGGCTTCGACCCGAAGTCGGTGGCCATGGGCGCCTGAGGCGCCGGGGCCACCGGGTGGAAGCACCCCTTCCCGGGTACAACGCCGGTGTCGCCCGTGCGGGCGGGGCAGGGGGGTGCCGTGCACTGGTTCGTGCCGCGCAGGGTCACCGCACGCGCGCGGGAGCGGAAGCTGGGCGAGTACGTCGAGTGCGAGCGCCGTGCCCCGCTCCTGGTGTGGGGCTTCTTCACGCTCATCGGGCCGTTCTGGCTGATCCCCCCGATCGGACTCGTCGTACGGCTGTGCATGGGCCTGTGGGACGAGCGCACCGCCCGGCTCGTCCCACTGGCGCTCGCGGGGCCCCTGCTGCTCGCCCTCGGTATCCGTATCGGCTGGTACTGGGGCGTGCTCTACCGCTTCCGAAGGGGCGTGGTGCTCCGGAAATTCTGGTCCTTCCACGCCTACACCTGGGGCGAGCTGACCAGCGAGATCCAGGGGTACTGGTCGCAGGAGGGCGACAAGTTCGAGTTCAGGGTCTGGAACGAGGAGCTGATCCTGCGCACCCTCGACGGGACCCGCGTCCACCACTACGACCGGAACCCTTCCGAGATCCGCAAGCTGGTCGGGTCAGCGCGCGAGCCGCAGGACGCGGTCCCGGCCGGGTACGAGCACGGATCACGGGACGGGACGCGGAGCGGGACACGGAACGGATCACGGGACGGGACGCGGAGCGGGACACGGAACGGATCACAGGACGGGCCACAGGACGCCGGACCGTAGCCGAAATCACTACCCCACCGAGGAATCCAAGGCCATACCCCCGTGTTTCACTCGTCGTCGTAAGCGAGTGAAGGGACCCGGGCGTGAGTGTGGACGTGAACGGCACGGTGGCCGAGGGCTTCGAGCCGGTCGGGGAGGCGTTCGCCGCGAACTTCGCGCTGCTCGGGGAGCGGGGCGCGGCCGTCACCGTGTACCGGGACGGGCACAGGGTCGTCGACCTGTGGGGCGGCACCAAGGACGTGGACGGTACGGCCCCCTGGGCGCACGGCACCGCGCAGATCGTGCGCTCCGCCACCAAGGGCGTCGCCGCCGCCGCTCTCCTCCTGCTGCACCAGCGCGGCGAGCTGGACCTGGACGCCCCGGTCGGCACGTACTGGCCCGAGTACAAGGCGGCCGGCAAGGAACACACGCTCGTGCGGCATCTGCTCGCGCACCGGGCCGGGGTGCCGGTGCTGGACCGGCCGCTGACCCCCGAGGAGGCGGCCGACCCCGACCTCGGGGCGGCGGCCGTCGCCGCGCAGGCGCCGGTGTGGGAGCCGGGCACCGACCACGGCTACCACGCGCAGACCTACAGCTGGCTCACCGGCGAGCTGGTCCGCCGGGTCACCGGGCGGCCGGTCGGCGCGTGGATCGCCGACGAGATCGCCGCGCCCGTCGGCGCGGACCTGTGGCTCGGCCTGCCCGAGGCGGAGCAGGCGCGGGCCGGCCGCGTCGGCCCCGTGGAGGAGCCGCAGACGGCGGGCACGCTCAGGACGCGGCCCAAGCGGGCGGTCTCCGAGGCCTATGCCGATCCCGGCTCCCTCACCTGCCGTGCCTTCGCCGCGATCACCCCGCTCCCGGACGAGAACGCGCCCGCCTACCGGGCCGCCGCCCTGCCCGCCTCCAACGGCGTGGCCACCGCCGACGGCCTGGCCCGCTTCTACGCCTCGCTCATCGGCGACGTGGACGGCGGCCGGCGCCTGTTCACCCCGCGGACCATGGAACTGGCCCGCACCGAGCAGTCGGCCGGTCCGGACCGGGTCCTCGTGGTGGGCACCCGGTTCGGCCTCGGCCACATGCTGCACGGCAGCGCGTCCCCGCTGCTCTCCCCCGGCTCCTTCGGTCACCCGGGCCGGGGCGGCGCCCTCGCCTTCGCCGACCCGGACACGGGCATCGCCTTCGGCTACGTCACCAACGGGTTCCGGAAGAGCGTGACGGCGGACCCGAGGGCGCAGGCGCTCGTGCGCGCTGTGCGCACGGCGCTCGCGTAGGGCACTCGCGTAGGCCGCGCCCGTAGGGAGCTGGCGTAGGCCGCGCGCAGAGGGAGCTCGCGTAGGCCGCGCCCGGGGAGCTCGCGCAGGGCGCTCGTGCAGGGCGCTCGTGCAGGGCGCTCGTGCAGGGCGCTCGCGACACCCCACGCGCCCGGTGTCTCACACGTTGATCGGGTGCGACGTCCGCCCGGAATCCGCGTCGATCTCGCCGTGCGCCTTGGTCAGCAGCTGCATGGCCAGTTCGTTCAGGGCGCGGGCACCCGCTATCTCCTCGCCGACTCTGGGCTGGTTCGAGTCGATGCGGTGGCGGCTGGCGTGCCCGTGCGCCCGTATCTCGGTGCCGTCGGCAAGACGCACCAGGGCGACCGCGCGCGTATGCGTGTCGTCCTCCTGGAATTCCAGCTCGACGTGCCATCCCACAACGGTGTTCATCATGTCGACCACCTCCGGAAAGCGCTGATTCCAGGGTGCTCCCGCGCGCGCGGAACGTCATATGGAGGCCCCGTCGCCCGGAGTCCCTCCCGTCGGCGGAGCCGTCCTCAGTCCTCGCCCTGCTTCTCGTCGAAGCTGGCGAAGTAGGCGGCGACCATGTCCTCGTCGGCATGTCCCTGGGCGGCGGCCCGGGCGAACCGCTCGGCGGTCGCGGCGGCGACGTCGAGCCGGACGCCGTTGCGTGCGCCGGCCTCCACGATGAGCCGGGCGTCCTTCTCGGCGGTGGCCACGGCGAACGACGCCGGGGTCAGCTTCCCGTCGAGCACCAGGGCCGACTTGGACCGCAGGTAGCCCATGTCGAGCGGGCCGCCCTCGATGAGCTCGAAGAAGCTCTGCGGGTCCACGCCGAGGCCCTTGGAGAGGGCCAGCACCTCACCCGTTGCCGCGGTGGCCGCGAGCACCCAGCTGTTGGCCACCAGCTTCAGCCGGCTGGCGCTGCCCGCGGCCGCGTCCTCACCGGTCCACAGGGTCTTGGCACCGACCGCGTCGAAGACCGGCGTGACCGTCTCCCGGCCCGCCTCGGGCCCGGCGGCCAGCACGGTCAGCCGGCCGGCCTCGGCGGGCTGGCGGGTGCCGAGGACGGGCGCGTCGTAGAACACCAGGCCGTGTTCGCGGGCGAAGGCGGCCAGGTCGGCGACGCGTTCGATCCCGGCGGTGGTGCACTGGGCCCACACGGTGCCCGGGCGCAGCGCCGTGGCGGCCTCGCGCATCACGTCCATGACGGTGGTGCCGTCGAACAGCATGGTGACGACGACGTCGGCGCCCTCGACGGCCTCGGCGGGGGTGTCCGTGACCCGGATCCCGTCCGCGGCCAGCGGCTCGGCCTTCTCACGGGTGCGGTTCCAGGCCCGTACGCCGCCGAGTCCGGCGCGGGCGAGGTTGCGCGCCATGGCGGCGCCCATGATGCCGGTGCCCAGGACACTGACGGTCGGCTTGTCGGTCATTGACGGCTCCCTGTCGTACGGTTCCTGCCCTCGTGGTCCCCGATCATCCTCGTACGGGTACCCCCTGCCCCGCGTGCAACATCAGGCCGATTCCCACGACCAGCAGTCCCGCCGCCGCGATCCGCACGCTCTCAGCGGTCCGCCTGACGGAAGAAGTAGCTCACGACGATGAGCACGCCCAGGATCCCGGCGCCGAAGATGCCGAGAACCGTCCAGATGCCCTTCCCGTCCGCCGTAGAGCGCACCCCGCCGGCGAGGCCGCCTACGGCCATGCACATGCCGAGGACCAGCGCCCGGGAACTCTGAGGTCTCAGCCAGTGGAGCGGATTCGGGCGACCACGCCCGCGCGGGCCGGCAGAGTGCGTCATCGGTACCTCACCTTTCCCGGTTCCCCCGGTGCCTCGACATGCGTGTCTCCCGGCGCCTTGGGCGCCTCGGGCGTGTAGGAGAAGTCGATCCCCGTCGCGATCACAGCGACCGGCGCGCCGAATATCTTCTCGCCGAACTTGCCGAACGTGTTGATGAACGCAGGGCGATGGTGTTTGCCGCGTACATCGCTCAGGAGCGACCCTTTCGCGAGTTGCTTGCTGGCCTCACCGCCGGCGTACACACCCCGTCGCCTCGTCGATCAGATAAAACTACCTCTCCGTGTCACAACAGCGATGGCCTGCAGCGGCAAGAACGCGTCAGGGAAATGCCGCCCATTGATACTCAGTCAGCCGCTGCTCGTGGCACATCCGGCAATTCGTCGACTCCAGCAGTGGAACCGCCCCAGGTGCCGGAGGGCGCCGGCACGCATGCGTCACGCGGTCCGCTCGCGCACGTCCACCAGTGCGGCTCGGGCGTGGGCGACCAGTTCCTCGGGCCCGATCGGGAAGACGGTGTGCGGTGTCCCGGCCGCGGCCCACACCAGGTCGTGCGCGAGCAGCGAACGGTCGGCCAGGACACGCGTCCGCGTGCGGTGTCCGAAGGGCGGCACACCGCCGATGGCGTACCCGGTGGTCTCCCGCACGATCCCGGCGTCCGCGCGGGTCACCTTCCCGGCCCCCAGCTCCTGCCGCACCCGCTCCACGTCCACGCGCGAGGCCCCGTCCATCAGCACCAGCACCGGCACCCCGTCGGCGGCGAAGATCAGCGACTTGCAGATCTG
This sequence comes from Streptomyces sp. NPDC107581, assembly GCF_055657175.1. Classification (NCBI taxonomy): domain Bacteria; kingdom Bacillati; phylum Actinomycetota; class Actinomycetes; order Kitasatosporales; family Streptomycetaceae; genus Streptomyces; species Streptomyces sp. NPDC107581. Next base: position 205,799 of record NZ_JBVKBH010000011.1, read on the forward strand.
GCTCAGCTCGCACCCGACCGCGGCGGCGGCCTCGGCGGCGGTCCTGGTGGCCTCCGGGAACCTCCGGATACGGCCGAGCACATCCTCCAGGCCCAGCGCGCGGAGGGCTTCGGCGAACCTGGGGTGGGCTCCGGATTCTTCGGCGTCAGTGGCGGCTGTCGTCGTCATGCGGGGCACGCTACGCCCTCGCTCCGGCCGCGTTCACCCGGGTTTTCGCCCGCTCCTCGCGGCTGCGCCGGATCCGAATGTGATCTTCTGCCGCCGACATGATTACCTGACTGCGCAAGGTGAGACTTCGGGGGATCATTCGTGAGCGAACGCAAAGACATACAAGGGGACGACAAGCTTCCGGAGCCCGGGCAGTCGAAACTGCCGCTGTCCCCGGACGAGATCAAGCGGCACGACATCCTTCCGGGGTGGGAAGGGCACTACACCGCTCCGCCCTCCGACAGCACCGTCGACCCGCTGGACCGGCCGCCGTTGCAGCCGAACACTCCCGGGCTCCTCCCGCCACCGGGACCGCCGGGCACATCGGGCGAGGGGCTGACGATCGCCCCGTCGGTGCTCAAGAAGGCCGCCGGTCACGTGGACGACATCCACGACGCCTTCTACAAGCCGGCCGCCACGCTGGAAGAACCGGCGTTGAAGGCCGTGCGCGCTCTGGCGGACTTCGAGTCGGCACGGGCGATCCGGCTGGCACACCGGCAGTGGGAGCGGCAGGCCGGCACGGTCACGGCATGGCTGACCCACATCGCCGAAAGCCTGCGGTCGAGCGACGGCACCTACACGAAGACCGATTCCGCCGTCGGGCAGACAGCGAACCGGGTGCAGATCCGGTCGGCGCTGGAGGACTACTGATGGCGGACTTCTACCAGGCTCTGCTGGCGGCGGATCTCTCGGTCCTGGACGACCTGGCGGACCGCTGGGACAGCATCCACCGCGCCATCGAGGGCCTCGGCAAGCGTATGCATGACGAAGTCCTCGGACCGCTGCGCAACAAGGGCTATTGGGAAGGGGTCGCGGCTCCGTACGCCTGGAAAATGATCGACGACATCCAGCGGCAGCTGGAGGACGCCACGAAGGTGGCGGACTCGGCGCGGCGCGTCGTCGAGGACGGGGTGGGCGACCTGAAGACCGCCCAGAGGGAACTCAAGGACGCCGTCCGTCGCGCCACGGAGAAGGGGCTCCACATCAACGCGGACGGGGCCCTGGCCGGCGACGTCATCGGCGGCGTCTGCAAGGTCGATCTCACCGCGGAGGACCACAGGACCATCAAGGCGGCGGAGCAGGAGATCGCGCAGATCATCAAGCGCGGCGTCACGGCCGACCGCAACCTCGCCTTCAGCCTGATGTCCGACATCGGTCTGGGCCAGTGGTTCGACTCCGACCCCAGGTTCACGGACATCGACTCCACCAAGAAGATCGGGGAGGACGAGTACAACGCGCTGGACCTCGCCATGCAGGGCAAGAACCCCTACCCGGGGCTCAGTTCGGACGACCCGTACTCGCTCGGCTGGGACTGGGTGACCGGCGACGGCCCCCGGCACCGTGAGTACTACAGCGGCGATGACATGACCGAGCTGATCCGGTCCAGCGACAGCATGAAGAAGCTACGGCTGGACACGCTCGACCAGTTCCGGAGCGATGGTCAGCCCGAGGGCAACGTGTCGTACTCGATCTCGAAGAGCGGCAAGCTGGGCGCGCTGAAGAAGCTCGTCACCACCGACCTGCCCGCGATCGTCACCGGGGACGAGGACCATCTCGGTGAGGCGTTCACCGGTTCGTACAACCTGCACTACACGGTCGAGGGCGAGGATTCCGACGGCTCGCTGGTCGTCGAGTACAAGCTGCACAACAACACGAGCAACGAGTCGTTCCTGCACTACATCGGCTATTACGACTGGCTCAAGAAGACCAACCGTGATGAGGGCGTCTTCTCATCCGTGGACCAGGAGATCACCTGGACCGAACGCATTCCGGCGAAGGGAAAGTAGGCGTGTCCAGAGTTCTCGCGGCGGAGGGGCGACCGCGCCTGGTGACCGCTGTGGCCGTGCTGGCGCTGCTGTCGCCGCTGGCCGCCTGCTCCTCCGCGTCCACCGCCGTCGAGGCCTGCATGGGGAAGCAGGCCGCCTCCGCCACCTCCGGGGAACTGGCCGGCACCTACAGGGGAGAAGGCGACGCCAAGGGCGCGACGATCACCCTCAAGGCGTCGGACAGCAAGCCCGGCGGCACCGTCACCGTGCACCACTGGCCGTCGGGCTCCTGGCACAAGAGTGAACTCGGCGCCACGTTCACCGGGTCCGGCACGTGGGATGTGGCGGGAGGTACCGGGTCCGGCGATCACGCGCAGGTCCGCCTCTCCTTCACTAAACCGGAACTCTTCCTGCATGGCGACACCCTCGACAGCCTGTCGATCGCCCTCGACTCCAAGCGGACGTTCCTCTACCAGGACGACGACCCGGACGTCTGCCCGAAGTTCCGCCTGCGGCTCACTTAGCCGCGTAGCCGAGGAACTCCGTCCACGCCGAGGGGGTGACCTTCAGCCGCGCGGTGTCGGGGGTCTTGGAGTCGCGGATGTGGATGGTGGCGGGGGTGGTGGCTACTTCGACGCAGTCGCCGGGCTCGCCACTGCTGCTGTAGCTGCTCTTGAACCAGTCCAGGGCGACCTCGACGCAGTCGTTGATGTCGCTGCTGTCGCTGTAGCTGCTCTTGAACCAGTGCAGGGCGACCTCGACGCAGTCGTTGCCGTTGCTGCTGTCGCTGTAGCTGCTCTTGAACCAGTGGAGTTCCGGCGTGCTCATAGTCTCCCCAGCACCTGCTCGATGAAGGCCAGCGACTCCCTCGGCGTGAGAGCCTGGGCCCGGATCATGCCATAGCGCAGTTCAAGGATACGGAGGTCCTTGAGGTTTGAGACCGGACGACCGTTGAAGGCACCCGAGGTCCGTCCGATTCCCGTGCCGTCGGTGAACTTCAGCAAGTGGATCAAGCCGTGATGAATTCCGGCATGCTCGTCGCAGTCCGTTGGCATGACCTGGAGCGTGACGTTCCGCAGCTGGGACAGCTGTAGCAGGTGTTCGAGTTGTCGGCGCAGCACCGCCCGCCCGCCGAGGGGACGCTCCAACGTCACCTGCTCCTGGACGAAGCTGAGCGTCGGGGCAGGCTCTCGCTCGTAGATCGCCTTTCGTGCCATGCGTGCAGCAGTTCCGCGCTCGATCTCGTCCGGTGAGTACGCTGGCTGTGCCATCCCGAACAGCGCTCGCGCGTATTCAGGTGTCTGCAACAGGCCCTGGATGTTGTGATTGCTGTACACCAGGACCTCAACCGCCCGGTCCTCCAGAGCTTTCAGCTCCCGCACCTTCTTCGGATACCGAGCCCTCTCCACATCCTTCATGAAGGCCTTGAGATGCCCCTGCGCCTTCAGGATCCCGTCCGCCCTGTCCAGGAACTCCGGCCGTGGAATCCGCTGCCCCCGCTCGATCTTCCGGATCATGTCCTCGCCGTAGCCCATGGTCTCGCCGAGGTCGGCCGCCCGCATGCCGGCCGCCTCGCGGCAGACCTTGAGCAGATGTCCCACCGCCTGGACCACCGGTTCGACCTCGTCCCCGGGCTCGACATCCCAACCCGCCTCGTCCACACCCTCGTTCACGCTCACACACCTCCAACGCGCACCGGTACCCGTACGGCCCGCGAGACAGCCGAGACAGCCCGGGACAAACCCGGGACAGTCACGCTACGCACAGGCGTCATCACTCCCCCACGTAAGCAGAACCGGCCACGCTGAGTGACGTGAATCAAGAAACCGTCGCCGTCCCCAACTTCACGGTGCGCCTCTCCCCCACCCCCCAGGGCGTCCGCCTCGCCCGCGTCCTCGCCACCGGGCAACTCCGCTGCTGGGGGCTCCCGTTGGACCGCGCGCCTCAGATCGTCGCCGAGCTCGCCGCGAACGCCGCCACCCACGGACGCGTCCGTGGGCGCGGCTTCCGGCTGACGCTCTACGTCGTCGCCGACACCCTCCGTATCGAGGTCACCGACACCCGTGGTGAGCAGATGCCCCGCCTCGTACGGCCCACCCCCGATGGCGAGTCGGGCCGCGGGCTGCTCCTCGTGGCGGCGCTGGCCGACCGCTGGGGCGTGGCGCACGGCCCGCACCCCCGCAAGACGGTGTGGGCCGAAGTGGCGCTGTGAAGAGGGCAGAAAGAAGCCGGTGAGGGCGCCCCGTCCCCACGGATCCCTCACCGGCGGTCTTTCACGAGCGGTACGTCAGACGCGTACCAGCTCCCGTTCCCCGTCGGGGTCGGCGTTCCTGCGGTCCGCCGCCGTACGCAGCCCCTCGCCCTCGACGTCCACGTTGGGCAGGGCGCGGTCCAGCCACTTCGGCAGCCACCAGGCCTTCTTGCCGAGCAGCGCGAGCACCGCCGGGACGATGGCCATGCGGACGATGAACGCGTCGAAGAAGACGGCGATGGCGAGGCCGAAGCCGATCATCTTGACCATCGCCTCGCTGGAGCCCATGAAGCCGGAGAAGACGGCGGTCATGATGACGGCGGCGGCCGTGACGACCCGTGCACCGTGGTTGAACCCGGTCACGACGGCCTGGCTGGGCTTCTCCCCGTGGACGTACGCCTCCCGCATCCGGGTCACGAGGAACACCTCGTAGTCCATGGCGAGACCGAAGACCACGCCGACCATGAAGATCGGCATCATCGACATGACCGGACCGGTCTGCTCGACGTTCATCAGGCCCGACAGCCAGCCCCACTGGAAGACCGCGACCACGGCGCCGAGGGCCGCCATCACGCTGAGCAGGAAGCCGAGGGCCGCCTTCAGCGGGACGAGGATCGAGCGGAAGACCACGATCAGCAGGAGGAAGGCCAGGCCGACGACGAGCGCCAGGTACGGCAGCAGCGCGTCGTTCAGCTTCTGCGAGACGTCGATGTTCATCGCAGTGGAGCCGGTGACCAGCAGCTTCGCGTCGGTCGCGGAGGTGATGCCCGCGCCCTTGCCGCGGATGGCGTGCACCAGGTCCTCGGTGGTGGTCGAGGACGGCTTGGAGTTCGGGACGACGGTGATCGTCGCGGTGTCGCCGGTCTTGTTGGGCGCGGCCGGGGTGACCGTGACGACGTCCTTCAGGCCCTTGATCTCATGGCCGACCTTGGAGAAGGCCGCCTTGGGGTCGGCGCTGTCCTTGGCGTCGACCACGACCATCAGCGGGCCGTTGAAGCCGGGGCCGAAGCCTTCGGACAGCAGGTCGTAGGCGCGGCGCTGGGTGGTGGAGACCGGCTGGGAGCCGTCGTCCGGCAGGCCCAGTTCGAGGGAGGCGGCCGGGACCGCCGCCGCGCCGAGGCCGATCACGCCGAGCAGCAGGACGGCGACCGGGCGCCGTACGACGAAGCTCGCCCAGCGGGTGCCCATGTTGGGGCGGGCCTGCTTCTCGGCGCTCTTGGCCCTGCCGCCGCCGAGCAGCCTGCTCTTCTCGCCGGTCGGCTTGATCCTGCGGCCGGCGTAGCCGAGCAGCGCCGGGATCAGGGTGAGGGCGATGAGGACCGCGATGGCGACCGTGCCCGCGGCCGCGACGCCCATCTTGGTCAGCATCGGGATGTTGACCACGGACAGGCCGACCAGGGCGATGACCACGGTGAGGCCGGCGAAGACCACCGCCGAGCCCGCCGTGCCGACGGCCCGTCCGGCCGCCTCCTCGCGCTCGCGGCCCTCGGCCAGTTCGGAGCGGTAGCGGGAGACGATGAAGAGGGCGTAGTCGATGCCGACGGCGAGGCCGATCATCGAGGCCAGGGTGGAGGTGGTGGTGCCCAGGTCCAGGGCGCTGGCGAGCGCGGTGATCGTGGAGACGCCGATGCCGACGCCGATGATCGCGGTCAGCAGCGGGAATCCGGCCGCGAGCAGCGAGCCGAAGGTGATGACGAGGACGACCGCGGCGACCGCGATGCCGATGATCTCACTGGAGCCGGTCTCGGGCGTCGCCTGCAGCGCGTCACCGCCGACCTCGACGGTGAGCCCGGCGTCCCGCGCGTCCTGCGCGGCCCTCTTCAGCTCGTCGCGGGAGGAGTCCTTGAGCTCCATGCCCGAGACCTTGTACTTCACCGAGGCGTAGGCGATCCTGCCGTCCTTGCTGACGGCGTGCCCGGTGTAGGGGTCGGCGACGGAGGCGACCTCGGAGCCGGTCTTGAGCTCCTTGACCGTCTTGTTCACGGCCTTCTTGTTGTCCGCGTCCGTCATCTTCTCGCCGCCCGGCGCCTTGAAGACGACCCGTGCGGTCGCGCCGTCGGCGCTCATTCCGGGGAAGCGCTGTTCCAGCAGGTCGAAGGCCTTCTGGGCCTCGGTGCCCGGGATGGAGAAGGACGAGTTGCCGGCGGCCGGCGCGGAGGCGGCGCCCACCCCGGCGAGGGTGAGCAGCGCGACCCATATGAGGGCGACGAAGTGCCGTCGCCGGAAGGCGAGCCGGCCGAGTTTGTAGAGGAACGTGGCCACGAGGGCGTACTCCCGGTCAAGTCGTGGGGTTCATCAGGGCAGGGGCGATCAGCCCGACGACGTGAGCGGTGACGTCAGGTGGTGGGCTTGATGGGGAGAGGGTTCAGCGGGTGGTGACGCCGAGGGCGGGGAGCACCACGGCGTCGATGTACGAGAGCAGGAAGGCCTGGGTCGGCGGCTGTTCGTCGAGCATCGTGCGGGCGGCGAACCCGCCGATCATCATGTGCATCACGTAGTCGATCGCCGGGTTGTCCGCGCGGACCTCGCCGCGGTCGACCGCCCGTTGCAGCACGCGCCGGAGTTCCGCCGTCTCCGGCTCGATGAGGTGTTCCCGGAACGCCCGCAGGAGGTCCGGGTTGCCGTGGATCGCCATGGCCAGACCCCGCATCAGCGCGGAGTTCTGTTCCATCTCGCAGTCGTCCGAACGCATCGTGAGGGCGTGCAGATCGCCCCTGAGCGACCCGGTGTCGACCTCGTCGGCGGACCCGCCCGGCTTGTTGTGCCGCACGGCCTTCGCCACCAGTTCGGCCTTGCCGCCCCACTGGCGGTAGAGCGTGGCCTTGCTGGAGCGGGTACGGGCGGCGACGGCGTCCATGGTGAGGGCGTCGTAGCCGACCTCCCGGAGCAGGTCGAGCACGGCCTCGTACAACTCGGCCTCGCGCTCGGGCGTGATCCGACTGCGACGCACGGTGGCGGTCTCAGTCATCTGCCTCACCCTTCCTGCTTCGAACGACACGGCTCCGTACGTCTATGAAGGTACCGCAGAACCTTGCGAAACGAAACCGTTTCGTACGTGTCCTGCCTCACGGCTGTCGGTTCCGCATAAGTTGCTGGGCCCCCGCCTCCGGAAAAGCATGGGGAGGTGAGCTATCTGCGCTTCCCCCACCTCAGCGGCGACCTGCTGTGCTTCGTGGCCGAGGACGACCTCTGGCTGGCCGCCCTCGACACCCCGGGCCGCGCCTGGCGGCTCACGGTGGACCGCACGAAGGCCGGCCACCCCCGCTTCTCTCCCGACGGCCGCCAGATCGCCTACACGAGCTGGCGCAGCCTCGAACCCGAGATCCACCTCGTCGGCGTCGACGGCGGCCCCGGGCGGCAACTGACCTACTGGGGCAGCACGGACACTGAGGTCCGCGGCTGGACGCCCCCCGAGGAGGACGGCAGCAGCGACATCCTCGCCGTCGCCTCCCACGGCGAACCCTTCTCCTACTTCACCTGGGCCTACAAGGTCACCCCGGACGGCGACCCCGGCCGCAAGCTGCCCTGGGGCCCGGTCGCCGACATCCAGGTCGCCGACGTCGACGGCGGGCACAAGACCCTGCTGCTCACCGGCACCCCGCCGCACGAACCCGCCTCCTGGAAGCGGTACCGGGGCGGCGCCATGGGCCGGCTGTGGCTGCACGGGCAGCGGCTCCTGCCGGACATCGGCGGGCACCTGGAAGCCCCCGTGTTCGTCGCCGGCCGGATCGCCTTCCTCTCCGACCACGAAGGCGTCGGAAACCTCTACTCCTGCGCCTACGACGGCTCCGACCTGCGCCGCCACACCGACCACGACGCGTTCTACGCCCGCCACGCCTCCAGTGACGGCACCCGGGTGGTCTACCAGTGCGCGGGCGACCTGTGGCTGGTGGACGACTTCGCACCCGGCGCCGTACCGCGCCGCCTCGACATCCGGCTCGGCGCCCCGCGCGCGGGGCGCCGCAGGTACCAGGTGCCGGCCGCCCAGCACGTGGACGGCATCTCCGTGGACGAGACCGGCCGGGCCAGCGCCGTCGTCATCCGCGGCAGCCTGTACTGGCTCACGCACCGGGACGGCCCGGCACGCACGATCACCGACACGCCGGGGGTCAGGGTCCGGCTCCCGGAGATGCTCGGCTCGACCGGGCAGGTGGCGTACGTGACGGACGCCGAGGGCGAGGACGCCGTCGAGATCGCCCAGCTGCCCCGCGCCACCGGCGACCGCGCCCCGCGCCGCCTGGCCTCCGGGGAGCTGGGGCGGGTCCAGGAGATGATCAGCGACCCCCTGGGCGAACGACTGGCGATCGCCTCGCACGACGGACGACTGCTGCTGCTCGATGTGACGGACGCGGGGGGCGAGGAAGCGGGTGCGGGTGCGGCAGATGCGGGTGCGGGGGAAGCCGGTGCAGGGGAAGCCGGTGCAGGGGAAGCGGGAGGGACCGCAGCGGGTGCGGGTGAGGCGGATGCGGGAGGGACGGCAGCGGATGCGGGAGGGACGGCAGCGGATGCGGGAGGGACGGCAGCAGGTACGGAGGAGGCGGGCGGGGAGCAAGCGGGTGCGGAGGGTGCCGGGGGCTCGAACGGTGAGGCCGACGGAGCCGCTGGAGCCGACCGAGCCGCCGGAGCCGCCGGAGCCGCCGGAGATTCGGACGGCCGGGCCGCCGAGCGCTCGGACGGTGACGTCACCGAGCTGATCCGGTCCCTCAACGGCCCCGTCCGTGACCTCGCCTTCTCCCCCGACGGCTCCTGGCTGACGTGGTCCCACCCCGGTATCGGCCGCTCGCTGCGCCAGATCAAGCTGGCCCGTATCAAGGACCACCTCGTCGTGGACGTCACCAACGGCCGCTTCGAGGACGAGAATCCCGTCTTCACCCGCGACGGCCGCTATCTCGCCTTCCTCTCCTGGCGCGGCTTCGACCCGGTGTACGACGTCCACACCGGCGACCTGTCCTTCCCGCTGGGCTGCCGCCCGTACCTGGTCCCGCTCTCCTCGGCGACCCCGTCCCCGTTCGCCCTGAACCCCGAGGGGCGCCCGGCCGCCGGCGGGCTCGACCCCGTCGAGGACGAGGAGACCGGCGAGGCCGGCACGGTGATGGTGGAGGTGGAGGGCCTGGAGAACCGGGTGACGCCGTTCCCGGTCATCGCCTCCAAATACTCCGCGCTGTGCCCGGTCGCGGGCGGCGGACTGGTCTGGCTGCGCTGGCCCATCTCCGGCGCGCTCGGCGAGACCTTCGTCAACCCGGCCGACATCAGCGGGCGGCCGACGCTGGAGTACTTCAACATCACCAAGGCGAAGAAGGCCGAACTCGTCGACCACCTGGACTGGTTCGCGGTGAGCGGGGACGGGACCCGGCTCGTGGTGGTCGACGAGGGCGACCTGCGGGCGGTGCCGTCGACCGAGTCCGGCGACAGCGACACGACCGTCTGGATCGACCTGCGCCGCATCCTGCACGAGGTCGACCCGGCCGCCGAATGGCGCCAGTCCTACGAGGAGGCTGGCCGCCTCATCCGCGCCCACTTCTGGGACCCGGGCATGAGCGGCATCGACTGGGACGCGGTGCTCGACCAGTACCGGCCGCTGGTCGAACGGGTGGCCTCGCCCGACGAGTTCGCGGATCTGCTGCGCGAGGTCCTGGGCGAGCTGGGCACCTCGCACGCCTATGTCACCGCCGCCCGCCGCAGCGAGGGCCCGCGCCACTACCAGCGCTGGCAGGGGCTGCTCGGCGCCGCCTTCGTGCGGCGGGACGGAGCCTGGACGGTCAGACGCATCCTGCCCGGCGACTCCTCCGACTCCAAGGCACGCTCACCGCTGGCCGGCACGGGCATCCGGGAGGGCGCCGTCCTGACCCATGTGGACGGCCGGCCGGTCGACCCGGTGACGGGACCGTATCCGCTGCTGGCCGGCTCGGGCGGCACCACCGTGGAGCTGACCTTCGCCCCGCCGGAGGGCAACGGGAGCCGGGCCGCCCGGCGGGTCGCCGTCGTCCCGCTGATCGACGAACGGCCGCTGCGCTACCAGCACTGGGTCGCCAAACGCCGGGAGGTCGTCCGGGAGCTGAGCGGCGGCAAGTGCGGGTACCTGCACATCCCCGACATGGGCGGCTCGGGCTGGGCCCAGTTCAACCGGGACCTGCGCAAGGAGGTGTCCCGGCCCGCGCTGATCGTGGACGTGCGCGGCAACGCGGGCGGCCACATCAGCGAACTCGTCATCGAGAAACTGACCCGGACCATCCTGGGCTGGGACCTGACCCGCAACGCGCAGCCGGTGTCGTACACCTCGAACGCGCCCCGGGGCCCGGTGGTGGCCCTGGCGGACGAGGCGACCTCCTCCGACGGCGACATGATCACCGCGGCCTTCAAACTGCTGAAACTGGGGCCGGTGGTCGGGCAGCGCACCTGGGGCGGCGTCGTCGGCATGACGGGACGGCACCGCCTGGGCGACGGCACGGTGATCACGGTGCCGATGAACGCCGCCTGGTTCGACGCCTACGGGTGGTCCGTGGAGAACCACGGCGTCGCCCCCGACGTGGAGGTCCTGCGCACCCCCCTGGACTGGGCCGAGGGACGCCACGTGGAAATGGACGAAGCCATCCAACTGGCCCTGGATCTCCTGGAGTCCAACCCCGCGGCAGTCCCCCCGGACTACAGCGACACCCCCGACCGCACCAGGCCAAAGCTCCCGCCAAGGACCACTTGACGGCCAAGGGCCGCACAACAGAGGCGGAGTACGCCGCCGATGCCGTCTCCGGGCGGGCCCCGAACACAACGCCGTACGCGCCATGGATTCCTTCCACGCGGCTTCCGCAGCACCGAAGCCGTCATCGCGCTCGTCATGCCCCGCCTCGGCGGCAACGGGCAAACGGCAACCGGTAATTATGACCATTCTCTGATGTCTCCAGCGGTGCCCTGGTGCCCGGAGGGTGGTCTCTGTGAGCCTTCGCAGCGAGGCCGGGAAATCCTCCCGGCCGGTGCGCTACACCGTGAAGGAGCGACATGCGGCGAAGGTATGCGATCGGTAACCGCAGGGGTGTTGCCGCCATGGCCACAATGGCGGTGGCGATCCTGTTCTCGGTTCTGGTCCCGGGACAGGCGAACGCCATCATCGGGGGCACGACCAGCGGTTCTCTGAACGGGCAGGTTCAGATCTGGATCAAAGACGGTGGAACCTTCGATTGCACCGGTTCTCTCATCGGTTCGAGGTATGTCCTGACGGCAGACCACTGTCTTTACGAGAACAGCGATATCAGAGGCGGCAAGGCGATTGCCCCCAAGAGCATGCGTATCTGGTCGGGGAACCGGAAGCTGAAGCAGGGCCAGGAGATCAGCGTCGACGGTTACGCTCACGCGCCCAAGCCGCAGGGCGCGACCTTGCCGGACGTCGCGGTCCTGCATCTGGCGCGGCCGGTCAGCAACCTCCAGAACATCGTCAAGTACAGCAAGGGTCCCGCGATTCTCAAGGCCGGCGCCAACGTGGCCGTCCGCGGTTGGGGCCGGACCAGCTCGGTTCCCGTTCCGGCCCCGTCGCTCAAGGTCTGTTCGATGGCGGTTGACACATCCGTCGCCGACGAGATCGAACTCCGCCGGATCAGCGGGATTCCCAGCAGCGGCGACTCCGGGGCCGGGGTGTGGATCGGCGGTGTGATCTGGGGCGTCTTCACCCGAGGCGACGACCAGACGGAGGCGGACGCCGAACCCACCGCACCACTGGCCGCCTGGATCAAGCAAGTATCCAACGTCTCCGGGGTCTAATGCTTGATTCGCGTCGAGCGGGCCGGGCCCAGCTCGGATAATCCACTCGGCGACTCGGCACGCGGGGAACAACCCGACAAGCCCCCACATAAACAGGGGCGCGGGGAACTGCCTAACAGGCCCCCACACGAATTGGGGCCCACGGAACTACCCAACAAGCCCCCACATAAACAGGGGCGCGGGGAACTGCGCGACAAGCCCCCAAGCACCCGCACCCGAAAACGCACCCGCAGCACACAAAGAACATGGGGCGCCCCACAACAACAGGGCGCCCCACATCAATCCGGCCAAGGCCGAGCGCAGCGCTACGCGTCGTAGTCCTGGTCGAACCGGTCTTCCACCTGCTGCTCCGTGTCCTCGATGTCGCGGTAGTTCTGACCACCACGCTGAGGCTGCTGACCGCGCTGCGGCTGGCCCTTCTGCTGGCCACGCTCGGGCTGCTGACCGCGCCCGGGCTGCTGCTGGCCGCCCTCAGGCCGCTGGCCGCGCTGGCCGGCCTTCTCGCGGCCCTCGCCGGTCTTCTGCTTGCCCTGGTCCTGCCAGTCGCTGGACTTGTCCTTCATACCCATGTGGGTTCACTCCTGTAGTGAGTGAGAGTGGGGGGTCGGCCCCTCGAAGGGGCCTCGACCAGATTCACACGGGCGAACACGGAACGCACTTCGATCAGTTACGGTGCGTAGAACGCGCCTCCTCATCAGCCGCCCCACCTGCGCCGACGAGCCCGGACCGCATCCCCTGCACACGCGGTGCGAACCGCCGCATCTCACGCTGCCCCACGCTGCCGATGACCGCGGGCAGATATCCGCGCACCCCCTGCATCCCGCGCAGCCACCACTGCCCGTACACATGGGCCGAACGCCGCTCGATCCCCGCGACGATCCGGTCCACCGCCGGGCCCAGCGGGTACGTCTTGTTCGACGGCCACGGCAGCCGCTGCCGCAGCTCACGCATGACCTCGTCCTGGTCGGCGCCGCGCACCATGTCGGTGTCGGTCCAGGACAGGTACGCGACGCCGACGCGCACGCCCTGGTAGCCGACTTCGGCGCGCAGGCTGTGCGCGTACGCCTCCACACCCGACTTGGAGGCGCAGTAGGCCGTCATCATCGGCGCCGGGGTGATCGCGGCGAGCGAGGCCACCTGCAGCAGATAGCCGCGGCTCTCCACGAGCACCGGCAGGAACGCGCGTGCCGTCACCGCCGAACCGATCAGGTTGACCTCGATCACCCGCCGCCAGGCCTGCGGATCGGAGTCCATGAACGGGCCTCCGTTCGCCACGCCGGCGTTGGCGACCACGATGTCGACCTTCCCGAACCGGTCCTTCACCTCCTGCGCCACCCGGCTCATCGCCTCGTGGTCGGTGACATCGGCGTACCAGTGCGCGCTGTCGCTGTGCAGCCGCTCGGAGACCGCCTTGAGTGCCTGCTCCTCCAGGCCGACGAGCGCCACCTTCGCACCGCGCGCGGAGAGCTTGCGCGCGAGCAGCTCGCCGACGCCGCGCGCCGCTCCGGTGACGACGGCGACCTGACCTTCGAGGCTGACCCTGCTCATGCGCCCTCCTTGATGTGCTGCACGGGGGTGGGGTGGGACCCGGCCCGGTCCCCGGGGGTGTTCCCGGTGACGTACGCGGTGACGAGTTCCCGGATCTTGCCGGTCACCGGCCCGGGCGCCTCGATCGGGCTCATGTGGCCGACGCCGGGCAGTTCGGTGATGCCGATGCAGTGGGGCAGCGCGGCGACCAGCGCACGGGCGTGCACGAGGGGCGTGAGCCGATCGGCCACGCCGTGCACCACCGCGGTGGGCGCGGTCAACTCCCGTACGCCGTCATCGAGATCGAGTTCCGCGAGCACGGTGGCCCAGGCGTGGCGTACGGCGCGCGGGCAGGCGTGCACGATCCGCGCGCACGCCTCCACCATGTGCGGGGCGGAACCGGCACCCATGACGCCGTACTTGAGGATGCGCTTGGCCACCGGAGTGACCGGTCCGAGGGGTGCGCGCGAGACGAGGATGCGCCCGGTGATCCGGGTACGCATCCGCCCGGCGCGCAGCGGCACCACGCGCGACTCCGCGATCAGCCGGGAGCTGCCCGTGCTGCACAGCAGGACGGCGGCGGCGTGTTCGCGGAAACGGGGACGCGCGGAGGCGGCCATGACCGTCATGCCGCCCATGGAGTGCCCGACGACCAGGGCCTTCTCCCCGCGGGCGAGGGTCTGCGCGAGCACCGCTTCGAGGTCGTCCGCAAGCGCACGGGTGGTGCACGCGGGGTTTGCGGGACTGCGCCCGTGCCCCCTCTGGTCGTACGCGATCACCCGGTGGTCGGCCGCCAGCTCCCGTATCTGCGCCGCCCAGAAGGCGGTCGAGCAGGTCCAGCCGTGGGCGAGGACGACGGGCGGCGCGTCCTCTGGCCCGTGCACCTCGACATGCAGCTTCGCGCCGTCGGCAGAGACGACGGTGAGTTCGCGGGCGGGGGCGGGCGGGGCGTAAGGGCCGGAGACCACGGAGGCCGCTGAGGGCAGAGAGGGTGCAGAGGGCGCAGTGGCCGCAGTGGCCGCAGTGGCCGAAACAGTGGCCGCTGAGGACGCCGAGGAGGCTGAGGACGCTGAGGACGCTGAGGTCAGACGGCTCATACGGCGGCCTCGCTCTGCTGCGCGTCACCGTCGACGGATGCGGAGGTGGTCCCGGCCGATTTCCCGGTCGTGCCGGCCGATTGCCCGGTGGTCCCGGCGGACTCCCCGGTCGCGCCGACCGGTTTCCCAGTGGCCCCTGCCGGTTTCCCGGTGGTCCCGGCCGACTGCCCGGTCGCGCCGGCCGGTTTCCCGGTGATGCGCGCCGGTTGCCCGGTCGTGCGTGCGGGCGCTGCCGTCAGCCCCGCGCCGGTGTCCGCTCCCTTCGCGCCGGGCGCGCGGACGACCTCGTACTCCGCCAGGTCGACGCGCCGGGTGGCGCGCCGGAACTCCGTCGTCGTACCCGGCCAGATGGTGGTGTTGCGGCCGCTCGCGTCGAGGTACCAGCTGGTGCAGCCGGTGTTCCACACGGTGCGCTTCATGCGCTCCTGGACCGTGTGGTTCCAGGCGTCCACGGCGGCGGGCCGGGCGTCGAGCGCGGCCCGGCCGCCGAGGACGTCGAGCTGGCGCAGGTAGTCGGCCAGGTAGTTCAGCTGGGACTCGATCATGAGGATCATGGAGGAGTTCCCGAGGCCGGTGTTGGGCCCGATGATCGTCATCCAGTTCGGGAACCCGGCGGCCGAGGCGCCGCGCAGCGCCTGCATGCCGTTCTTCCAGGACTCCGCGAGCGTGATGCCCTCGGCGCCGACCACGCGCTCGGCGATGGGCATGTCCGTGACGTGGAAGCCCGTGGCGAAGATGATCGCGTCGGCCTCGGCCTCGGTGCCGTCGGCGGCGACCAGGGTCGACCCGCGGATCTCCCCGAGCCCGCTCGTGACCACGTCCACATTCGACCGGGCGAGCGCCGGGTAGTACTCGCTGGACAGCAGTATCCGCTTGCAGCCGATGCGGTAGTCGGGGGTGAGCCTGGCGCGCAGGGCCGGGTCCTTGACGGCGCGGGCCAGGTTGCGCTTGGCGAGCTGTTCGACCAGGCCGAGTTCGTCGGGGCGCTTGGTGAACGCCTGGACCTGCAGCTCCCGGATGCCCCACAGCACTCCGCGGCGGACCTGGGTGGTGAAGGGCAGCGCCCGGTGCAGCCGTCGCTCGACGCCGCTGATGGCGCGGTCCATGCGCGGCATCACCCAGGGCGGGGTGCGCTGGAAGAGCGTGAGCCGGCCGGCCTCGCGCTGGACGGCGGGCACGATCTGGATGGCGGAGGCGCCGGTGCCCACCACGGCGACGCGCTTGCCGCGCAGGTCGTAGTCGTGGTCCCAGCGGGCCGAGTGGAACACCTTGCCCGGGAAGGAGTCGAGCCCCGGGATCTCGGGGATCCTCGGGTCGGACAGCGGCCCGGTGGCGGAGACCACGACGTCGGCGGTGAGCGTCCCGCGGGCGGTCTCGACGGTCCACCGCACGTTCTCGGCGTCCCAGGTCATCCTCTTCACTTCGGAATCGAGGCGGACGTGCGGGCGCAGGCCGAAGACGTCGGTGACGTGCTCCAGGTAGGCGCGGATGTGCTGCTGCCCGGAGAAGGTGCGCGGCCAGTCGGGGTTGGGCGCGAAGGAGAAGGAGTACAGGTGGGAGGGGACGTCACAGGCGCATCCCGGGTAGTTGTTGTCCCGCCAGGTGCCGCCGACGCTCCCGGCCCGCTCCAGGACGACGAAGTCGGTGATCCCCTCGCGGCGCAGCCGCACGGCGGCCCCCAGGCCGCCGAAGCCGGACCCGATCACCGCCACTCGTACATGCTCGTGCTCGGCCATCCCGGAGCCTCCACGCATCGCCTTGGACTCTGCCAGTGAACACTGGCGCAATGGGACTGTAGAGCAGCTCCGTACCGAGCGGTAGGGGTGGGGGAAGGAAAGTTACCGGCGGTACGCCATAGGCTGCGGGCGTGGCAGACGACGGCGGACACGGCAGCGGACACAGCGGCGGACGGGACGGTGGGGAGCGCGGGCGGGACGGTGGAACGCGCGGACAGGACGGCACGGGGCGGGGTGCAGCACGCGGACAGGACAGCACGGCACACGGACAGGACGGCCCCGGGCAGGACGGCACGGCACACGGACAGGACGGCACGGCGCGCGAGTACCGCATGGAGGAGCTGGCCCGGCTGGCCGGCATCACCGTGCGCACGCTGCGCTTCTACCGCGAACGCAAGCTGATCCGCCCTCCCCGCCGCGAGGGCCGTATCGCCTGGTACGACGACCATCACCTGGCCCGTCTGCGCACGATCTCGGCCCTGCTGGAGCGCGGCCACACCCTGAACGGCATCGCGGAACTCGCGGAGGCCCTCGACCAGGGCCGCGATGTCGCCGACCTCCTCGGCGTCGACAGCCCCACGGAGGAGGAGCCGGTCCGCCTCACCCCCGAGGAGCTCGCCGCCCGCTTCGAGGGCGAGGTCACGCCCGAGAATCTCGCCGCCGCCATGGCTCTGGGCTACCTCGGCACCGACGGCGACGAGATCGTCCACATCAGCCGCCGTCTGCTGGACGTCTCCTCCGCCCTGGTCCGCGAGGGCATCCCGCTCGCGGAGGTGCTGGCGGCCGCCGAACGCGTCCGGGAACACGCCGACGCCCTCGCCGAACTCTTCACCGGCATGATCCTGCGCCACGCCCCCGAGGAGGACCTGCACCGCCTGCGCCCGCTCGCCCGCAGCGTGGTGGAGGCGGAACTGTCCCTGGCCCTGGACCGGCAGCTGAGCAAGCGGGCCTGAGCGGCGGCCCCGCCCGGCCCTGCAGGCGCCGGCCCCGCCCAGACCTGCACGCGTCAGCCCCGCCCGGCCCTGCAGGCGCCGGCCCCGCCCGGCCTTGCAGTCGTCGGCCCGGCCCTACAGGTCGTAGACGACCGTCACCGGCGCATGGTCGGACCACCGCTCGGCATGCGTGGCCGCGCGCTCCACGTGTCCCTTGACCGCCTTGGCCGCGAGGCCGGGGGTGGCCACCTGGTAGTCGATGCGCCATCCCGAATCGTTGTCGAAAGCCCGCCCGCGGTAGGACCACCAGGTGTACGGACCCTCGGCGTCCGGGTGCAGGGCGCGGACGACGTCGACGTAGCCGCCCTCCTCCGCGGCGAACACCCGGGTGAGCCACTCCCGCTCCTCGGGCAGGAAGCCGGAGTTCTTGGTGTTGCCGCGCCAGTTCTTCAGGTCGGCCTGCCGGTGGGCGATGTTCCAGTCGCCGCAGACGACCACCTGGCGCCCGTCGGCGGCGGCCCGCACCCGCAGCTCCTGGAGGTGGGCGAGGAACTCGCCCATGAAGCGGACCTTCTCGTCCTGCCGTTCGGTGCCGACCTCGCCGGAGGGCAGATAGAGGGAGGCGACGGTGACGCCGGGCAGGTCGGCCTCGACGTAGCGGCCGCTGCCGTCGAACTCGGCCGATCCGAAACCGACCCGGACCCGGTCGGGCTCGCGCCGCGTGTACAGGGAGACGCCCGCGCGCCCCTTGGCGGCGGCCGGGGCGTGCACGACGTGCCAGCCGTCGGGCTGCCGGACCCCCTCGGGCAGCTGGTGCGGCTCGGCGCGCACCTCCTGCAGACAGACCACGTCGGCCGAGGTCCCGTCGAGCCACTCCACGAAGCCCTTTTTGGCGGCGGCCCGCAGCCCGTTCACATTCACCGAGGTCACCGTCAGCAAAGCACTCTCCTCGACCTCTCGGCGGACCCCGGTTTCACGGCACATCGCCCGAGGTCGCAGTCAGCACCAGGGCACGATACCGGCACACTGGTCGGAGCCCGGTCATCCCGACGCCCGCACCGATGTGCCTGCATAGAAGTACGATACCTAGCATGAATATACGCCCTGTCCACTTCGACCACCCCGACGCCGTCAAGCTCAACGACGAGGTCCAGGCCGAGTACCACCTGCGCTACGGCGACGGGGGCGACGCCACCGCCCTCGACGCCGCCGAGTTCGACCCGCCCCGGGGCGTGTACCTGATCGCCTACGACGAACACGAGCGCCCGGTGGCCACCGGCGGCTGGCGCAGCCAGGACCGCAACGAAGAGGGCAACGAGGACGGCGACGCCGAACTCAAGCGCATGTTCGTCGTGGCGGAGATGCGCGGCCTCGGCCTGGCCCGCCGCATGCTCACGGCCCTGGAGGAGGACGCCCGCACGGCCGGCCGCGTCCGCATGGTCCTGGAGACCGGCACCAAGCAGCCCGAGGCCATCGCCCTCTACACGTCGAGCGGCTACGAGCCCTGCGCCAAGTTCGGCTACTACCGCCACTACGAGGAGAGCCGCTGCTACGCGAAGCAGCTGTAGACACGATGAAGCCCCGGTCGGCTACTGCCGACCGGGGCTTCATGATGCGTGGACCTGAGGGGATTTGAACCCCTGGCCCCCTCGATGCGAACGAGGTGCGCTACCGGACTGCGCCACAGGCCCTTGCAACGAGTGAAACTCTAGCATCCCCGCCGGGGTGCTTGGAAATCCGTTCCCTGACTGGTCAGAGGCGGGCTTCCGGCGGAGTGACAGCCGTCACTCGTTGGCCGCGCGCGGACGGTCGCCGTCCTCGTACTGGTCGAAGAGAGGCGTGCGTCCGCGTCCCCGCGACCGGCGGGCCGAGGCCGCGCGTCGCGCGTCGCTGCGGCCGTCGGCCGCCCTGTCCTCGGAGGCGGACCCGGGCTCGCCCGGCTCGGCCTCCTGCGCATGGCCCGCCTCGTGCTCCGGCACGACCGAGCTGGACCGCGCCGAACTCCAGGTGTCGGGCGCCCCCAGGTCCACCCCGGAGGTGGCCCGCGGCGCGACCGGCGCGGTCACGTAGGTGGGCAGCGGGACCGGGACCGGGTCCCAGCTGTCCCCGTGCCCGGGCCGCCGCTGGCGCTCGCGCTGCTGCTGGTCGACCCACTCGGCATGGTCGGTCTGCTCGACCAGGGCACGCCGGTCCGCGGCCAGCGCGGAGAGGCCGGCGTCGGCCTCGGCCTCCGCTCCCTCCTGCGCGTCGCCGGCGCCGAGGCCCGCGTCGAGCGGCGCACGTCGGCGCGGCTGGCGCTCACGCAGCCGCTGGGCCGCGACCTCGGCACGCCGGCGGTCCATCTGGTAGGCGAAGCGGCGGCGCTCCTGGGTGCGCAGGTAGGCGATGTACGCGCTGAGCGTGACCGCGGGCGCGGCGGGCGCCCACAGGAAGGCGAGACCGCCGACCGCGGCGACGACCGCGCCGAGGGTGAAG
Organism: Streptomyces sp. NPDC107581; assembly: GCF_055657175.1. NCBI lineage: Bacteria > Bacillati > Actinomycetota > Actinomycetes > Kitasatosporales > Streptomycetaceae > Streptomyces > Streptomyces sp. NPDC107581. The sequence continues at coordinate 225,539 of NZ_JBVKBH010000011.1, forward strand.
GCGAGGAAGAGGACCACCGTGGTGCGCCGACGGCGCGCGAGCACCTTCAGGCGCTGGGCGCGTGCCGCGGCCGCCTGCGCCGAGGGGGCGCGCCGTGCGGCCGGCACCCGCTTCTGCGGGGGCGGGGAAGGGGACTTGGGCGTCGGGGAGACCTTCCGCTCGCGGGCCGGTTCCGCCCTCACGGGCGCCTCCGGCCCGGCCTCGGCGCGCACCTGACGGCGCGTCGGAGGCACGGCGAAGGCCCGGACGTCCACCGAGTCGGTGACTGCGTCCGGATCACTGGCGTCCGGCTCCCCCTCCTGGGCGGAGCGCGCCCGCAGGTCCCTGGCGTACCGGCGCTCCATCCCCGCCCGTCCGGACAGCAGCCGGATGGCGGTGCTGAAGCGTTCCGTCGGACGGGCCTCGTTCAGCTCGTCCTGCCTACGGAGCCACATCGGCACCAAGTAGGCGGCCCAGGCCCCGACAATGACTGCGTAGATGAGGCCGCTGCTGCTCACGCCTCACACGGTAGAGGGGTTTGCATGAGGCCATCTGCCAATTGGCCCGGTGTGTCGCACGATCTGGCTGATATTTCCAGCTTTTTTTGCGACCGATGCGATCAGCACAGCGCCGAAGACGCGAATTGAATGCCCCGAGGCGGTCGCCGACCGATCAATTTCGAACACATATTCAATTTCCGGGGACGGGCCGGATTCCGCAGGGTGTTCTACGGCCTGCCGCGGGGCGTTCTACGGCCTGCGCGGCACGTCCGGCGCGTCCGACGTCCCCTGAGCACCGGACGGACCCTCGGCGTCGGACCGGCGCGGTGCGTGCGACGCCCTCTCGGAGCGTGCCCGCTGCCAGCGCCTGAGCAACCCTTCGGGCACTTCTTCCGCCGTGAGCGCGAAGACGAGGTGGTCGCGCCAGGCTCCGTCGATGTGCAGATAACGCGGCCGCAGCCCCTCCTCGCGGAATCCGAGTTTCTCCACGACCCGGCGGCTGGGCCGGTTCTCGGGGCGAATGCAGACCTCGATGCGGTGCAGCCCGACGGTGCGGAAGCAGTGGTCCACCACGAGGGCGACGGCCGTGGGCATCACCCCACGCCCGGCCACCGACTCGTCCACCCAGTAGCCGACGTGGCCCGAGCACATCGATCCCCAGGTGATCCCGGCGACCGTCAACTGGCCGACGAGCCGCCCCTGGTACTCGATGACGAAGGGCAGCATCCGGCCCGCGTGGGCCTCCGACCGCAGGTGCCGGACCATCTGGCGGTAGGTCGGCCGGTGGGCGATCGGGCCGCTCGGCGTGGGCGGCGGAATGGTCGCCTCCCAAGGGCGCAGCCAGTCCCGGTTGCGCCGGTTCACCTCACGCCAGACCCGTTGGTCGCGCAGCTTTATCGGCCGGAGGACGACATCTCCGTCCGTCAGCACGACGGGCCACGAAGGGCTGTTCAGCTCACACCCCCGGGACGTCTGGAGTTCTCCTCGCCGGCCCGCTCGGGCTCTGCGGCCGGCCGTGTGTGATCACCGCCGCGGATCTGGTCGACGGCGTGCCCCAGCAGCGGCTCCAGGACGGCCAGTCCGTCCTTCACCCCGCCGCTGGACCCGGGCAGGTTGACGATCAGCGTCCCTGCGGCCACTCCGGCCAGGCCCCGCGAGAGCACGGCGGTCGGCACCTTCTCCCGTCCGAACGCCCGGATCGCCTCCGCGATGCCCGGCACCTCCAGGTCGATCACCCGTCGGGTCGCCTCCGGTGTGCGGTCGGTGGGCGAGATGCCGGTGCCCCCGGTGGTGACGACGACGTCGTACCCGGCCTGCACCGCCGCCCGCAGCGCCGCCTCCACGGGATCGCCGTCGGGCACCACCTGCGGCCCCTCCACGGCGAACCCGAACCGCTTCAGGCCCTCCGCGACCAGGGGTCCGCCCCTGTCCTCGTAGACACCGGCGGCGGCCCGGTTGGAGGCGGTGACGACCAGCGCGCGGTACGGCGCCCCCGGGGCACCGTCCAGGGGCGGCCCGGCGCTCATGCCCGGCTCCAGTCGCCCGACTTGCCGCCCGTCTTCTCCTCCACACGCACGTCCGTGATGACCGCTCCCTTGTCGACCGCCTTCACCATGTCGATCACGGTGAGCGCGGCGACCGTCACCGCGGTGAGGGCCTCCATCTCGACGCCCGTGCGGTCCGTGGTCTTCACGGCGGCCCGGATCTCCACGGCGTCGTCCGCGACCGACAGGTCCAGTTTCACACCGGACACCGACAACGGGTGGCACAGCGGGATCAGGTCCGGGGTGCGCTTGGCTCCCATGATGCCCGCGATGCGCGCGGTGGCCAGGGCGTCTCCCTTGGGGACCCCCTCGCCGCGCAGCAGCTCGACCACCCGGGGTGACACAAGGACCCGGCCGCTCGCGCGGGCGGTGCGCGCGGTCACGTCCTTTCCGGATACGTCGACCATGCGGGCCGCGCCCGCCTCGTCGATGTGCGTCAGTCGGTCCTGCGCAGAGGGTCCGGGGGTCTCCCCCCGGAAAGGCTCAGTCATGCTGTGAGGCGCTCCCGGTCCTGGCCCGTCGCGGTGCGGAGCACGGGCCTGTCGTGCGCGACACGGTACCGCCAAGTCGGCACCCGCACCGGAGCAGGACCCCGCGGACGCCCGCCGCGACGCGCCCGGGTGCGCGGCACCGGGCCCGGTCAGCCGAGCAGCACGACCTCCACCTCGGTGCCCGGCTCCGCGGACTCCGCGTCCTCCGGTACGACGATCAGCGCGTCGGCGTGCGCCAGCGCCGCGACCAGGTGGGAACCGGCGCCGCCCACCGGGCTCACCTCGCCGTCGGCGTAGGTGCCGCGCAGGAACTGCCGGCGGCCCTTGGGCGAGCGGAGCGCCTCCTCCGCCTTCAGGGTGGCCCGGGTCCTGGGCCGGTGGATGTCCTCCAGGCCCATCAGGGCGCGGATCGCGGGGCGGACGAACAGCTCGAAGGAGACGTACGACGACACGGGGTTGCCGGGCAGGGCCAGCAGCGGCGTGTGGTCGGGGCCGATGGAGCCGAAGCCCTGGGGCTTGCCGGGCTGCATGGCGAGCTTGCGGAAGTCGATGCCGCTGCCGGCCTCGTCCTCGTCGCCGGCGTACGACAGGGCCTCCTTGACGACGTCGTACGCCCCGACGCTCACCCCGCCGGTGGTCACCAGCAGGTCGGCGCGGATGAGCTGGTCCTCGATGGTGGACCGGAGGGTGTCGGCGTCGTCGGCGACGGCGCCCACCCGGTAGGCGATGGCGCCCGCGTCGCGGGCCGCCGCGGTGAGGGCGAAGCTGTTGGAGTCGTAGATCTGGCCGCCGGCCAGTTCCTCGCCGGGCTGGACCAGCTCGCTGCCGGTGGACAGGACGACGACGCGCGGGCGCGGGCGCACGCGCACCGTGCTCCGGCCGATCGCGGCGAGCAGGGCGATCTGCGGCGGGCCGAGGATCGTCCCGGCCTCCAGGGCCAGGTCGCCGGCCTTCACGTCGCTGCCCTTGGCGCGCACGTGCGCGCGTGCCTCGGCGGGGCGGTGCACGCGTACGTGCCCCTCGGCGCCCTCGGGGGCCAGGCTGCGCGCCCGCATCCCGCTCACGGGTCCCTCGCCGAGTCCGCCGTCGGTCCACTCGACGGGGACGACGGCCTCGGCGCCGGGCGGGACCGGCGCGCCGGTCATGATCCGCACCGCCTGGCCGGGGCCCACCCGGACCAGGCCGACCGAGCCCGCCGCCACGTCCCCGACGACCTCCAGGGCGGCCGGGAACTCGTCGCTGGCTCCCGCGACGTCCGCGACCCGCACCGCGTACCCGTCCATGGAGCTGTTGTCGAACGGCGGCAGGGAGACCGGCACCGTGACGTCCTCGACCAGGACGCAGCCCTGGGCGTCCAGCAGCTGCAGCTCGATGGGCTCCAGGGGACGGACGGTGGCGAGGATGTCCTCCAGGTGCTCGTCCACCGACCACAGGTGGTCCGAGCCGGCGGGGCGGGTCGCGGCGCTGCTCAACGTTGCTGCATCTCCTCGGCTACGTAACTGCGAAGCCAGGTCCGGAAGTCCGGGCCCAGGTCTTCACGTTCGCACGCCAGTCTGACAATGGCACGCAGGTAGTCGCCACGGTCGCCGGTGTCATAGCGGCGGCCCTTGAAGACGACGCCGTGCACCGGGCCGCCGACCTTCTCGTCCTGGGCGAGCTGCTGGAGGGCGTCGGTGAGCTGGATCTCGCCGCCGCGGCCCGGCTCGGTCTTGCGCAGTATGTCGAAGACGTGCGGGTCGAGGACGTACCGGCCGATGACCGCGTAGTTCGACGGGGCGTCCGCCGGGTCCGGCTTCTCGACCAGGCCGCTGATCCTCACCACATCGGGGTCGGCGGTGGCCTCCACCGCCGCGCAGCCGTAGAGGTGGATCTGCTCGGGCGCGACCTCCATGAGCGCGATCACGCTGCCACCGTGCTGCTCCTGGACCTCGATCATGCGCTGGAGCAGCGGGTCACGGGGGTCGATCAGGTCGTCGCCGAGCAGGACGGCGAAGGGCTCGTGGCCGACGTGCGGGGCGGCGCACAGCACGGCGTGGCCGAGGCCCTTGGGGTCGCCCTGGCGCACGTAGTGCATGGTGGCCAGGTCGCTGGACTCCTGCACCTTGGCGAGTCGGCCGGCGTCGCCCTTCTTCTGCAGCGCCGATTCGAGCTCGTAGTTGCGGTCGAAGTGGTCCTCGAGCGGACGCTTGTTGCGTCCGGTGATCATGAGGACGTCGTCGAGGCCCGCGGACACGGCCTCCTCGACCACGTACTGGATCGCGGGCTTGTCCACGACCGGCAGCATCTCCTTGGGAGTGGCCTTGGTGGCCGGCAGGAACCGGGTACCGAGACCTGCTGCGGGAATGACAGCCTTGCTGATCCTGGGGTGCGACTGAGTCATGCCCGCAACCATATCCGGTGCCTTTGCAGCGAATCTGTGGCTCCGGCTACTTGGCTCTCATATGAGCACATTGCAGAGGATGCAGGAGCGACCTAAGGATGCAGGAACGACCTGTGGAACACGACGGACGCGCGGACGAGCGTGACAAGCGGATGTTGCGGCGGGGGTTCCTCTCGGTGAGGAACGGGTTGCCGGAGGATGTCGTACGGGAGACGGGCGCCATGCTGGCCGGGCGCGCCCTGGAGCTGCCCGAAGTGGCGCGTGCGCGCACGGTGGCGGCGTACGTCTCCGTCGGGAGCGAGCCCGGCACACTCGCGCTGCTGGACGCGCTGCGCGCGCGGGGCGTGTGCGTCCTGCTCCCCGCGCTGCTGCCCGACAACGACCTGGACTGGGGCGAGTACGCCGGCCCGGACTCACTCGCGAAGATCCAACACGGCGGCAGGATGGCCCTGTTCGAGCCCGCCGGCGAACGCCTCGGCCCGGACGCGGTGACCGGCGCGGACGTCGTCCTGCTGCCCGGGCTGGCGGTGGACACGCGCGGGATGCGCCTGGGGCGCGGCGGCGGGTCGTACGACCGGGTGCTCGCGCGTCTGGAGCGCGCGGGCGCGCGCCCCGCGCTCGTGGTGCTGCTGTACGACACGGAAGTCGTCGCCCGTGTCCCGGCGGAGGCGCACGACCGTCCCGTGCACGCGGCGGTGACGCCGTCGGGCGTGCGCCGCTTCGCGGGCGCCTGACGAGCCCGGGCCCCCGGGGGCTCCGGTCCTCGCACGAGAAAGGCCCTTCACGCGCGCGTGAAGGGCCTTTCTCGTCGGCGTGCCGGGGGTCCGCGGACCTACCCGGGCTCTTCAGGTGCCGGGGGAACGCTCACGGCTTGAGGACGAGCGTGTCGCTCGTGCTCTTGTCGACGGCCTTGTCCGAGAACGACCAGGGCAGCAGTTCGCCCTTGACCCACTTGCCCGTCTGGTCGGTGTAGTGGGCGCTGTAGGCGTGTCCGGAGGCTCCCGACAGGTTGATCCACTTGGACTTGTCGAGGTCCTTGAGGTTGACCACCATCCGCATGGACGGCACCCAGACGACGTTGTAGCCGCCGGCGGCGTTCCAGCCGGTCGCGTTGACGGTGGCCTCGCCGCCGCTGAGCTTCCAGGGCCCGCGGTTGAGGATGTACTGGAGGAACTTGGGGCCCTCGGTGCCGAGGGTCTGGTTCTTCAGGAACAGGCGGTGCAGCCGGCCCCAGCTCCAGCTGTCGATGTCCTTGCCGAGCTTGGCGGTCAGCTCCCAGCGCGCGTCGATCATGGCGCGGACGAACAGCTGGTCCATGTTGTTCGCCTCGGGGCGGGTGCCCGACTTGGGCGTCTTCCACCAGTCGCTGTCCGGCTTGTCCATCAGCTTGCGCACGACCTCGAACCAGCGGTCTCCGCCGTCCGGCTGCGCCTGGTCGGCGTCGCGCTGGCCGCACTCGCGCACCTTGGTGTCGTCGTCCACCGGGCCGGTGTTGTCGATCTTGTCGACCCACAGGCACTGGCCCTTGACGCGCAGCTCCTTGGGGAGCTTGTTGCCGAAGGCGAGCTTGAGGACGTTACGCCACACGGCGTTGAAGTAGGCGGCCGCCGCGGAGTCGGCGTCCTGGGTGTAGTCCCAGCCCTCCAGGAGCTTCTGGGCGTCGCGGACGTCCTTGTCCTTGAGGTTGAGCTTCAGCAGCTTGGGCACCAGCAGCTTGGCGATCTCGCTGCTGTTGTCCATCTGCATCTGGCGCATGTCCTCGGTGGAGATCTTGCCGCCGTCCTTGATCTTGGACTCGATCAGGTCGGTGATGCGCTGGCTGCGGGTGCCGTAGCCCCAGTCGGTGGTGAGCGTGTACGGGTACTTGTTCTTGTCGACCACGGCCTGGTTGGCGGTGACGATGTAGCCCCGCTTGGGGTCGAACTCGTAGGGCAGCTCGTTCTGCTTGATGAAGCCGGTCCAGCGGTACTTCGGGTCCCATCCGGGCACCGGGACGGAGCCGTCGGTGGCCGAGGAGCGGGTGGGGATCTTGCCGGGCAGGGTGTACCCGATGTGGTTGTCGGTGTCGGCGTAGACCAGGTTCTGCGAGGGCACGTCGAACAGGGCCGCCGCGGAGCGGAAGTCGCTCCAGTTCGCCGCCTTGTCGATGGCGAACACGGCGTCCATGGAGGTGCCCGGGTCGAGCGCCGTCCACCTCAGGGCGATGCCGTAGCCGTCACCGCGGTCGGGTGCGGCGGTGTTCACGGAGGCCTTCTTGCCGACCTGGACGAGTTCGTCGTCGCGGTCGGACAGCAGCGGCATTCCGTCGGCGGTCTGGCGGACGACGATCGTCTTGGACTGGCCGCCGGCGACCTTGATGGTCTCCTCGCGGGTCTTGAAGGGCCGGACCTTGCCGTCGTACAGGTAGCCGTTGCCGCTGACCTTCTCCAGGTACAGGTCGGTGACGTCGACACCGGAGTTGGTCATGCCCCAGGCGATGTCCGCGTTGTGGCCGATGACCACACCGGGCATGCCGGCGAACGTGTAGCCGGTGACGTCGTACTGGCACTTGCTGGAGACGGTGCGGCAGTGCAGGCCCATCTGGTACCAGACGGACGGCAGCGACGCGGACAGGTGCGGGTCGTTGGCGAGCAGCGGCTTGCCGGTGATGGTGTACTGCCCGCCGACGACCCAGGAGTTGGAGCCGATGCCCTGGCCGTTCACCCCGACGGCGGTGGGCACGTTGTCCAGGACGTCGTAGAGACCCGACAGCTGGCTCGTGAGGCCCGAACCGGACGTGGCCGAGCCGCCCGTCGACGAGCCGGACGAGCCGGTCGTGGACGAGGTGGAGGAGCCGGTCGCGCCCGTGGTGCCCTGGGAGGCCGCTGTGCCGCCGCCCTGCTGGAAGGCCTTGGTCAGCTGGCTGTACTGGCCTTCCTGGACGATCGGCTTGTTGCGGCTGTAGGGGTACTGCGGATACAGGTCGGCGATCTGCTGCGGGCCCAGGCGGCTGGTCATCAGCGCGCGGTCGACCTCGTCCTGCATGTTGCCGCGCAGGTCCCAGGCCATCGCCTTCAGCCAGGAGACGGAGTCGACCGGGGTCCACTGCGCGGGCTTGTAGTCGTTGGTGAAGCCCAGGGCGGCGTACTCCAGGGAGATGTCCTTGCCGTCCTTGCCCCGGAGATAGGCGTTGACTCCCTTGGCGTACGCCTGGAGGTACTTCTTCGTGGAGGCCGACAGCTTGGTGTCGTACTCCTGCTTGGCGATGCGGTCCCAGCCGAGGGTGCGCAGGAACTCGTCGTTCTTGACCTGGCCCTTGCCGAACATCTCCGACAGGCGCCCGGAGGTCATGTGACGGCGCACGTCCATCTCGTAGAACCGGTCCTGCGCCTGGACGTAGCCCTGCGCCATGAACAGGTCCTCGTCGGACGAGGCGTAGATCTGCGGGATGCCGTTGCCGTCCCGCTTCACGTCGACGGGCCCCGACAGGCCGTCGAGCGTGATCGAACCCTTGGTCTGCGGGAAGGAGGCGCGCACGGTGCTGATCGACCAGTACGCCCCGTAGGCCATGCCACCGATGATGGCCAGGACCAGCACCAGCACGATCAGTCGGGCTTTGCGCCCCTTCTTCCTGCCGGACGTGACGGACGTGGCACCCGTGGTGGCGGTGTCACCCGTTGTGGCGGTGGTGTTGGGGGGCATCGCTGTCCTTGCTGTCCTAACGCGAGCGGCAGGTCGGGCTGTGACTTTGAATGAGCGCTGGAGCAACCATAGGCGTAGGGCCCCGAACCGCTTGACGCGGAGTCGGGAACAAGCGCGCACGGACGTTCGATCTTGCCTCGGCAAGCGTCAAGAAAGCGTCAAGAGTTAGGTAAGGTAACGAAGTACTTGGGTGCGGTGCGCCGCAGCCTCGGGTCTTGTGTACGTGTGCCCGCGCGTCCGGCGTGCGGGCCAAGGAAGGGAACCGCCGCTGACTGTCCACCACCTCGACCAGCTCCTGCTCGTCTGCTCCCTGGTCCTCCTGGTCGCCGTCGCGGCCGTGCGGATCTCCTCGCGCAGCGGGCTCCCCAGCCTGCTCGTGTACCTGGGGATCGGCGTCCTCATGGGGCAGGACGGCATCGGGAACATCCACTTCAACAACGCCGAGCTGACCCAGGTCATCGGATACGCGGCCCTGGTCGTGATCCTGGCCGAGGGCGGTCTGGGCACGAAGTGGAAGGAGATCGAACCGGCCCTGCCGGCCGCCTCAGCGCTGGCGCTTGCCGGGGTCGCGATCAGCGTCGGTGTCACGGCGTCCGGCGCGCACTACCTGATCGGGCTGGAGTGGCGGCCGGCGCTCATCATCGGCGCGGTGGTCTCCTCGACGGACGCGGCCGCGGTCTTCTCGGTCCTGCGCAGAATCCCCCTGCCCGCGCGCGTGACGGGCATGCTGGAGGCGGAGTCCGGCTTCAACGACGCCCCCGTGGTCATCCTGGTCGTGGCCTTCTCCCAGGCGGGCCCGGTCGAGCACTGGTACGTGCTGCTGGGCGAGATAGCCCTGGAGCTGGCGATCGGCGCGGCCATGGGTCTGGCCGTGGGCTGGCTGGGCTCCTTCGGCCTCCGGCACGTGGCACTGCCCGCCTCCGGCCTCTACCCGATCGCCGTGATGGCGATCGCCGTCACGGCGTACGCGGGCGGCGCGCTGGCGCACGGCAGCGGCTTCCTGGCCGTCTACCTCGCGTCCATGGTGCTCGGCAACGCCAAGCTGCCGCACTGGCCCGCCACCCGGGGCTTCGCCGAAGGACTCGGCTGGATCGCCCAGATCGGCATGTTCGTCCTGCTCGGCCTGCTGGTCACCCCGCACGAGCTGGGCGACGACATCTGGCCCGCCCTCGTCATCGGGCTGGTGCTGACCATGGTGGCGCGCCCGGTGAGCGTGGTGGTCAGCCTGACACCGTTCCGGGTCCCGTGGCAGGACCAGATCCTGATGTCCTGGGCCGGACTGCGCGGCGCGGTGCCCATCATCCTGGCGACGATCCCCATGGTGAACGGGGTGGACTCCAGCCATCGCATCTTCAACATCGTCTTCGTGCTGGTCGTCGTCTACACCCTCGTCCAGGGACCGACCCTGCCGTGGCTGGCGCGCACGCTGCGCCTCGGCGAGCAGGGCGAGGCGTCCGACCTCGGCATCGAGTCGGCGCCGCTGGAGCGACTGCGCGGACACCTGCTGTCCATCTCGATCCCCGAGGGCTCGCTGATGCACGGCGTCGAGGTCGGTGAGCTGCGGATGCCGCCCGGCGCTGCCGTCACCCTCGTCGTCCGGGATGAAAAATCGTTTGTTCCTCTGCCCACGACGGTGCTGAGGCACGGGGACGAGCTCCTCGTGGTCGCCACCGACCCCGTGCGCGACGCGGCGGAACGACGCCTGCGCGCGGTCGCCCACGGCGGCAAGCTGGCCGGCTGGCTGGGCACGAACGGGGCGGGCACGGGGCGCTGAGCGCGAGACTCGGGGCGCCGGGACATGGGGGCGGCGCTGAGGCCCGGGTACCGAGGTGCGGGGCGCTGAGGCTCGGGGACCGAGGTGCGGGGCGCTGGCTCGGGTACCACCGAGGTGCGGGGCGTGGAAGGCCCGGGTACCGAGGTGCGGGGCGCTGAGGCTCGGGGACCGAGGTGCGGGGCGCTGGCTCGGGTACCACCGAGGTGCGGGGCGTGGGAGGCCCGGGTACCGAGGTGCGGGGCGCGGGAGGCGATGCGTTGCCGGCGTGAGTGACGTGAGCTGCGCGAGCGTGCGTTAAGGGTGTGTTTCGCTCTATTCACACCTTCGCCAATCTCAGGTGAACACGCCCCGTGGTGCTCATTTTCACAGGAGCACAAGCCCTTGATCCCTGTAGTATCAAGGCACACCTGATCGAACCAACTCTGTCTGACGCAGAGCTGGCGCGACCGTATGGCGGCCGGAACGCCCTCCGCAGTGGCACCGGTATCTACCGCAGTTCCGCGCAAGAGGACAGCTCTCGGCGCCCCCGCACGGGCGCGCTACCAGGCGGTAGAAAGGCACGGGCCGTGGAGTCCACGGTCACCACCGACGCGGCGCAGAACGCGCCGTCGTCGCCCCGCCCGGGATACGGACAGCTGCTGCGCACCCGCGGCGCCTGGACGTTCCTGCTCCCCGGCTTCGCGGCACGCCAGCCGTTCGCGATGCTCACCATCTCCATCGTGCTGCTCGTCCAGCACACCACCGGCTCGTACGGCGCCGCGGGCGCCGCCGCGGCCGCCACCGGTGTGTCCATGGCCCTGTTCGCGCCGTACAGCGGCCGGCTCGCCGACCGCTACGGGCAGCGCGCCGTCCTGCTTCCGGGTGTCCTGGTGCACACGGTGTCGGGCCTGTCCCTGACCGCGCTCGCACTGGCGCACGCGCCCCTGTGGGCGCTGTTCGCGGCGGCCGTCCCGACCGGCGCCTCGGTGCCGCAGGTCGGCCCCATGGTCCGCGCGCGCTGGGGCGTGAAGCTCCAGGGCTCGCCCCTGATGACCACCGCGGCGGCGTTCGAGTCCGTCACGGACGAGCTGACCTTCGTCTTCGGTCCCCTGCTGGCGACCGCGCTGTGCACCACCGTGTCCCCGTCCGCGGGCCTGATGACCGAGGCCGCGCTGACGCTCGTCGGCGGTCTGCTGTTCGCCGCGCAGAAGAGCACGCAGCCTCCGGTGACCGCCGAGGACGGGCACGCGCGCGTGAAGCACGCCTCCGCGCTGCGCATCCCGGGCGTACGGGTGCTGGTCGTGACCTTCCTGGGGATCGGATCGGTCTTCGGCGGCATGCAGGTGGCGCTCGCGGCGTTCACCGAATCGATCGGCGAGCCCGGCCTGAACGGCGTCCTGTACGGCGTCTTCGCCGCCGGCAACATGCTCTCCGGCATCGTCTGCGGCGCGATCGCCTGGAAGGTCGCCCCGCAGCGGCGCCTGATCGTCGGCTACACGGGCCTCGCGCTGACCGCGTCCGCGCTGTGGACCGCGCACTCCGTCCTGCTGCTGGCCGCTCTCGGCCTGCTGGTCGGCATGTGCATCGCACCGGCGCTGATCACCGGCTACACGCTGGTCGAGGGCCTGGTCCCGGTCGGCGCCCGCACCGAGGCGTTCACCTGGCTGACCGGCGCCGTCGCGCTCGGCCAGGCGGCGGCCGTCACCATCGCCGGACAGCTGGAGGACCGCCTGTGGGACGGCGCGGGATTCCTGGTCCCGATGGCCGGCACCCTGCTGGCGCTGGCCACCCTGCTGGCCCTGCGCTCACTGCTGACCGCCCGGCCCCGGAACCGCACCGTGGCACGTGGCGTCGGTCACCGTGTGCCGGTCACGGTGGACTGATCCCCGGGAATACGTCACTATGGACCGTCGTTAGCACTCATCGAGTGAGAGTGCCAGGAGGAAGTCAGTGCCCACCTACCAGTACCAGTGCACCGAGTGCGGCGAGGGCCTCGAGGCGGTGCAGAAGTTCACCGATGACGCCCTGACCGAGTGCCCCAGCTGCAGTGGCCGCCTGAAGAAGGTGTTCTCCGCGGTGGGCATTGTCTTCAAGGGCTCCGGCTTCTACCGCAACGACTCCCGCGGCTCCACGTCGAGCAGCAGCCCGGCGTCGAAGCCGTCGAGCGCCTCGTCGTCCGACGCGAAGTCGTCCTCGTCGACGTCCACGTCGTCCTCGACGGCATCCACGTCGTCCTCGACGTCCTCGTCGAGCTCCGCCGGCACCTCCGCCGCCTGAGACCTCGCTTCCGGGCCCTGCCGTCGCACGACGGCAGGGCCTTCGGAGTACCCGGTACCGGCTCCCACCGGGGGTTCGCCGCCAGCTAGTGTGCTCGTCATGGCGAACGCAGAGATCGGCGTAATCGGCGGCTCGGGCTTCTACTCGTTCCTCGAGAACGTGACCGAGGTCCAGGTGGACACGCCGTACGGGCAGCCCAGTGACTCCCTCTTCCTCGGCGAGATCGCCGGTCGGCAGGTCGCCTTCCTGCCGCGGCACGGCCGCGGCCACCATCTGCCTCCGCACCGCATCAACTACCGCGCCAACCTGTGGGCCCTGCGCTCGGTCGGTGTCCGGCAGGTCCTCGGTCCGTGCGCGGTGGGCGGCCTGCGCCCCGAGTACGGCCCGGGCACCCTGCTCGTGCCGGACCAGCTGGTGGACCGCACGAAGTCCAGGGTGCAGACGTACTTCGACGGGCTGCCGCTGCCCGACGGCACGGTGCCCAACGTGGTGCACGTGTCGGTGGCCGACCCGTACTGCCCCGCGGGACGGGCCGCCGCCCTGAAGGCCGCCCGCGGACGGGACTGGGAGCCCGTGGACGGCGGCACGCTGGTCGTGGTCGAGGGGCCTCGCTTCTCGACCCGCGCCGAGTCGCTGTGGCACCAGGCGCAGGGCTGGTCGGTGGTGGGCATGACCGGCCATCCCGAGGCGGCGCTCGCCCGTGAACTCGAACTGTGCTACGCGTCCCTGACCCTGGTCACCGACCTGGACGCCGGCGCCGAGACCGGCGAGGGCGTCTCGCACGACGAGGTCCTGCAGGTGTTCGCGGCCAACGTGGACCGGCTGCGGGGCGTGCTGTTCGACGCGGTGGCGGCACTGCCGGAGACCGGGGCGCGGGACTGCCTGTGCATGAACGCGCTCGGCGGGATGAACCCGGGCTTCGAGCTGCCGTAACGGGAGAAGTCGCGGGTCGGGCGGCAGCCGGTCGGGGGCCGCCCACCTGGGGACGGTACGGCGGCCGACCGAGTGGAATTACCCGTTCGAGTGGGCGAGTTGTCCACAAGCGGTCAGTGGTCCACCGGCTCCGACGGGCTTCGGCGCGAGGCGTCATCGTGGAACCGCAAGCCGATTCCTCGTCGCAAGCGGTGATCCCCATGCCCTTGGCCCCGTCGTCCCCCCTCACCCCTTCCGCTTCCTCGCCGTCCCTCACTCCGTTCGCCCCTTCTCCGGCCCGCGCGTCTTTCGCCCCCTCTCCGCCTCGCGCGCCTTACGCCCCCTCTCCGTCCCGCGCGCCTTTCGCCCCGTCTCCGCCCCACGCGTCTTTCGCCCCCTCTTCATCACTCACCCCTTCCGTCCTCTCTCCCCCAGGCCCTCACCAGCCGTTCGCGCCTCCCCTGCGGCTGCCGCGTCCGCTGGGCACCGACGCGCCCGCGACCTGCGGGATCCCGCACTTCGCCCCGGTGCGCGTGCGCGGCGGGCGCTATCGGCTGCAGTTGCTCGTACGGCACCGCGGGCGGACCCTGGCAGCCGCTCTCGCCGTGACGGCGGCCGCTCTGGTGGCGGCCGGGCAGGGGACCGCGCCGGACCCGCATCGCGCCGACCGGGCCCGCGGGCACCCCGTCACCGAACCCGTACGCCGGCACGGGGCCGGGGCGGCGCCGGCGGCGGACAGGGTGACGGCGCCGGTGCGGATCGCCGACGCGGCCGCCGTCCGGCTGCTGCGGCCCGGCGACCGGGTCGACGTCATCGCCGCCGAGGATCCGACGAACGGGAGCGGCGCCCGGGTGCTCGCGCGTGGGGTGCGGGTGACGAAGGTGCCGGAGCCCGTGGAGGGTGCGGCCGAGAGCGGAGCACTGGTCGTGCTGTCGGTGCCGCGTGCCACGGCGGCACGGCTCGTCGGCGCGAGCGCCACGGAACGGCTGGCGGTGACGCTGTGCTGAGCCGCCTCGATCTCGTCGGACAGTCGTTGTCAAGTCCATCGATCGAGTTACGGAACTGGACACCATGGCCGCACCGTGCCGTAGGTTGCGGAGCGTTTCGTTCCACACCCTGTGCAGGCAAGGAGAGTCCCCGAGGTGAGCACACAGAAGGAACCGAACATCTGGCAGGGGTTCAAAGCCTTCCTGATGCGCGGGAACGTCGTCGATCTGGCAGTCGCGGTGGTCATCGGCGCGGCCTTCACGAACATCGTCAGCGCGGTGGTGAAGGGAATCATCAACCCGCTGGTGGGCGCGATCGGCACGCAGAACCTGGACAACTACAGCTCGTGCCTGAGCTCCTCGTGCACAGGGACCCACGGCATCCGGCTGATGTGGGGCTCCGTGCTCGGCGCCACGCTGACCTTCCTGATCACGGCGACGGTCGTCTACTTCCTGATGGTCCTGCCGATGGCGAAGTACCTGGCACGCGTGGAAGCCCGCAGGAGGGCACGCGAAGGCACGCGCGAGGTCGTCGAGGTGACCGAGCTGGAGGTGCTCAAGGAGATCCGCGACGAACTGGTCGCGCAGCGCGGGCCGGAACGCGACAGGCGCTAGCGGCGCCGCCGCGAGCGACTCGGAGGCGGTGGGGCACTCCAGAGGGCAGGGCGTCTCGGAGGTGGTGGGGCGCCCCAGAGGGCCGGGGGACTCAGAAGTGGTGGGGCGCCCCAGAGGGCCGGGGGACTCAGAAGTGGTGGGGCACTCCAGAGGGCCGGGGGACTCAGAGGTGGTGGGGCGGCTTCTCGTCGAGGAAGCGCTTCAGGTCGGCGGCGCTGTCGCCGTCCCCGCGCTCGCCCCACCCGCGGTCGGTGTCGTCCGAGGACTGCTGGCTCAGCGGGTCGTCGAAGACCAGCGCGGCCTTCGGGTCGCGCGGCTCGGATTCGGGGGCGGTACTCATCCCTCAAGAGTACGGCCCGGACTTCCAGTCCTCCGGAGATTGTGAATCCGTTCACAAGAAATTGCGGCGGATTTCTGCTGTCCTGGGAGGCATGACGTCGAGTTCTGCTCCTGCGCCCGCTTCCCCGGGCCCACAGCACCCTCAGGGGCCCTTGCGTCGGCTCACCGCACGCGGGCGCGACGAGGAGCACCGGGTCTCCTCCCCGCTGGAGCTCTTCTTCGACCTGTGCTTCGTCGTGGCCATCGCACAGGCGGGCGTACAACTCGTGCACGCGGTGACCGAGGGCCACGCGGGCACCGGCATCCTGAACTACGCGACGGTGTTCTTCGCGATCTGGTGGGCCTGGATGAACTTCACCTGGTTCGCCTCCGCGTACGACAACGACGACGCGCTCTACCGGATCGTCACCCTCGTGCAGATCGCCGGCGTGCTGGTGCTGGCCGCGGGCATCTCCCGGGCGTTCGACCAGCACGACTACCTGGTGGTCTGGCTCGGCTATCTGATCATGCGGCTGGCGATGGCCGCGCAGTGGCTGAGAGCGGCCCGGTACGCCGAGGGAGCGGAGAGAAGCACCGCGATCGGATACGCCACGGGTGTACTGCTGTGCCAGGTCGGCTGGCTGGGGCTGGTCGTGCTGCCCGGGCCCGCCCGGCCGTGGGTGTTCCTGGTGATGGCGATCGCGGAGCTGTGCGTGCCGCTGTACGCCGAGAAGGGCCACCAGACATCCTGGCATCCGCACCACATCGCCGAACGGTACGGCCTGTTCACGATCATCGTGCTCGGGGAGACGGTCGCCGCGGCCACGGTCGCCGTGCAGTCGGCGGTGGCCGAGCACGACGCCCTGGGCCGGCTGCTGCCGATCGCGGCGGGCGGTCTGCTGATCGTCTTCTCCGCCTGGTGGATCTACTTCGTGGTGCCCATCCACGGCCATCTGCGCTCCAACGACCAGGCGTTCCTGTGGGGCTACGGCCACTATCTGATCTTCGCCTCGGCCGCCGCGATCGGCGCCGGCCTGGAGGTGGCGGTGGAGCAGGCGGTCGGCAAGGCGCACATCTCGACGCTGTCCGCCTCGGCGGCCGTGACCCTGCCGACGGCCCTGTACCTGCTGACGGTCTGGGCGCTGCACTCGCGCCACTTCAAGATCGGCATCACTCAGCAGCTGGTGCTTCCGGTCACGGCACTGCTGGTGATCTGCTGCACCTTCCTGGGCGACTGGGCTGTGTTGGCGGCGGGGCTCGTGTCGGCGGCCGCGGTGACGACCGGGGTGCTGCTCACGGCGCGCACGGCGGCCCGCGAGCGGCGCACGGGCGCGTCGGCACCGGCCGCCTGACCTCTGCCGAGGCGCCCCGCGGTGGGCCAGACTGGCCGCCATGACAGCTGACGCACTGACGGACGTCGCCGGAGTACGGGTGGGCCACGCCTCCCGCAGCGGGGACGGCTGGCTCACCGGCACCACGGTCGTCCTCGCTCCGGAGGGCGGCGCCGTCGCCGCCGTGGACGTCCGCGGAGGCGGCCCCGGCACCAAGGAGACCGACGCCCTCGACCCGCGCAACGTGGTCCAGAAGGTAGACGCCGTCGTACTGACCGGAGGCAGCGCGTACGGGCTCGACGCGGCCTCCGGGGTCATGGCCTGGCTGGAGGAGCAGGGGCGCGGGGTGCCGGTGGGGGCGGATCCGGCGCATGTCGTGCCCGTGGTCCCCGCCGCCTGCGTCTTCGACCTGGGCCGGGGCGGGAACTTCCGTGCCCGCCCGGACGCGGCGATGGGCCGCGCGGCGATCGAGGCGGCCGCGGCGGGCACACCGGGTGCAAGGGTGCCGCAGGGGTGCGTGGGGGCCGGTACGGGGGCCGTGGTGGGCGCGATCAAGGGCGGGGTGGGCACCGCGAGCACCGTCCTCGACTCGGGGATCACCGTGGCGGCGCTGGTGGTGGCGAATGCCGCGGGGTCGGTGGCCGACCCCGGAACCGGTGTCCTGTACGGGGAGTTGTTCCAGGGGCGTGTGCAGTACCCGCAGGAGCGTGTGCACGAGGCCGCGCGCCGGCGCCTTGCCGAGTTGGCCGCGAAGGGCGCGCCCCCGCCGCTCAACACGACGCTCGCGGTGGTCGCGACCGACGCGGACCTCACGAAGGCGCAGGCGCAGAAGATGGCGGGCACGGCGCACGACGGCATCGCCCGCGCCGTGCGGCCGGTGCACCTTCTGCACGACGGCGACACGGTGTTCGCGCTGGCTACGGGGGCGCGCCCGCTCGACGGCGGGCATCCGCTGGCGCTGAACGACCTCCTGGCGGCCGGCGCCGACCTCGTGACGCGCGCGATCGTACGGGCCGTGCACGCCGCGGAGTCGACCGAGGGGCCGGGCGGAGTGTGGCCGTCGTACGGGGAGTTGTACGGGCAGCCGCGGGCGCACGGCGGCTGAGGCGGCGGCCCGAGGGCTCCTCGGAGGAGCCCTCGGAGTGTCCTGGAGGAGCTTCCGGCACTTCCCGGAGGAGCCCGCGGGTGCCCCGGAAGGGCCAACGGGGCGTGCCGGAGGGGCTTCCGGGGCTTGAATTGTCGCGGTTCTGTCACGTGATGGCGTTCACGGGCCGAGGAGGGAACCTTCCGAGGGGCCGGTGCCCTCTTTCTTCACGCACTGGAACGGATCACGCACATCACACGAACCTGGAGCAGCCCGTGACAACGCCGGACATTACAGCGCGGCGCGCACTGGGGGCCTGTGCCGCCCTGATGGTCGGCGCCCTCACCCTGACCGCCTGCGGCGGCAACGCCAACGCCACGAACGACGACGGCAAGGGCGGCGACGCCTCCCCCAAGACGTCGACGGCGAAGATCGCGATCTCGGCCAAGGACGGTTCGACCGGGGCGTCCATCAACGCGACCGGAGTGAAGGTCAGCGGCGGCAAGCTGACGGACGTGAAGATGACCGTGGCGGGCTCGGGACAGTCCGTGCCGGGCGCGATCTCGGCGGACGGCAGCAGCTGGAAGCCGAAGCAGCAGCTGGAGCGCGGAACCAAGTACCAGATAGCCGCGACCGCGAAGGACGCGGGCGGGCACACGGCGGCGGCCAACTCCATCTTCACCACCGTCAACTCGGCCGGCAGCTTCATCGGCACCTACACGCCGGACGACGGCTCGACGGTCGGCGTGGGCATGCCGGTGTCGTTCACCTTCGACAAGTCGATCACCGACAAGAAGGCCGTGCAGTCGCACATCACGGTCAACTCCAGCAGTGGTCAGCAGGTGGTCGGGCACTGGTTCGGCGACCGGCGGCTGGACTTCCGGCCGCAGGACTACTGGAAGGCCGGCTCCAAGGTCACGATGAAGATCGACCTGGACGGGGTCCAGGGCGCGAGCGGCATCTCCGGCGTGCAGAAGAAGACGGTGTCGTTCACGGTCGGGCGTGCGCAGGTCTCCACGGTCGACGTCAACACGCAGACCATGACGGTGGTGCGGGACGGCAAGACGATCAAGACGGTGCCGGTGTCCACGGGCAGCCCGCAGCACACCACGTACAACGGGCAGATGGTGATCTCCGAGAAGTTCACCCAGACCCGCATGAACAGCCAGACGGTCGGCCTGGGCGGCGAGTACGACATCCCGGACGTGCCGCACGCGATGCGCCTGACCCAGTCCGGCACGTTCATCCACGGCAACTACTGGTACAACAAGGGCAACGCGCCCTTCGGCCGCGAGGGCACCAGCCACGGCTGCGTCGGCATGGCGGACGTGCAGGGCGCGCAGGGCGACACCACCGCCAAGTGGTTCTACGACAACTCGCTCATCGGGGACGTCGTGATCGTGAAGCACTCCCCGGACACGACGGTGGCCCCGGACAACGGGCTCAACGGCTGGAACATGGCATGGAGCGCCTGGACCGCCGGAAGCGCCGCCTGACCGGCCGCTTTTGACGGAATGTGAGGCCGCGCGGGAACATTTCGCGCGGCCTTCGCGTTTTCCCGTCATACGTTTTCTCGGTTCCTGGACATGATGTCCGACCGAGGGGCTACGGTATGCACCCACAAGGTGACATGCAGCAACGCCGGGAGAAGCCTTGAGCGTTCCGTACGAGACGGCAGCGTACGAACCAGCCGAGTCGCCCGAGTCTCCGGAGGAGCATCTCGCGCGACTCCTCGGCCGTGCCCTGAACTCCTTCGAGCTGCCCGACGAGGTGATACGGCGGCTCGACTGCGCACTGGCGCACGACAGTTCCCTGCACTCCGCCCACCACAGCGCGGGCCTGCACTGCGAGACGTACCGGCACACCTGGCTGCTCGCCGACGGCTCGGCGGTGACCCTGTGGGAGCTCGTCCACAACACCGCCGCGGGCGGCGACACGCATCACGAGGTGTACGTGGACAAGGAGGAGCTGCACGCCTCCACCGCCCGGCTCCCGCTGCCGCCGGACACCCCGGACTTCGAGCTGCCGCCGCTGACGCATCTGTCGGCGATTCCCGAGCCCCGGCACGTGTACGCCCCGGACGACTCGCCGGACCACGCGCGCCGGCTGCTGCGCCGCGCGGAGAACCCCGATCCGCCGGGCGCGGAGGTGGCGGCGCTGCTGGCGACCGCGTCCGCGCATCAGATCACCCAGGCGTTCGGCCGGCCCGGGCGGGCCGCGAGGGCGGGGCTGAGCTTCGCGCTGTACGAGCACGCGTTCCTGCTGCCGGACGGCCGGGAGGTCTCCCTGTGGGAGGTCGAGCACACGGCGACGCCCGACGGACGGCACATGTGCGAGGTGTACACGACGGCGGACGCGGCGCGGAACGCCATGGAGCAGCGCGCGGCGCGACGGGGCTAGCTCCCGCGGCTCCCGCCTCTCACCCGCCCCCCTTGCCCCTCGCCGCCGGGCCCTGTCGTCCGGATCATCCCGACGGCGCGGGTGCTGCACCGCGGAAGTTGCGCCGATGAGTTTCCGGCGGCTTCGTGGTCTATCCGTCGACGAAGGGAGCGCACCATGCGCCAGATCATCGTTTGCACGTTCCTGACACTGGACGGCGTCATGCAGGCGCCGGGCGGTCCGGACGAGGACGCCGAGAGCGGCTTCGAGTACGGCGGCTGGCAGAAACCGGTGGCCGACGACGAGGTCGGCGCGGCCATCGCCGGTTGGTACGAGCACTCCGACGCGATGCTGCTCGGCCGCAAGACGTATGAGATCTTCGCGTCGTACTGGCCGACCGCCGATCCCGACAACCCGTTCACCCACCGGATGAACAGCATGCACAAGTACGTGGCGTCTCGGACTCTGACGTCCGTCGAGTGGCAGAACTCCACGCTGCTGGAGGGCGACATCGCCGATGCCGTACGCAAGCTGAAGGCGTCCGACGGCGGCAACATCAACGTCGTCGGCAGCGGTGACCTCGCCCAGACCCTCATGCAGCACGATCTCGTCGACGAGTTCCGGCTGACCATCCATCCGGTGATCATCGGCACCGGCAAGCGGCTGTTCGCCGACGGAGCGATCCCCACTGCGCTGGAGCCGGTCAGCGTCTCGACGACGAAGGGCGGCACCGTCGTCGGCGTCTACCGGCCGAACGGCAAGCCCAGCTACGACAGCTACTAGGCGGTTTCGTCCGGGTCACCGAGCGGACCGGAGACCGTCCGGATACCGTGCCTGCGCAAACGGAACCGCCTGGCCGCGGCGGGAGTTCCGGGGCGCGGCGGAGCCTTCGGCGCCCTCTGCGGTCAGCGGTGGCCGAGTCGGCGGACCAGGCCCGCGAAGGCGTCCTGTTCCGCCGGGGTCAGCTCGACGGACTCCTGCGAGGGGCCGACCTGGGCCTGGTGCGGGAGGGCCGGGAGGACGGCGGAGCGCCATTCGGCGACGGCCTGGACACGGGCGCGGCGCAGCAGACGTGTCACCACGACGGCCCAAGCGACGCCCGCCGCAGTGAGGGCGGCCGCGCCGATCAGCTGAAGAGTCGAGACGTGCTCAGGCATGCGTTCCAGTAGACACCACGGTCCGGGACTTTGATCCCGGACCGTGACGTATCTCGCAGGTGGCGTGAACAACTCACAGCGCACCAAAGGGACAAGCGGTGATGGTGGGCCGTCAGGCGGCGATCGCCTGCTCGGTCCCCTTCGCCGCCGGGGACCCGCTCGCGGCGGGGTCGGTGGCCGTGGCCTCCGGGGCCGGCCTGCGCATGCCCTTGAGGATGACGACCAGAGCCGTGGTGACGCACACGCCGGCCGCGATGGCGATCAGGTAGAGGAACGGATTGCCGATCAGCGGGACCACGAAGATGCCGCCGTGCGGGGCGCGCAGGGTGGCGCCGAAGGTCATCGACAGGGCACCGGTGACCGCGCCGCCCACCATGGCGGACGGGATGACGCGCAGCGGGTCCGCCGCGGCGAACGGGATCGCGCCCTCGGTGATGAAGGAGGCGCCCAGCACCCAGGCGGCCTTGCCGTTCTCGCGCTCGGTCTGTGTGAAGAGCTTCCCGCGGACGGTCGTGGCCAGGGCCATCGCCAGCGGCGGGACCATGCCGGCCGCCATCACCGCCGCCATGATCTTCATCGCCGAGTCGCTCGGACCGGCGACCGCGATGCCGGCCGTGGCGAAGGTGTAGGCGACCTTGTTGACCGGACCGCCCAGGTCGAAGCACATCATCAGGCCGAGCAGGGCGCCGAGCAGGACCGCGTTGGCGCCGGTGAGGCCGTTGAGCCAGTCGGTCAGGCCCTTCTGGGCGGAGGCGATGGGTTTGCCGATCACGACGAACATCAGGAAGCCGACGACCGCCGAGGAGATCAGCGGGATCACCACCACCGGCATGATCCCGCGCAGCGCCGCCGGGACGCTGATCCTCTGGATCGCCAGCACCACCCCGCCGGCGACCAGACCGGCCGCCAGGCCGCCCAGGAAGCCGGCGTTGATGGTCAGCGAGATCGCGCCGCCCACGAAACCGGGGACCAGGCCCGGCCTGTCCGCCATGCCGTAGGCGATGTAGCCGGCGAGGACGGGGACGAGGAAGTTGAAGGACACCAGGCCGATCTGGAACAGCAGCGCGCCCCAGCTGCCCGTCTGGGTCCACACGAAGTGGTCGATGACCGACGGCGCCTTGTCGACCTTCCAGCCGCCGATCGCGTAGCCGAGGGCGATCAGCAGGCCGCCCGCGGCGACGAACGGGACCATGTAGCTCACGGTGTACCTTTGGCCAGACACTTGACCTGGGAGGGAAGGCTAGCAGTGGCCAAAGCGTCTTCCAAGTGGCAGTTGCACCCTGACCTACAACGGGCACTTGCCGAAGGGCGAACCTTCGAGGAGTGGCTTGGGGGCCGGCGGCCCTGCTGCTCATACGCCCGGATCACGCTGGACAAGCGGAACGAAGTCGGCGTTGGGCGTCAGCACCGAAACTGCGACGAGTTCGCCGAGCAGCACGGGTGCGCCGTCGTCTACCGGTACACCGACAACCACATCACCGCAGCAGACCCGGACATCGAGCGGCCGGCGTTCCTGCGACTGGTGCGCGATCTCCGCGCCCGCAAGGTGGAGGAGGGCTATCCCGTCCACGGCATCTTCGTGGTCGAGGAAGAGCGGGTGGTGCGGCTCCCCGAGGACTACCTGAAGCTGCACCGCGCGCTCACCGTGGACAATCGCGGCCTGTACGCCGTGACCGATACGAAGACCATCCTCGACGTGCACAGCGACGCCGAGATGATCCGGGGACTCCTCACCTCCGCCATGGGTGAGCGAGAAGTGGTCAAGGTCAAGCGTCGAGTCAAGCACAACGTCCGGGACCAGGCGCTAGAGGGGCACCCGACAGGGCCGCGCCGGTTTGGCTGGCTGGGGGCGGACGCCAAGGCGGGGCGCAAAGTCAACGAGAAGTTGCACCCCGAGGAGTCGCCGGTACTGCGGAAGGCTCTGGACATGGGGCTTGAAGGCAAGCACTGGTCGACCATCGTTGAGTACCTGGACAAGAGCGGGTTCCTCACCGTGCGAGGGAACCGCTGGTCGACTACACCCGTGCAGTACATGCTGACCAATCCCGCGCTGTGCGGCTACCGCGTGATCAACGGCGAGTTGGTACGCGACCGCAAGACCGGGGAACCCGTGAAGGGCAAGTGGGACACCATTTGCACGCCGGACGAGTGGCTGAAGATGGTGAGCCGCTGCCCCGTGTGGTTCAACCTCGATGGCGACACGGCCAGCACCCGCTACCGGGAGAAGGTCAGGCGGGAGGGGAAGAAGGACTATCGCGGGTTGGCCGAGGCGACGCGGCGTTTCTTCCTGACGAACCTGGCTCGCTGCGGCTACGTGGACGCCGAGGGCAACAGGTGCTACGCGAAGATGAAGGGCAACCCGCCCACCGGGACGAACAAGCAGGACCGGTACCGGTGCGGTGACCCTCGCTGCAACAAGGTCAGCCGTCGGGCCGACTACGTGGACAAGGCCATAGAGGCGCTAGTGATCAAGGTACTAGAGGACCAGTTCGCCGCGCTGGTACCGGACGAGCGTACGTGGTACGGCGAGGAGACCTTGAAGGCGCTGCTCGCCCAGCGCGAGGAGTACAAGCAGCTCCACAAGGACGGCAGGCTGACTGTTGCCGAGTACCTGGAGTTCCGAGACAAGGTCGATGAGCAGATCAGCGAGTCTCAGAAGGACCGGGACGAGTTCTATGCCGAGCAGGCCGCCAAGAACTTCCTCGCCGGGTTCACGCAGAAGAAGTGGAGGGACTTCGACATGCGGCAGCGACGCCAAGCCGCTGCGACCGTCCTTCAGGCCGTGATCATCCATCCGATTCCGGAAGGCCGGTCACGCAGCGCGGAGTTCGATCCTGACCTGTTGGAACCGGTCTTCCGAACGCCTCACTGAAAGAGGTCGCGCAGGATCTCAAGCTGCCCTTCGCCCAAGCGGGGGGCAGCTTTTGCGTGCTGTGCAGCCCACGCATCCAAGCGACGCATGATGGGATCTTCATCCTCGATGCGTGAGCGGTCTACTACGACGGAGGCGATCACAGCCATGGGGCCCCCTCCGTCTTCGCTCGTTCGGCTTGGGCGATGTCGTGGCGGACTTGGTTGGCTAGGAGTTCTTCGCCGGGGCGGTAGCCGGAGGCCAGGTACGCCCACGAGGAGTCGGTGACGAGGGTGGTGTTCTCGTCCGGGGCCGGGTGGCCGGCATGGGCGCGTGCTTGTTCGAGGCGCCAGGCGCGGCGTACGTCACGGAGGGCGCCGAGGGTGGTGGAGTAGGCACGGGATTTGGTGGAGAAGTGGCCCCGAAAGCCGAGCATGTGAGCCCACTTCCAGAGCTTGAGATCGGCGAACTCTGGCAGGTGGCCGAGGGCCCAGGCAGTGCGGATCATCTGGCGTATGTGCTGCTGCACCCTGAGGTCCTTGATGGGTTCGGCTTGTCCGGTGCCGTCGCAGTCGGTGCACAGGTCGCGGAAGTCGTCGGGGCCGCGTGTGTAGCCTCGTCCGCCACAGGGGCGGCACACCAAGGAGCGGTCTACGGTGCCGGAGCCTTCGGCGCTCTTGGTGGCGTACTTGGCGACGTATCCGGCGACCTTCGCGTCTGTGTACTCGGCAACCCTGGCGTCAGTGAGTTCGCCGTCCCCGAATGCGGTGATCTCTCGTACGTCGATGCGGTCGCCCCAGGTGATTTCGCGTTCGCCGATGGCGTCGGAGGCCACGGTGACCCGGGCGCGTTGGGCAGCCTCGTGTACGGCGTGTGTGAGGGCATCGAGGGTGGCCCAAGGCGGGGGCGGGGTGGTGTGGCCGTCGGGTCCGTCGAAGCGGATGACCGCGTGGAAGTGGACCAGGCCGCGCATTTGATACTCGGCGACCTTGGCGAAGGAGACACGCAGAGCGGCGTTCAGCGCCTTCTGCGTCATATCGAGATGAGCGGCGAGTTCGCGGCGGAGGTAGATGGTGAAGCGGCGCCACAGGTCCCCGGTGTGGGCGTTCCACAGCACGGCGCCCGTGTAGTCGTAGGTGGCTGGGTTCAGCGGCGTGCCCAAGGCCGGGTCATCCTCGCGGTGACGTTCACCGCAGCGACAGTCCAGCAGCTTGCCCGTGTTGGTGGTGGGGCGGTTGTGGACAGGGCCGAATGAGGGTGCGGTGAGGGTGACGAAGGCGCGCGGGTGTGTGCGGACCGATTCGGCGACGGTCTTGCCGCCGGAGAGTCCGGCCTTGATCAGGTGGTAGGTGTCAGCGGCGTAGACGCGGGAGCAGGCCGGGCAGCGCGAGGCGCGGCGGTTGCCGCAGGTGGTCAGCAGGCGGCCCGTGGGTTCGTCGGCGGTGGAATAGGCGCGCAGCACGGTGTTCGTGGCGGCGTCGAGGGTGGCCGTGTGGCCGACGAGGTTGACCGGGCGGGAGCAGCCGCGCACGTTGCGGACCTGCTCGACCACGCGGTCGAAGTCTTGGAGGTTGGCCAGCTCGACCAGGTCCCGCGCGGCGGGGCTGATGACGTGGCGCAGGTCCAGGAGGCGTGTCATGTTGTGGGGGTGTCCTTCCTGGAGTGAGGGTTGGGCGCCTGCGGGCAGCAGCGATTCAGTGCGCTCGGGCTGCTGCCCGCAGGCATAGGGGGGCCGAGCCCGGGTGCGGGCAGCGGTGCGAGGGGGTACCGGGAAGGCCGGCGGAAAGTCAGGCCGTGATGGCCGTGTGTAGGGCGGTGGCCATGGGGAGGCCGACGCCGAGTCGCCGCTTGAGCTGGGCGATGGTGATGGACTCGCCGTGTTCCGCTTGGTGGGTGTCCGCGATGGAACGGGCCTCGTTGAGCAGCGGCTCAGGCACCTTGACCGCAGGCGCCGAGGCAACCGCGGAATCGGGTACGGCCGGGCGAGGAGCCACCGGAGCCGGTTCGACCGGGGCCGGGGAGGGCGCCGGTTCGACGACCGGAGCGGCGGGGGCCGGTTCCTGTCTCGGGGCCGAGGCGACCAGGGCCGAGGCGACCACCGGGGCTGCGGCCGGTTTGGGCTCGTCCGCCGGGGCGGGTGCGTGCTCGTCGGCCGGATCCGGGACGGGTGGCGTGTCGGGGGTGGTGACGGTGTGGAAGGCCCGCAGGAGCTGGGGGCCGACCGCGCCCCATCCGAGCAGAAGCAGGGGTGCCACCGCGTCTACGGCGGCGCGGCCGTAGTGGCGGGCAGTGAGGGGTTCGGCGATGTTGAGGGCCAGGGTCAGCAGGCCGGAGACGTGCATGAGCCGGGTGGCGGCTTTCATCTGCTCGGGCGGGACGCCGTGCAGGGAGAGGTAGCGCAGGGCGACCAGGAGTCCGACCACCGACAGGTCGACCATGGGGGCGATCAGGGGTGCGATGGGGGCGGGGACCCCCAGGCGCAGGGCCAGGGCCCAGACGTTGCCGAAGGAGAAGACGAACGCCAGCAGGGCGATCACGCCCATGACGACGGTCACGGTCCGCTGAGTGATCCGGTCCTCACTCATAGAGTGTTCACCTCCTTCCACATGCGTTGCTGTTGCGGGGTGCTGGGGTCAGGCCGCTTCGGGGGTGCCGTCGGCGGGGTCCGGCTTGAGGAGCAGGACGCGGCGCACGTCGCCGCCGGGGAGCTGGCCTATGAGCAGGTCGGCGGGATCGCGCGTCAGGTGCGCGGTTTCCTCGGCGATGCGGCGGGCGTCAGCGGCGGACACATACGGGGTGCGTACGCGCAGGAAGCCGGGGCGGTCGTCGTGCTTCATCGCAGCGACGCCGACGTAGGCGGGGTTTTGGAGGTTGGTGGGGTTGGCGTCGGGCCAGTTGCGGATGTCGTCGCCCAGGGCGGCCACGGCGGCTTCGGCGGTCTTCTGCGCGAAGGACAGGCCCACGGGGCACACGTCACGGATAAAGGTGGGGATGGCGTCGCCCGTGGCCTTCTGCGTGGCCAGGATCACCACGATGCCCACGGACCGGCCCTTCTTCACCAGGTCTTCCACGAGGCGGGCGTTCTCCGCCGCCAGCGCGGCCAGTTCCTTGGACCGCTTGTCCGAGCCCCTGTGTTCGCGGAAGTAGGTGTGCGCCTCGTCCACGATGGCCACGACGAGCGGCCATTGTTCACTCGGGCCGACCTCCCAGAAGTTGGTCACGCCGAGCACGGATTCAATCGAGGTGGACCGGGCACTACGCAGGTTCACCAGGCGCTTGAAGATGGCGTTGGCCTCCCCCAGGTCATCCCCCGCGAAGGCGAACATGCGCTTGGACAGGTAGGCGTAGTCACCCTCACGAGCGGTCGAGACCTTGCCGTCCACGGTCACGAACTGAATCGCGGGCGAGGGCGCCCAGTCACAGACCAGACGGTTGATCAGCGAGGTCTTCCCGTAGCCGGGCAGGCCGGCCACAGTGATGCCAGGCACGTTCGACAGGTCCACCCTGACCGGCTGGGCGTACTCGTCCACCCCGACATGCCAGGTCGGCACATCGGCCGGTACCGCGCCCGTCGGCACGTGCTTCGTCTTGGTGCGCAGGGGGTCCGTGCGCACGCCACGGATGATGACGCGGCCGGGTCCGTCAGGAGTGACGGAGACCCGTTCACAGCCCCAGGCGTCGGCCAGGTACGGAGTGGCCTTCTGGAACTCCGCCAGACTCACCTTCGGCAGGCACTTCGCCCGAGCCACGACGCCGAACCGGTCCGGCTTGACCTTGAGGGCGGGGATGAGAACACGGGGCCTGGGGGCCTTGCCGTCGGTGTTGGCCAGCGAGGCAAGGGCGGTGGGCATCTTGTCGGTGACCGACAGCCCCGCCATCTGAGCCAGGCGCTTCCAGCCCCGACGGACCCGTACGGCCTGCCGGATGCTGACCCTCATTTCCTTGTCCGCCCGTATATAGCGGACGACCCAGACGACCGCCCACAGGGCGATCAGGGCCAGGGCGGCCCCGGCCGCAGCCGAGGCGAAGCCCATTACTTCATTCACGGTCACTTCGGGTTGTCTTTCGTTTCGTGGGTGTACAAGAAGCCCGCAAGGGCCCTCTCCAGGTCCGACCAGTCGTAGACGTTCTCCACCGGCGGGTAGCCGCAGCCGACGAGCACGGCGACCACGGACTTGATCAGCCCCTCGGAGAACCGCTCATCCGGCCCGGCGTGAACCAGGGGGTAGGACCGGCAGTGGTGGCACAGCGAGGGAGCGAGGCAGAAACGGGGTTCGCCGCCGCTCATGCGGCCAGGTCTGCGGGCTCGTCGACGACCGGCGCAGCCGGGGCGCCCAGTTCCAGGGAGGCCGCACGGTAGGCGATGCCCTGCGAAAGCTGGCCGTTGAAGATGTTCGCCCACGGGGTGGCGAACAGCTCCACCAGCCGCACCTGAGCGCCGGGCATGAGGCCGTTGGGCAGACCGTCCTTCGCAACGGTGATCTTCAGCGCCTCGGCCCGCTCGTCCTCCATCAGGAAGACCGTCAGCGTGTAGAGCGTCTGTCCCGTCTCACGGTCGGTGGCCAGGGTCGTCTTCTCCTGATCCGTGTACTTCGGCACCGGCATCGTGCCGACCATGAACCGGGTCGACTCGAGCAGACCAACGCGAATGCGCGCCATGGGGGAACTTCCTTTCGATCATGGGCCAGTAGTTCCGGCCGCACCACTACGTAACCACAGACCTGATACAGATGCAACACTTGCATGCCCGTGTGTATTGATACACCTAGGCCGCAGGGGTGCCGTAGGTGTATCGCCGAAGAGGGGGAGCGCCGTATCCTGCGAGCATGAGACTGCCGCTCGAAGACGACTCCCGGCCGCCTTACATCCAGGCCGCCGAGGTGCTGCGCCGGGAGATCAGCACCGGCCGCCTCAAGCCCGGCGACAAGCTCCCCTCAGCCCGTGTGCTGCAAGACCGCTACGGCATCGCCAGCGGGACCGTGCAGAACGCGCTGCGGCTACTCAAGAGCGAAGAGCTGATCTACAGCGTTCAGGGCCGGGGCAGCTTCGTACGCAACAGTGCCGGCACACCCATGGAGGGCGCGGCGGGCGAGGAGAGCCAGGAGGTGGAGGCCGAAGCCGCCGACCACGCTCCCGACCCCACCCCGGAATCCCTCGCCGCCGATGTCCAGGACCTGAAAGCCGCCGTCAAGCAGCTTGAGGCCACTGTGACTCACCTCGTTGCGCTGGTGCAGGCGCAGCAGTCGGGGAAATAGCCTCCGCCATCTGCCTGACCATCGCATCCAACCGGGCAACCGTCGCGCACAGGTCGGTCAACTCCGCATCCAGCGTGGCGATTTCGTGCTCGGTCATTTCCTGTTTCCCCACTTCGCTTCCGTGCCTGTCCCGCGCCGTCCATCCCACCGACCACGAATCGCCGGAGTCGGGTAAACCACGAACCGCATGCCTGACCCGACCAGCAGGGGCACCGGTCCCACGGTCAACTCCCACCACCCGCACAGACGCCGGTTCGGTCGGGCGGAACCCTTCTTCCGCAAACCCACCACCGCACATGACCCGTACCACCTCCTTTCGCTCGTCATCGGCACGCCCACAAGGATCCGGAGAATCCCCGGTTTTGCTAACCGGCGATCGTCGGCTATGTTTCGCCGCTCACCAGCCGCACCCAATTCACAGGAATCACCCATAGAGGTGTCCTTTCGGGCCTGGCGCGCCCTCTCTGCTGTGACCCGGTTCACCTGTCGTACTCCCATCCGTCAAGCACTGCCGGACTCTCCGGCATGACCGGAAGCAGATCAGCGAAAGCGGACACCTCCCTTTCGGCGAACCACCCCAGTCGTCTGCTACAGGTGCCGAAAACTTCCCGCGTGTGACACATGTGAGGCACGCCACAGCCGCCGCGATGCTCTGTGGACCGTGGACCCGGGATCGAGACCGAGCGGGAGCACACGACAGACACCCCCCTGTGGATAACTATCCGCGCGATGAACGGCTCCGCCGCAGGCAGCACGGAATAGAGGATGTCCCTTGCGGCACAAGGGGTTTGCGGAGCAGCAAACAGTCTGACCAGAAAGCGGCGGACAAAGCGAAACGCGGGAATTCCCTTCATGGAAGTAGCTTCCGACAATGACCCTGTGGATAGATTCCGGCGACCGGCGAGACAGATAATGGCAAACCGGCACCAAGCGGAGTGGAACATGTGAAATCCGATGCGAAGCGGGGGCAAGCAGGGGCTCGAGCGCGATGGGCGAGGAGCCAGCGCCGGAACCATCCGTCGGACGCGGCCAACGCGGCGCAGCAGCGGAGCTGTTACGAGTTTCTTTACTGGATCAAGGGCGGCCCGCTTGCGCGGACCGCCGCGCGCTGGCGGCGGAAACCGCCGCCCGCTCCTTGTCTACGCCACCGCTACGCGGCGGCCGCCACTCAGCGCGCAACATCAAGCAGCGTGACGACCGGGGCCACGGAGCAACCCCACCAGCCGCAGCGGCACCACCAGGTCGACCCGGGCGGAAACGACCACGCAGGCACCACGACCAAGCCCACGCGGCCAGCAGCCAGCTCGACGGATTCCGCAGTGCCCTCCGCAGCCACCGAGCGCAACGGCCAGCCGGGGCATCCCCCGTGACGAGAATGGATAGCGTGGCCGAGGCCGGCGGGGGGGTTGCTGGAGACACACGTGACGGGTGC
This sequence comes from Streptomyces sp. NPDC107581, assembly GCF_055657175.1. Taxonomy (NCBI): domain Bacteria; kingdom Bacillati; phylum Actinomycetota; class Actinomycetes; order Kitasatosporales; family Streptomycetaceae; genus Streptomyces; species Streptomyces sp. NPDC107581. The sequence continues at coordinate 256,464 of NZ_JBVKBH010000011.1, forward strand.
TCGTTCGGCACACCCGCCGTCGTGGCTGACTTTCGGTGGCTCAGGTCAGAACTGGGATTCTGTCGACCAGACCGCAACAGTGACCCTCTCAAACTCGGCAATAAGGAAGGGGGGTTGCAGTCGCACCCGCATTCGAGCACGCCGACCACCCCGGTACCATCGGCACCGGGGTCCTGAACAGGGCTTCCGGACCGGACCACCCGCAATGCTGTCCAGGCTGAGGGGTGGTCCGGTCTCTTGTTGTGGTCGGCGGTCGCCGCGCGCAGCGCCGACGAAGTGAACCCGTGAGGGCTCAGCTCAGGGCTTTGCCAACTTCGTAGATCGTTGGCCTGTCTTCGGGAGCATGGCTGAGCATGGCCCCGATCAGTTCGCCCAGCTCACCGGGCACCTTCACAGGCCGCCGTTTGCCATCTGCCACGGCCCTTCGCTGCACGGGGCGAGGTGCGTCATCCGGGTACTCGACCGCCCGCCAGCCTGTGGCCGAGATGAGGAGCGACGCGCCCAGCGCGTAAATGTCGGCTTCCTGCGTGGGCTCTGCCTCTCCTGTCGCAAGCACACTGGCTGCAATCTCCGGCGCCTCGTAATGGACGAGGCAGCCGCGGAACGGAAAGTCGTACCCCTCCGGCACACGACCGCCATGCGCCAGGGCCAAGTCGATGAGGTGCGTCCGTTCCGGACCGATGATGAAGTGCGCGGGCTGCACGTCGCCGTGGGCCCAACCCTTGCCGTGGAGTTCGGCCAGCGCCTCCACACACCCCAAAGGCACAGTGGGGTGCGGTTCGATGCGCGAGTCCGGGCCACGGCAGAGCTCCCACAACTGGTAGAGGTCCGGTCCTTCGCGCCACGGCTGGAAGTTCCAGGTGCCACCCTCCCATTCGCCGTACGCGAAGTCGTTGAACCCGAGGCGATGCAGCACGGCACCTTCGCGTGCAGGTGCGAGCGCCGTCCAGGGCTGGGCTGGCCAGTCGGCCGTTGCCTCGATCGGATATCCGACCTTCACGGCGTAGTGACCCCGAGGGCTTTCGACCTCCCAGACCATGGAGCCCCGGCGATTGAGGATCAAGCGTTGAGCCGTGGGCATGAGTGCGTCGAGTACGACGATCGGCAGTTGAGGGGGTGTCCCGGACAACGTCTGTTCTCCTTCCGGGCGACGCGGCCAACCACCGTGCCGAGGCCGGCCGCGTCGCTGGTGTCCTGTCGCTACGCCTGACCGTACGGTCGACCGCAGTCCGAATCGCACTGTGCGAGGTTCGTGCCGTTCACGGTCCAGAGGTCGTCGAAGACCATGAACCCGGCAGCCTTCATCGCGTGCGCGGACGCGGCGACCTTCTCCGGGTCACGCGCCCCTCCGCCCGGCTTCGGGTTGTGGTGGAGGAAGCGGCCGGCGAACCGCTCGCACAGCTCGGCGTACTCCTTCGTGTGCAGGATCAGCGCGTGCAGACCAAGGTCCACGTCGTCCGACGGGACCATGGGCACGGTGGCGGTCGCTGCCGTGACCACGAAGGCCACCGACTGGTCCGCGATCCGCTCGGCCCGCTCGCGCGTCTGCCCGTTGTGGACCACCACGAAGTGCGCGAGGCTGTCGAACAACTCCTCACCAGCCACCGCGCGACCGGTCCTCTGATCGTTGGCCGTTGCCGTCATGCGAATACTCCTTGAGTGTCGCTGTGCTCTGGCACTTACGCCCGCGTCGGTCGCCCAGGCATGGACCACGGACTACCGGAGGGCTTGGAAGGCTGCCCCGAACGGGGAAGGGGGAGCCGGGGAAATGGCACCCCGTTCGGGGCAGCCGGTCTACTGACTGGTACCGAGGGCCATGCCGATCACCAGGCCACAGGACCCGCTGATCATGATGATGAACAGGACCCCCGCATACCGACCGATGGCGCGCATCACAGGCCGTCCCGGCTGTTGCCGTTCTTGATGGCCAGACGGGTGGTCAGCTCCTCCCGCGCCGTCAGCGCCACCACGTTGTCCGGCAGGGCGTCCCACTCAACGCCGCCGCCCACGCGCCTTATCTGCACCCGAGCGCCGACCTCACCCATGACGACGCCGATTCGTCCACTGGCGGTGTCTTTCGCCAGTTCGCCGATGCCCGGTCTGGTCTGCTGGTTGCTCGCCATGGAAGGAGCATCGCGGTCCAAGGGGGGCGCCCATAAGGTCAGGCTGATTACCCAACTTGGGTAACATCGCTGCAAGTAGAGACCCATCGACGTTGCGTAGCCCTCGCAGTGGGGAGCGTGCCAATGCCTGACGCCGAACGACCGCAAGAGCTGCCCGCAAGGCTGCTCACCGATCCCGAGATGATCGACGCGTGTCGGCTCAGGGATTTCTCCCGAGTCTTCCGGCTGGTGAAGACGCGGGCAGGCATCTTCCCGTCGCTGATCGCCCGGCGATGCGACCTCACCCCAAGTCGGGTAGGCGAAGTCATCGCGGGGCGACGGCAGTTGCTGCACATGGACGTGGTGGAGCGCATCTCTGATGGCCTGCGCCTCCCAGGACACATGCTTGGTCTCGCCCGGCGCCCCTGGGAGACTCCTCAAGCCCTTGCCGTGACCGAGCGAGAGGCGCCGCAGTTGCCGGAGCCGGAGCAGCAGACGGCTGCTTCTCTGCCAGGCCCGGATGTGGACAGCATCCTTGCGCTTGCCGCCCGAACCAGCCTCAACCCGAGCACACTTGAAGCCTTCCGCTCCTCCATCGAGGACTACTGGCGCCGCGACGACCAGCACGGCGGCGAAGCCTTGAGGCCGGCCATCGTCGGGCAGCTCCGATACGTCGTAGGGCTCCTGAAGGACAACCGGCAGCCATCCATTCAGAACCACCTGTATGGCATCGCGGCCGAACTGGCGCGTCTGACCGGCTGGACCTACTTCGATGCCCGCCAGTACAGCCAAGCCCGCGCGTACTTCACCGAGGCTCTGAAACTGGCAAAGGAGATCGACGACCGGCAGTTCATGGCCAACGTGCTTGCCTGCATGAGCTTGCAGGCGACCTACCAGGACAAGCCTGTCGACTCACTGGCCCTCGTGACCGCCGCCCAGGACCAGGCCCGTTCATCCCAGGTGACGACACCGCGCGTTCTCTCGATGCTGTCCATGCGCGAAGCCTTCGCCCATGCCACTCTCGGAGACCGGGACGCCACGCACCAGGCGATCAAAGAAGCTCACCGCCATTTCGAACAGATCGAGGCGAGCGACCCGGACCCGTCATGGGTGACCTACTTCGATGAGCCGAAGCTCATCGTCGACACCGGCATCGCTCACGGTCGGCTGGGCGAGACAACGACCGCTGAACCACTGATCGCAGACGCACTGCGGCGAGAAGACCACACGAAACAGCGCGGACGGGCGTTTCACACGTTCTGGCTCGCTCGTACGCAGTTGGACCAAGGGAAGCTCGATCAGGCGTGCCACACGGCCACGCAGGCCCTGGCGCCCGCGTCGGCAGTTGCCTCAGAGCGAGTCACCGGCCATCTGCGTGAGTTCTACAACCAGTTGGCCCCACACAGGCAGGAGCCCGTAGCCCTGGCCTTCGAGGCGCGGCTACGGGAACTCCTCCCACCGGTCAGCGGATCCCTTCATCCATAAGCAGGTACAGCAGGCCCACGAGGGAACCACTGCTGACGACCTCACGACGGTCGATCATCCCCCGCACCTCTGAGAGCGGGATCCACTCGATGCGGTCGGACTCGTTCTTCTCGGTGGGAGGCCCGTCGTAGGTCGCACCGTTCACACGGAAGACGTGGTGCTGAGAGTCAGTGATCCCGTTGGCCGGCTCGGCGTAGATCAGAGGCTTGATGGGACCGGGCCGCCATCCCGTCTCCTCCAGCACTTCACGAGCCGCCGCTTCCTCTGGAGTCTCGCCTTCCTCCACGAGGCCCATGGGCAGCTCCCAGGCCCACGAGTTCGTGATGAAGCGATGGCGCCACATCATCAGGACCTCTTGACGATCGTTGACCACGGCGGCCACGGCCAGGTGCCGGAGTCGAACGACGTGGTACTCCCACCTGCGCCCGTCCGGCTGTTGGACATCAACCAGACATAGGTTCACCCACTTGTTGGTGTAGATCTGTCGCTCACCGTGGGTCTTCCACTCCATACCTGCGGCCCCTCTCGCGTCGGCCTTCAGGATCTCAGACCGACAGAGCGAGCAACACGGGTGAAGTCCTTTTATGTCACTCCGACGAGATTATTCCACAATGCTGCCCTAGAGGACGCATACCAGGACGAACCAGACCTTATGAAGGCGTCGACAGAGCAGTTCCAGGAGTGGCGTTCACGCGGAGACAGGTTCAGGAAGGGGACTACGCGGTCTCATGCAACGTCGACCTCGATACGAAAAAGTCCGAACGCCAGCCCCTCGGACCAGGCCCGGACGCTCTCGCACATCCCCGCTGGCCACTTCAGATCCAAGGACCATCGGACACCGATAAGACGGCACTCGGCCACGCTCACGCCCACGAGGTCGCGCCAATGTCATTGACGCCGGCGACCAGTAAACGATTGCGCAATTCGTGAAGTGTGGGAATCGGCCATGGACCACGGACGGTGCACCGTCCTCAACGGGCAGGGGTGCAAGACACGCGACAGGGAATGAACATACGATCTACCGACTTCGCCTCGATGAAGCAAGGGAGAGAGTGCGACGTGAGACTGATAGCCCTAGGGGAACTCGGCATCGGCATTCTAATGCTTTTGTCCTCATTTGTTATGGCCATGATCGTCGTCCGGGAATTCGCCCGCACGGCTCCTGCCGCAGCCAGGCACAAAAGATCCGATGAACTCCGCAAGGAAAGAAGCGAACAGCTTCTTATGGCGATTCGCCCAGCGCGCAGAGTGCTGACAGGAGGACTCGTCCTGCTGGTTGCGGGGATCATAACGCTCATACTGTAGGTGGCGCGGGGCGACCATTCCGACCGGTCCGCTACTTAGAGCTCGTAACACGATCTTGTTGAAGTGGTCTGGCCGGGCGTGACCGTTCTGATGATTCGGCCGTTCGTGATGCTGTGAGTACGCGGCCGTGGATCGTGGACGACGACCTGTGGGCACTGATCGAACCGCTGCTGCCGCCCTGGCCCGAGCGGTCACCGGGGCCGCGGCCGGTGCCGGACCGCCTCTGTCTGCAGGGCATCCTCTACGTTCTCTGCAACGACATAGCCTGGCAACTGCTGCCGCTGGAACTGGGGTTCGGCTCAGGACAGACCTGCTGGCGCCGCCTGGAGCGGTGCCAGCAGGCCGACGTCTTCGATCAGTTGCACCGCGTCCTGCTCGCCGAACTGAACGCGGCGGACGAACTCGACTGGTCGCGGGCCTGTGTGGACGGCTCCCACATCCGCGCGAAAAAGGGGGGGCCGACACCGGTCCGTCGCCGGTCGACCGGCGTAAGACGGGCAGCAAACACCACCTGATCTGCGACGGACACGGCACCCCGTTCAAGGTCATCACGACTGCGGCAAACGTCAACGACGTCACCCAGACCCTTGCCCTGGTCGACGGCATTACACCCGTCGCCGGCCGCCCCGGCCGTCCTCGCAGGCGTCCCGAAGCCCTGCTCGGAGACAAGGGCTACGACTCCAATCCGAACCGTGACGAGCTCCGCAAGCGCCGCATCCTGCCTGTCATCTCCCGCAAGGGCGCCCCGAACATCCAGGGCCTGGGCAAGCTCCGTTACGTCGTCGAGCAGACCTTCGCCCTGCTCCACCACTTCAAGCGACTCGCCGTCCGCTGGGAACGCCGCACCGAGCTCCACGATGCCTTCGTCTCCCTGGCCTGCAGCCTGATCTGCTGGAGACGCCTCAAGAAGGCCCGATCATGATCGCGTGACGAGCTCATAGCGGCAAGCTATCGCCCTGGTACGACAACACCCCGGGGAAGCGTCACACCCGGGTGTTGTCGAGTGCGTCTTGGCTGCGGCAACGCGGGCTACTGAAGATCGCTTCCCAGTCCTGGGCTGATCGTCTCCCGTTGGGCCGGACCCTTCTATGCTCTGCCTCGTACTTTGACCGAACTGGGGAGGGGTCTCGTGCGTCACCTTCGGCGTGGGATACGCGCTCACGTATGGGTGCTGGCAGCCAGCTTGACGTTGTCCGTGGCTGGATGCGGTGGCGGCAAAACGGTTTCTCACGCGGGCGGCGATGCCACGCCAAGCCACGGGCGCCCCCACATCAGCCCGTCCCATACTGCCCAGGCGACCAGTCCCAGCCAGGGAAACGGCTGCGGGCTGACCGACACCAACCAGACCCCGCCCACCAGCACGCCCAAAGACGTCACCTGGCAACTCATCAAGGGCGATGCGCTGCCCTCTTCACCGAGCGCCGGCCCAGGCAGGATTGAGGGTCCCATCGCCCGTTGCTACGCCCACACGCCACTCGGCGCACTGATCGCCGCCTCCCAGATCGGCGACCGGCTGGGTTTGGCGTCTAACCGCGAAGCAACCGAGATCTTCAAGCAACAGGCCGTCCCCGGCCCGGGCGTAGACCGCGATCTTCGGATGCTGGCTGGGCCCGAGGTAGGAGACGGCAGCAGCGACGGGCAACTGGCCGGCTTCCAGTTCGTCGACTACACCCCCGACACCGCCGTCATCAACCTCGCCAACCGAATGGACAACGGCACCTTCAACGTCGCCACGTTCACGGTGAAGTGGCTCGACGGGGACTGGAAAATCCAGATCCAGGCCAGCGGGGCAGACAGTTCCAGTGTCTCGCAAGTCGCGAGCCTGGCCGGGTACGTGACCTGGAGCGGCACCAACTGAGCGGCTGTCGAGGGCCTTGCCGAGTGCGGATGCCAGCGGACCGGGCAGCCGCCGCGGGTTCGCCGGCGCTCGCGCTTTGGTGGGTTCCCAGTCTATGAGCTCGTAACGCGATCATGATCGGGTCTTTCTTGGCGGCAGCAGCGGTTCGATCAGTGCCCACAGGTCGTCGTCCACGATCCACGGCCGCGTACTCACAGCATCACGAACGGCCGAATCATCAGAACGGTCACGCCCGGCCAGACCACTTCAACAAGATCGTGTTACGAGCTCTTAGCAACTCCCACGCGAGTACACCACTATTTGGGCCCCGCGGGCTTGCCGACGCGAGCATTCAACGAAATGGCGGCTCAACACATCTCTCTTGACGGCTTCTTGGGAGAACTTGTCAAGAGGCTGCCCCGCAGGATCCATCAGCGCCACGATACGCTTTTCCGCGAGGATCGCCTGCTTAATCTTGGGGGCAGGCGATTCAACTCCTTGGAGAGTTCCCGACTCCTCAGGAGTATCTTCCAGAGCAATATCCTTTAGCGATCCATATACGGCAGGCCAGGACATTTTCCACTCCCTGCGACGTGCAGGCATGAACAGAACGCCATCCCCTGGCTTAGCGACTCTTTGCACAGCGTCAGCAATGGCGACTGTGTCATCCTTACGACTCTCCGGCGAACGGACGATAAAAGACCACGGGACAAGCACGCCAAGAGCGCATGCGATCACTCCCGCAATGAGCGTCCAACGGCGAACTAGGGACCATCGCGGCGAGGAGATCGCAGTCCAACCCTCATTGATGGCATATCCGAGCAGCAAAGCTAGGCCACTCATCGAGTAGAGAACATAGCGCTCCAGATAATAGGGTTTCGCCAGAGACACCACCAGAAGGATGGCGGGCGGAATAACCAGTACCGAAAGGGCCAAGTCGGGCAACAGAGAGCCGACGGTGGACGGGCGTGAGCGGTTAGCGAAGAGACGGCACCCCCAACCAACACACGCGATTACTGCGAACTGCAACCACTGTGCCGCACCAGGTTTGCCCAGCCAACCGAGTTGGGCATGGGCTTGTGTCTGCGAGAATATTGCCAGTGGCATAACTGCAATGCCGGCAACACTGAAGGATACGACGGCAGAGCGACGGAACAAGCGATCTCGGTACGCCATCAGAGCGTGAGGCAGAACGATTAGCATTGCGAACTCGTGCAGTGCAGATGTAGCGGTTAGCGTTACCGTGTACAGAACCCAGTGATAGCGATGACGCGTCTGAATGGCGCGCACGAAAAAGTACATGGCCCACACAACACCAGCCGTGACCAAAGCGTATGAGCGACCCTCCTGGCTATACTGCTGAATGACAGGAAGCGCTGCAAAGACTACCCCGGAAGCCACTGCCGTTCTAAATCCAGCCAGGCGCATCGCAATAGCTGACACACCAGCTGTTGCGACAGCCATGCCGATAACCGACGGCCCCCGAAGAGTTGCCAGGCTGTCGGGAGCAACTAGGAAGACAACATGCATGATCGCGTAATACAGACCATGTACTGCATCGATATTGTGTAGCAGGTGCCATGTTTCCGCCCAAGAACGGTGGGCGACCTGGAACGTAACTGATTCGTCTCGCCACATACTGTCGTGCCTGGAAAGCTCCCAGCTCCCCAGAAGCGCAGAGAACAGAGCAGGTCCGAGAATGGCTAGAAGTACGCGATAGCCCCGCAGGCGACCATCTCGAACTTTAGCGGTGATCCCTTCGGAACGTACAGACATACGCGATACCGAGGTGATGACCCTTCGCCCCCTTACAATTAAGACCCTAACCGGAAGTGCTGCCGCACCCCTCTGTCTATCTAAGCAAACGGCTTCACGGCAGGCGCATCGCCTGAAGCAAAACGAGACAGAAGATATCCGCACCAACCATGCGGAATTTTTTGTTCCACATGTGGAAGATCCATGAACCTTCTTGGTTCCGCTTCCGTCGGAACCGGTTGCGTTCGGTGGCGGCCAGGCCCTTGCACCACAAGTGATATTGGCATGTGCGCGCCACTTCCATAGCTCACTCCGGATTGCCGGGAGAGTCCCCTGATGGCTCGAAAGCTCCGTTGACACCCCATGGGCTCATTGGTTCGAATGAGACCACCTCGAGCGACACGGGCGTCACAGAAGGTGACACCAGGCTCAGGACACACAGGAGGGGAACACTGTGAAGCGCACTCTTGCCACCACTCTCGGTGCCGCCGCACTCATCGGAGCCGCTGTCTTCGTCGCGCCGGCCGCCAACGCCAGTACCTCGGCCACCTCGCAGACCTCGGTGAGCCACTCGTCGAAGGTGGCCGCGTCCGGCGGCAGCTTCACCATCTACCGCAACGACGACTTCTCAGGCGGATACTGCTCCTTCACCAAGGATGCATACGACTTGCGGAACTACCTGTGGACTGGCGCGTCGAACTCTTGTGACAACGGTGCCAGCTCCATGAAGAACACCCTTTCCAGGGAAGTCGTGATGTACCAGAACTACGGCTACAGCGGGCGGACCTACCTGGCCAAAGCCAACAGCGTGGACTCCGACCTCACCAACAACGGGTTCGACAACATGGCGAGCTCGATCGATATTCGCTGACGTAGTTTGACTATGCGGGGGTGCCATCATCGGCACCCCCGCATAGTATTTTTGGGGAGAAATACATGAGGGCGAAATCGATAACGACACTGACGGCTCTGGCGGCCATTCTGGCCACTTCGTCCTGTTCCGTACGAGAGGGCAGCCCTGCTTCAAAGTCACAACATTCTGAGAGACTACCCGAGCCGACCAAATTGGCTCTCAGCATCGACTTGCCCTTCGATAAGTACGAAATGCAGCTTGGCGAGTACAATAAGATCTCGAATGCGCAAGACATTCTCACGCGAGACTGCATGCGCGGCAAACGTCTCAGTTGGCCACTAATCACTCGCCCAACTACTGTCACAGATCTACGCAATAGGCGCCGCTACGGAGTTGTCGAACCACAAGTCGCACAGCGGTACGGCTATCACAATGGACGGAAGCTCTCTAATCCGTACTCGACGGACACCCAAGAGGACGCAAGAGAGCGATCTTTGACGGAGAAGCAGCGCGAGGGAGCACTGGCTCAAGGTGTCGGCTGCGCGTTCAAGGCAATTTCTGAAGTCCGGGATGCGCCCAAGGAGAGAGTGGACTTGAATAAATTCAACTCCCTTGGAAATGCCGCAATGGAAGATTCAATGAAAGATCCCACTGTTGTTAGAGCGTTCGCCGAATGGAGCACTTGCATGCGACACGTTGGCGCTCACTACGGCAACCCATACCAAGCAGTGAACGACAAAGGCTGGTGGAAGAATGGGGAATCAGGTGCAGCAAGCACGCGTGAGATCGTTGTCGCCAAGCATGATGTAGAGTGCAAGGAGAAGACAAATCTCGTTCAGATTTGGGAGGGTAGCGAAAAGAGGCAACAAGAAATGCTAATAGCGAAAAATAGAGAATATTTCACAAAGATTGCCCGCGTAAAATCGGAACAACTAGGCTTTGCTTCTCGCATACTGAAGCGCGAGTGAGTGGTTGCAGTGAGTCCGCATGCACATGACGGATCCGTGTCGTTGTTCAGGAAAGCGAACGTGTCATGTGAGCGGAGCCTGACGAGGTGCACCCCAGTCATAGTTCGCTATCTTCACAGCTGGGCGACTGCCTTGCGGCAGCGCAGCCTTCGGCCAGTGTCCGGTGGTACAGCCCGGACATCCACGGCCTCGAACGGCTGTCCCGTGGCTCAGCTGTGGATGTCGCGTCCGGGTGCGCAGAGTGGATTGGTGCGGGTGTGATCGTGCCGGACGTAGGTGGTCAACTCACCGCCAGGGAGCGAGATCACCCAGCACACTTTGAAGAACGTCCTCAGTACCGCCCGTTTGGTCTCCTCCGCGGGGGTCTGGTCCTGCGGCTGACCCGGGCGGTCCTGCAGCACGGTCAGCTCCGGAAACTGCAGCATGCGCTGACGGATGACGTTGGGGGGCTCCTCCATGCCGTACAGCGTGCCCGAGGCTTGCGGGGTCTGCTTGAGTGCGATGTCGTTCAGCGGGCCGAAGACTGCAGGCCGGGCCAGTATCCACTCACGACGGCGCGCGGGCTGAAACAGAATCGGCTCGGGGGCGTCGCCCGGCTCCGTGGCCGTCACGCCCCAGAAGCTCTCCACTTGGTCCGTCCGGCTGGAGGGCAACCGGGCCTGCCAGTACACGAGCCCGAGCACGGATGCGCCGCAGAGGGCGACGGCGACGACGCATTGAGTGCCGCGACGGCGCCGACGCGGGTCGGCCATAGCCCGCAGGCCCGCATGCGCCTGGCCGAGCGCCGGTCCGATCAGCAGGGCCAGGCCAGCCCCTCCGTAGAGCACGTACCGGTCGACGTACCAGGGGTGCACGAGGGAGACGGTCAACAGGAAGCCCGCTGGGGCGAGCAACAGTGGAAGCCCCACCGATCGCACGCTCACGGGGGCGTCACCAGAGACCAACCGGACAGCGGGGTGCCGGCGCCCGGCGCGGGCGAGGGCCACCCCGACCGCGCCTGGCGCGACCCAACCGAGCCAGGCGCCGAGGCCGGGGCGACCAAGCCAGTCGAGCTGTGCCGACGCTTGCCCTGCGCTGACCACGGCTAGCGGGCTCACCACGGCGCAGACCACCGCGCTCGCCACAAGCCAGAGCCGCCCATGCGTGGCGCGCCGACCGCTGCGCCAAAGCGTGATGGCGTGCGCAAGCAGGACGAGGAGGGCGAACTCGTGCAGCCAGCCGGCCAGTGTGAGCAGCCCGCCGTATCCGACCCACAGGCTGCGCCGCTCCTCGTGCAGGGCGCGGACGAAGAACCAGGTCGCCCAGACCACGACGGCGGCGACCAGCGCATAAGAGCGGGCCTCCTGAGCGTAGAACTGCACCTGCGGAATGCACAGGAAGGCAAGTCCGGAGAGGAACCCAGCGGCGGGGCCGGCGAGATACCGGCCGATCGCCTCGACACCCAGCACCGCAGCCACGGTGCCCATGACCGACACCGCGCGCAGGGACACCACTCCCTCGTCCCAGACCGACAGCACCAGGTGGGCCAGGAAGTAATAGAGGCCGTGCACGGCGTCAATGTTGTGCAGCAGGTGCCACAGCTGTCCCAACGACCGCTTGCCGACCGCATAGCTCACTGTCTCATCACGCCAGGACGACTCGCCACGGTCCAGCTTCCACCAGCCCAGCAGCACGGTCAGCACCACGAGGACCGCACTGTAGCTCCACCGGTACCGACTTGCTCGCACAGTCATTCGCGCCCAGCCCACCCTCAACCCCCTGAACAGCCATGCGCCGCTCCCAATGCAGCAACCAGTCAAAACCTTAGTCTCATCAACTCCAGCCAGCAGGGCACCACTTGACAGCCACGCGGGCCTCTGGAAGACACTCCTGACTTCGGCCCGTCGGGTGTGGACCATATGCGGCACTAGCCTGACTATCGACACACCCACGTCACCCTGACGAGCCGAAGTCAGCAATGAACGCACTCATGCACGTTGCTGCGCCAACGAGTAGCAAGTTGCGCCGCTGGTCTACGGCACCGGCGACGATCTTTGCCGTTGTGGCAATGACTCTCGGCATGGCGAGCCCAGCAGAAGCAGCAACCAAGCCCGAGTTCACGGGGGCGAGTGAGAGTTCGGCGCTTCAAGCACGTCGCCGCCCTCGCATAACAGGGAACGGCCCCTCTCCTTCACTGAGAGGCACCGTTCGTCTTCCTGCAGTTGGGGGTCAATCGCCCAGGTCGATGCCCAAGCTGTCCGCCAGTTCCCGGAGATCTTCGGCCGGGATCGTAGGCGCAGTCGCTGCGTGTTCGGCCGCCCAACGCTCCAAGATTTCGTCCATGATGACTCTGACCTGCACTTTCTCCAAGTGTCTTGACGCAAGTGCCTGACGCCGGACATCAGCCACTTGCGGAGCTTGGTGCCGTAGCCCTCGGTGGCGTCGCCGGCCCGCTCGACCGGCGTCCCGGCGCCGGCGGCAGCGGTGACCTCGCCCCGCTCGGCCCTGCCGCGCACCTCGGCGATCAGTTCGGCGGGGCGGTTGATGCCCGCCTTCACGCCGACGTCGACGGTCGCCTTGCCCGCGAAGCGTTCCTTGTCGCGTACGGGGACGTCGTGCGCGAAGATCACGCCGTCCGCCGCCGCGATCACCGCCGGGTCGAGCCGGGTGAAGCCGGCCGAGCCCTGCGTCTCTACGACGACCTCGGCACCGGCCTCGCGGCCCGCGTTCTCCAGGGACTCGGCCGCCATGTAGGTGTGGGCGATACCGGTCGGGCAGGAGGTGACGGCGACGATACGGAACGGCCGCTCCCCCGCACCGGAACCGCCGGCCTCGGCGCCCGCCGCCGAGGCGGACGGACCTGACGGACCCGCACCCTCGCGCTCGCCCTTGCCCTTGCCCTTGCCCTTGCCCTTGCCCACATCCTCGTCCGCACCCGACGCCGATGCCGTACTCCCCGCAGCCGGACCTGTCGTCGGTGCCGTGCTGCCCGCTGCGGCGCCGGCGGAGGCCGCCCCCGGTGCCGCAGCGGTGTTCTCGGGGGCACCCTCGACACCCTGCGCTCCGGCACCCTGCGCTCCGGCACCCTGCGCTCCGGCGCCCTGTGCTCCCGCGCGCTCCGGCGCGCCCTCGGCGTCCGCCGCCGGGCTCTCGTCGCCGCGGATCAGCGCTGCGGCCGTTCCCGCGTCGCCCGCCGACCGCAGCGCATCCGTGAACTCGCTGTTCATCAGCTGCCGGGCCAGGGAGGAGAGGATCGTGAGGTGGGCGTCGTCCGCACCGGCCGGGGCGGCGATGAGGAAGACCAGGTCGGCGGGACCGTCCGCCGCGCCGAAGTCGATGCCGGCGCCGCTGCGGCCGAAGGCCAGCGTCGGCTCGGTGACATGGGCGCTGCGGCAGTGCGGGATGCCGATGCCGCCGTCGAGGCCGGTCGGCATCTGGGCCTCACGGGCGGCGACGTCGGCGAGGAAGCCCTCCAGGTCGGTCACCCGGCCCTGGGCCACCATGCGTTCGGCGAGGGCGCGTGCCGCCGCTTCCTTGGTGTCGGCGGACAGGTCGAGGTCGACCAGGTCCGCGGTGATCAGGTCGCTCATCGCGGGCTCCTCTGCACGCGTGTCGCCCGGGGGGTGGGACGGGCGCGGGTGGGGACGGGGGTGCCGTGGGGGGAAGCGGCGGCCCGGGCGGAGGCGGGGCCGGGGGTGCCGTGCGGGGAAGCGGCGGCCCGGGCGGAGGCGGGGCCGGGGAGCACCCGCCTCCCGGGGGCGGCAGAGCGGCCCGGGGCGCCCCTGCGGCCCGCGGTCGCGGCGAGTGACGGGCAGCCCCGCCGCTTCATCGCCGATCGGTACAGCGGGGCCGATGGATGCAGCGGGGCCGGCGGTTGGAGCGGGGCCGACGGCATGGCCACAGGGGTGCCTCGGGCGCTCATGACACCGGCTCCGTCAGTTCCTCGGGCGCTCATGACACCGGCCCCGTCAGTTCCTTGGGCACTTTGGAGCGGGGCCGGCGGCATGGCCACAGGGGTGCCTCGGGCGCTCATGACACCGGCCCCGTCAGTTCCTCGCGCACTCATGACACCGGCCCCGTCAATTCCTCGCGCGCTCATGACACCGGCTCCGTCAGTTCACGGTCGACCGGGACGTCGGCCGTCACCGACACCGCGGCCGGGTCCAGGTCGGCGGGGGTCGGCATCACGCTGCCGGGGAGCTGCACGGCGGCGGCGCCGTGGGCGACGGCGGAGGCGAGGGCCTCCGGACCGCTGCCGCCGGCGATCAGGAAGCCCGCGAGGGAGGAGTCGCCGGCGCCCACGTTGCTGCGTACGGTGTCCACGCGCGCGCTGCCGAACCACGCACCCCCGTCCTCCACGAGCAGCTGCCCGTCGGCACCCAGGCTCGCGAGTACGGTGCGCGCGCCCATCCCGCGCAGCTCCTCGGCCGCCTTCACCGCGTCGCCCACGGTCGTCAGGGGGCGCCCGACGGCTTCCGAGAGCTCCTCGGCGTTCGGCTTCACGACGTCGGGCCGCGCGCGCAGGGCCTCCAGCAGCGCACGCCCCGAGGTGTCCAGTGCGATGCGTGCGCCCCCGGCGTGCGCCCGCGTGACGACATCGGCGTACCACGAGGGCGCGAGCCCCAGGGGCAGGCTCCCGCAGCACGCGATCCAGTCGGCGTCCCGGGACTGCTCACGAACCGTGTCCAGCAGCCGTTCCTGCTCGGCCGGGGACAGCTGCGGACCCGGCGCGTTGATCTTCGTGAGCACCCCGTCCGCCTCCGCGAGAGCGATGTTGGAACGGGTGGCCCCGGCGATCGGGACCGGTGCGGCCTCGATGCCCTGGGCGTCGAGCAGATCGGCGACCAGCGCGCCCGGCGCACCGCCCAGGGGCAGGACGGCTACCGTGCGGCGGCCGGTGGCGGCGACCGCGCGCGAGACGTTCACCCCCTTGCCGCCGGGGTCCATGCGCTCGGTCTCGGCGCGGATGACCTCCCCGCGCTTGAGGGCATGGACCTCGTAGGTGCGGTCGAGGGACGGGTTGGGGGTGACGGTGAGGATCATGCGCGCACCACTTCCGTGCCGCCGCGCTCGATGGCTGCGGCGTCCTCGGGGCTCAGCCCGCTGTCGGTGATCAGCAGGTCCACGTCGCTCAGGTCGCCGAAGCGGGCGAAGTGCTCCTGGCCGTGCTTGGCGGAGTCGGCGAGCAGGACGACACGGCGGGCGGCGGCGACCGCCGCGCGCTTGACCGCGGCCTCGGCGAGGTCGGGGGTGGTCAGACCGTGCTCGGCGGAGAAGCCGTTGGCGGCCACGAAGAGGACGTCGGCGCGGATCTCGCCGTATGCGCGCAGGGCCCAGGCGTCCACGGCGGCGCGGGTGCGGTGCCGTACGCGCCCGCCGACCAGGTGGAGCTGGATGCCCGGGTGGTCCGCGAGGCGGGCGGCGATGGGCAGGCTGTGCGTGACGACGGTGAGGGAGGCCTCCAGCGGGATGGCCGCGGCCATCCGGGCCACCGTCGTACCGGCGTCGAGGACCATCGTGCCCTCGGCGGGCAGCTCGGCGAGGGCCGCCTTGGCGATGCGGTCCTTCTCGTCGGCGGCGGTGGACTCGCGTTCGGCGAGGTCCGGCTCGAAGTCCAGGCGTCCGACCGGGATGGCACCGCCGTGCACCCGGCGGACGAGGCCGGCGCGGTCGAGGGCCTTCAGGTCGCGGCGGATCGTCTCCGCGGTGACCTGGAACTCCTCGGCCAGCGACAGCACGTCCACCCGGCCGCCGTCACGGGCCAGCCGGAGGATCTCCTGCTGCCGCTCCGGTGCGTACATATCCGTTCGCCTCCGACTGATGCCCGAACGTGTGGTTTCAGTTGGAGACTACGCCCGGATTTATGGAAAGTAAACAGCCCCGGGCTCCATCCGGACACAAACGGACTTCGGGCGACGATGCGGCGGGTGTGGGCGGCGAGGAGGGCCGCCATCGGCGGCCGTGGCCGCCGGGCTCGTCGACGGCTGCTCGCCACGGACCTCCGCCGGGGGTCACCCCGCGAATTCCGGCTCCCTGTCCTGCGCCGCGAACTCCGGCCCGGCCGGCTCCGCGCCCTCCGTGTGCTGGGCCGCCCGCCTGGGCAGCGCGGACATCAGCAGGAAGATCACGCCCATCACACCGGCCACCCACCACAGCGCGTGCTGGAAGCCGTTCACGAAGGCGGGGCCCACCTGGGCGCGGGTCAGCCGGTCGCCGATCACGCCGAAGAACACCACCGAGACCAGGCCGAGGCCGAGCGCGTTGCCCATCTGCTGCACGGTGTTGATCAGGCCGGACGCGGACCCGGCGTGCTCGCGCGGCACCTCCGAGAGCACCGCGTCCGTCAGCGGGGCGACGATGAGCCCCATGCCGGCGCCCATCACGACCAGCGGGAGCGCCATCTGCCAGGAGGCGATGGCGAGGCCGTAGCGGTGCGACTCCCAGAGGTAGAGGAGCACGCCCGCCGCCATCACCAGCGCGCCGGCCTGGAGCACCTTGCGGCCGAACCGCGGGACCAGCTTCTGCACCGACATCCCGGCCGCCGTCGAGACCGCGAGGGAGAACGGCACACCGGTCAGGCCGGCGTGCAGCGGGCTCCAGCCCAGGCCGATCTGCATGTACAGGGTCCAGACCAGGAAGAAGATGCCGAGCGCGACACCGAAGACGGTCTGGACGGCGATACCGGCGGCGAAGCTCTTCACCCGGAACAGCGACAGCTCCACCAGCGGGGAGCCGTCCCGGGCCGCCTTGCGCCGCTCGTACGCCACCAGCGCCGCGAAGACGCCGAGCGCGCCGGCCATCGAGACGTACCCCCACAGCGGCCAGCCCAGCTCGCGGCCGCGGGTGAGCGGGTAGAGCAGCATCAGCAGGCCCAGGGTCACCAGGGCGACGCCGACCAGGTCCAGCTTCAGCGCCTTCGGCGCGCGCGACTCGCTGATGTAGCGGCGGCCGAGGAGGAAGGCGACGACGCCGACGGGGAGGTTGATCAGGAAGATCGGCCGCCACTCCAGGCCGAACAGGTTCCACTCGGTCAGCAGGGCGCCGAGCAGCGGTCCGGAGACCGCGCCGAGTCCGACTATGGCGCCGAAGAGGCCGAAGACCTTGCCGCGCTCATGGGCCGGGAAAGTGGCGTGCACGATCGACAGGACCTGCGGGACCATCATCGCCGCCATGCCGCCCTGCAGGATGCGGGAGGCGACCAGCATCTCCGGGTTCGCGGCGAAGCCGCACAGCGCGGAGGCCAGGGTGAAGCCGGCGATGCCGATGAGGAACAGCCGCCGGCGGCCGTGGATGTCGCCGAGCCGCCCGCCGGTGATCAGGCCTGCGGCGAAGGCCAGGGCGTATCCGGCGGTTATCCACTGGATCTGGCTGAGGGACGCGCCCGCGTCCTGCTGGATCGAGGGGATCGCGATGTTGACGATGGTGACGTCGACGAGGTCCATGAAGGCCGCGGTCATCACGATCGCGAGGGCGAACCACCGGCGGCGGTCGCCGGCGGCCTGTTGAGCGGTGAGTGTCTGTTCCGGGGAGGTCATGACCTCAAGATAGGAAGGCAATAGGTCAGGTCGTGTCCTAGTTCTACGGCATTCTCGAAAGTATGACGACGGACACTCCGGCTCGGCTCCTTCAGCTGCTCTCCCTCCTACAGACCCCGCGCGAGTGGCCCGGCGGCGAGCTGGCCGACCGGCTCGGGGTGTCCCGCCGGACCGTGCGGCGGGACATCGACCGGCTGCGGGAACTGGGCTATCCCGTGCAGGCGAACAGGGGTGCCGATGGCGGCTACCGCCTGGTCGCGGGCAAGGCCATGCCGCCGCTGGTGCTGGACGACGAGGAGGCGGTGGCGATCGTGGTCGGGCTGCGGGCGGGGGCCGGGCACGCGGTGGAGGGGGTGGACGAGGCGTCGGTGCGGGCGCTGGCGAAGCTGGAGCAGGTGCTGCCGGCGCGGCTGCGGCACCGGGTGTCGACGCTTCAGGCCGCGACGACGCAGCTGACCCATGGGGACGGGGCGAGCATCGCGCCCGAGACGCTGACCGTGATGGCGTCGACGGTGGCCGGGCAGGAGCGGCTGCGGTTCGCCTACCGCGACAAGGAGGGGGGCGAGTCGCGGCGGCTGACCGAGCCGTACCGCCTGGTGTCGACGGGGCAGCGCTGGTACCTCGTCGCCTACGACCTCGGGCGGGAGGACTGGCGGACGTTCCGGGTCGACCGGGTGACGGAGCCGTTCGCGACCGGGATGCGGTTCGCTCCGCGGGAGCTGCCGGCGGAGAGCGCGGCGGAGTTCCTGCGGCGGTCGATCCGGCGGCCCCGGGAGACCTATGAGTTCGAGGTGTGGTTCGCCGGGCCGGTGGAGCAGGTCTCGTCGCGGGTGCCGGGGTGGATCGGGGTGCCGGAGGCGGTGGGCGACGGGGGCGGCGACGGCGCGCGGGGCGGGTGCGTGCTGCGGGGGAGCAGCGGGGATCCCGTGGAGTGGATGGCGGCGCGGCTGGCCATGGTCGGGTGCGAGTTCGCGGTGCGGGGGCCGGACGAACTGGTCGAGTGCGTACGGGAGCTGGGGGGCCGGCTGAGCCGGGCCGGCTCGGGGGCGGCGGGGGGCTAGCCGGCCGGGGCCCTCCGCTACGGCTCCCGCCCCCATCCGAAGTCCCCCAGGGCCTCCAGGTTGCGCAGGGCCAGGGCTGCCGGGCCCGTGGGGCCCGTGGGCGGGGCCGTGGTGGCCGCCCAGCCCTCGACGGCCACGCGGACCGCAGCGCCGGCCACCGCCGCGGCGAAGCGGAGGGGCGCGCCGACCGGTGCCGGAGCGGCAACGTTGTCGGCCGGGCTCTCCCCCGCCGCGTCCTCCCCCGGCTCCGCCTCCACCGCCGCGCCCTGCCCGGGCTCCGCCTCCGCCGCATCCGTCTCCGCAGCCGCCGCCTCCCCCTCCGGGGCCAGTCGCTCCGCGAGGATTTCGGCGAGCGTGCTCTCGGAGGCCTGGCAGACCTCGGCCCAGACCTTCCGCAGGGCCGGGCTCGCGTCGGCCAGGCGGATCAGGGTGCGGACCCATTCCCAGGACGACGCCGAGACGCCGATGCCGGGGGTGAGGGTGTGGTCGACCGCGTGCCGCAGGGCCTCGGGGACGGTGAGGGCGGGCGGGGCCTCGCGGACCGCCTGGATCCAGCGCTCGGCGCCGGCCGCGTAGAGCGGGGCCACCGCCTCCTCCTTGGAGGCGAAGTAGCGGTAGAAGGTGCGCGGCGCGATGCCGGCCGCCTGGGCGATGTCCTCGGCGCGGGTGGCGCGCAGGCCCTGGCGGACGAAGAGGGCGGCCGCCGCGCGGGCGATCTCCATGCGGGTCTCCGCCTTGCGGCGTTCCGTGAGGGACGCCGGGGCGGAGGCCGAAACTGACTGGTGGGCGGTGGTGCCGGTGGTGCGGGGGGTGCTCACCTCGGCAGGCTATGCCGGTGTGGCAGAATCTGCCATTCGGCGGGCCACCCCGGGGTTCAGGTACGGGGTGGCCCGCCTCTCCAGCGTGTCCGCCGGTTTCGCGGACCCTCGCGCCTCTCGGACATCCAATCCACAGCACCCCACAGCACCCCGCAGCACCCGGCGGCACCCGGCGGCACCCCGCAGCCAGGAAAAAGCCGGGCTCCGGCGCCTGGGGGGGGTAGGCGCCGAAGCCCGGCTCTGGAAGGTCCCGGCGCCGGGGGGGATGTGCGTCGGGACGTGGCTCATACGGGGTGACTCACGGGGTCGTACCTGGTGGTCCGGGTGGGGGGACCGGGTGGTGCGGGAGGGGGAGTGCGGTTTCCTGGGAGCCCAACTCCTGGGCCCGGAAGGGTTGTTCCCTCGGGCCCGGGGGTTGAAGCGACGCTAGCGCGCCATGTTTGCGCCGTCTTCGGGCACCGGGCGTACGCGGTCGAAACGGTCGTACGCCCGGCTACGCCGCCGCGTCGAAGCCGGTCTGGCGGGCCAGCTTCTTCAGTTCGAGCAGCGCGTGCTTCTCGATCTGGCGGATGCGCTCGCGGGTCAGGCCGTGCTCCTTGCCGACCTCGGTCAGGGTGCGCTCACGGCCGTCGTCGATGCCGTACCGCATCTTGATGATCGAGGCCGTGCGCTGGTCCAGGCGGCCGATCAGATCGTCCAGCTCCTCGCTGCGCAGCAGGGTGAGCACCGACTGCTCCGGGGAGACCGCGGAGGTGTCCTCGAGGAGGTCGCCGAACTGGGTGTCGCCGTCGTCGTCCACCGGCATGTTCAGCGAGACCGGGTCACGGGACCAGTCGAGCACGTCGGTCACGCGCTCCGGCGTCGAGCCCAGCTCGGCGGCGATCTCCGCGGGCTCCGGCTCGCGGCCGCGCTCGCGGTTGAACTCGCGCTGGACACGGCGGATGCGGCCCAGCTCCTCCACCAGGTGGACGGGGAGCCGGATCGTGCGGGACTGGTCGGCGATGGAGCGGGTGATGGCCTGCCGGATCCACCAGGTGGCGTACGTCGAGAACTTGAAGCCCTTGCGGTAGTCGAACTTCTCGACGGCGCGCACCAGACCGGCGTTGCCCTCCTGGACCAGGTCGAGGAGCGGCAGGCCGCTGCGCGGGTAGCGCCGGGCCACCGCCACGACCAGGCGGAGGTTGGAGCGGATGAAGACGTCCTTGGCCCGCTCACCCTCGGCGACGAGAGCCTCCAGCTCCTCGCGGGTGGCATCCGCCTCGGTGTCCTCGAAGCCGTCGAGGACCTGCCGTGCGAACACGCCCGCCTCGATGGTCTGGGACAGCTCGACTTCCTTGGCGGCGTCGAGCAGCGGCGTACGCGCGATCTCGTCGAGGTACATGCCGACCAGGTCGCGGTCGGCGATCTCGCCGCCATGGACGCGAACACTGCTTGCCGAGTCGGCCGTCTCGCCGGTGGCGGACTGACGACGGGCGACGGCACGGGTTGCCATGCGTGCTCCCTTGCGATGGTGGGCTGGCGGGTGGTCCTGTCGAACGCTCGGCACTCCGGGACTGTCTCTGGGACTCTCCTTGAGTGCCCTGCGTCCGTGGGAAACAACGACTGGAATCCGGACAGAATTCCCAACCCGCTCCCCTATTTTTCTGATCATGCAGTACCCTGTCCGCCACACGGGGAGGCGTGATGTCGTCCGGACGTACAGAGGTGCAGGTCAGGGCGGGAGTCGAGAGCGATCTCGATGCCCTCACCGCCCTCTACAACCACTACGTACGCGAGACGGTCATCACCTTCGACACGGCGGTCTTCACTGCGGAGGAGCGCCGCCCTTGGCTGCTCTCCCACCCGGAAGACGGGCCATACCGCCTGATGGTTGCCACGGAGACGGACTCTCAGCAAATTCTGGGGTACGCCACATCCAGCCCTTACCGGCTGAAGCCCGCGTATGCGACATCTGTGGAGACATCGGTGTACGTCGCCCCGGACGCCGGCGGCCGCGGGATCGGCACCCTGCTCTACGACACCCTCTTCGAGGCGCTGGCCGGCGAGGACGTGCACCGTGCCTACGCCGGCATCGCCCAGCCCAACCGGGCCTCCGGGCGGCTGCACGCCCGTTTCGGCTTCCGGCACGTCGGCACCCACCGGGAGGTCGGGCGCAAGTTCGGCCGCTACTGGGACGTGGCCTGGTACGAGAAGGACCTGTAGGCCGGCCGGACCGCTCCGCGACTCGACCGATCCACTCCACGGCTCAGCCGAACCGCCCCACGGCTCAGCCGAACTGCACCGACCGCTTCGCCATCCCCATCCAGAACCCGTCGATCACCGACTTCTGCGCATCCAGCTCGCCGCCCGCCTCGGCCGCGCCCATGGTCACGAAGAGCGGGGCGAAGTGCTCGGTGCGCGGATGGGCGTAACGGCCGGCCGGGGCCTTGTGGAGGAAGTCCAGCAGGGCGTCCCAGTCACGGGCCTCCAGCGCCCGCCGGCCCCAGTCGTCGAACTCGGACGACCAACTCGGCACGCCGTCGCCCGCGTACCGCAGCGCGGCCAGGTTGTGCGTGAAGAAGCCGGAGCCGACGATCAGCACGCCTTCGTCGCGCAGCGGGGCGAGCCTGCGGCCGATGTCCATCAGCCGGACCGGGTCGAGGGTGGGCAGGGAGATCTGCAGGACCGGGATGTCGGCGGCCGGGAACATCTCCACCAGGGGGACGTACGCACCGTGGTCGAGGCCGCGGTCGGGGATGTCCTGGACGGGGACGCCGGGGGCGCGCAGCAGCCTGCGGACGGACTCGGCGAGCCCGGGCGCGCCGGGGGCGGCGTACCGGACCCGGTAGTAGTGCTCCGGGAAGCCCCAGAAGTCGTGGACGAGGGGGACGGTCCGGGTGGCACCGAGGGCGAGGGGGGCCTCCTCCCAGTGGGCGGAGACCATCAGGATCGCCCGGGGGCGCGGCAGGGCGGCGGACCAGGCGGCCAGCTCGCCGGGCCAGACCGGGTCGTCGGCGAGCGGCGGGGCGCCATGACTGAGGTAGAGAGCGGGCATGCGCTCCTGGGTGGCGGCGGACATGACGGCGGCTCCCCGTGCTTCGGATGCTTCGGACGCTGCTGATGCTTTAACTCTCAAGCTTCGCCGTCAGCATACGTCCGACTTGTTCAAGTTTCAAGGAGATGCCCCGTACAGTGGGACACATGAATTCGGCAACGGACTCCGCCGACCGGCACCGCTGGCTCACCGACGAGGAGCAGCGCGTCTGGCGCTCCTATCTGCACGCCACCACCCTGCTGGAGGACCACCTCGACCGGCAGCTGCAGCGCGACGCGGGCATGCCGCACATCTACTACGGGCTCCTCGTCGGCCTCGCCGAGGCGCCGCGCCGCCGGCTGCGGATGACGGAGCTGGCGATGAGGTCGAAGATCACCCGCTCCCGGCTGTCGCACGCCGTCGCGCGCCTGGAGAAGAGCGGCTGGGTCCGCCGCGAGGACTGCCCCTCCGACAAGCGCGGCCAGTTCGCGGTGCTCACCGAGGAGGGCGCCGAGGTGCTGCGGCGCACCGCGCCCGGCCATGTGGCCGCCGTTCGGCAGGCCCTGTTCGAGCGGCTGACCCCGGAACAGCAGAAGACCCTCGGCGAGATCATGGAGATCGTCGCCGAGGGCCTTCAGCCCAACGAAGCGGGTGCCGACCTGCCCTGGCTGCGCTGAGAGCAGGTCCCTCGTCCCGGCGGTCCAGCGGCCCGGTGGCTCACCGTCCCGGTGCACCGGTCCCTCAGTGGGCGACCGCCGGCAACAGGATCTCGCCCTCGACACCGTCGGCGGAGGCCGTGGGGGTGCTGTCCTGAGGGCCGGCGTTGACGAAGGTCACGACGATCACCGCGGCGAGCACCAGCATGCCGACGGCGAACCAGATGGCGTTGGTGTAGCCGTGCACCTGGGCCTGCAGCTGGACCAGCTGCTGCTGCGGCTTGGAGGCCGCGGAGGCGATGTGGTCCTTGATGTACGCGGTCGTCGCGGAGGCGGCGATCGTGTTCAGCAGGGCGGTGCCGATCGCGCCGCCCACCTGCTGGGAGGTGTTGACCATCGCGGAGGCGACACCGGCGTCCCGGGGCTCGACGCCCAGGGTGGCCAGGGACATCGCCGGCATGAACGCCGTACCCATGCCGAGACCGAGCAGCAGCATCGCCGGCAGGATGGTCGAGGCGTAGGACGAGCCGATCTCCAGCTGCGTCATCAGGAGCATGCCGGACGCGGCGACCAGGAAGCCCGGGCCCATCAGCAGCCGGGCCGGGACCCGGGTCATCAGGCGGGTGCCGATCTGGGTCGAGCCGACCATCATGCCGACGATCATCGGCAGGAAGGCGAAGCCGGTCTTGATCGGCGAGAAGCCCTTCACGACCTGCAGGTAGTAGGTCAGGAAGAGGAACGTGCCGAACATCGCGATGACCGCGATGCCGAGGGAGAGGTAGATGCCGCCGCGGTTGCGGTCGGTGACCACGCGCAGGGGCAGCAGCGGCGCCTTGACCCGGGCCTCGGTGACGACGAAGGCCACCAGGAGGACCGCCGCCGCGAAGAACAGGGAGACGGTCACCTTGTCGCCCCAGCCGTCGGACTCGGCGCGGGTGAAGCCGTAGACGAGCGAGACCAGGCCGAGGGTGGAAAGGACCACGCCCGGCAGGTCCAGCGGGGAGCGGTTGCGGCCGCCCTCCGGCTCACGGATGACGAAGTAGGCGCCCAGCGCGGCCACGATGGCGAACGGGATGTTCACGAAGAACGTCCAGCGCCAGTCCAGGTACTCGGTCAGCACACCGCCGAGGATGAAGCCGACGGCACCGCCGCCACCGGCGATCGCGCCGTAGATACCGAATGCCTTGGCGCGCTCCTTGGCGTCCGTGAACATCACGGCGAGCAGGGAGAGCGCGGCGGGGGCGAGCATGGCGCCGAAGACGCCCTGGAGGGCGCGGGCGCCGAACATCATCGCGCCGCCGGTGGCGGCGCCGCCGAGCGCGGAGGCCGCGGCGAAGCCGGTCAGGCCGATGACGAAGGCGCGCTTGCGGCCCCACAGGTCGGCGATCCGGCCGCCGAACAGCAGCAGGCCGCCGAAGGCGAGGGCGTAGGCCGTGACGACCCACTGCCGGTTGCCGTCGGATATGCCCAGGTCCGTCTGGGCGGAGGGCAGGGCGATGTTCACGATGGTGGCGTCGAGGACGACCATCAGCTGGGCGAGCGCGATGAAGACGAGCGCTTTCCAGCGGTTGGCGTCGCCGCTCGGTGCGGCGGCGCCGGGAGCCTTGAGGGCTGATTCGGACATGGAGGTACCCACTTCGGGACTTCGTGACGGAAAAAGAGCAGGTCGTGTCGGTCGTCGGGCGGCGTGTACGAGTCGTCGGGCGGCGTGTGTGTCGTTGGACCGGTGCGTCGTGCGGAACTCATCGGTCGCGTCGGTCGTGGTCGGAGTCGCCCTCGCGATGGCTAGGACGCGGGCGGACGGGATCGGGAAGCGCTCAGAGCTGACGCAGCTCCTTCATGGTGACGGCCGTGCCGGGCAGGGCGGAGCGGGCCGGGGCCCGCAGTCCGTCCAGGAAGAGCTGCAGATGACGGTGGACGAAGCGGTCACTGAACAGGCAGTCCGTACCGGCCGGGGGCCGGCTGAGCTGGGCCACGACGATCAGCAGGTCGCCGACCCCCACATCGGCCCGGAGCCGGCCCGCCGCCTTGGCGCGGCGCATGACCTCTTCGACGAGTTGCTCGATCCGTTCCCGAGCCGCTTCCAGGTCGGGGTGGTACTGGTCGAAGGTGCTGGAGACCATCGGGCACAGCGCGCTGATCCGCTCGTCGGCGGCGGCGTGCACGAAACGCTCCAGCGCGGCGAACGCGTCGCCGGTCTCCGCGAGGGCCTGCTCGGCCGCCTCGGCCGTACGGCCCATCACGGAGCAGACGACCTCGCGGACGAGGGCGTCACGGTCGGGGAAGTTGCGGTACACCGTGGCGTTGCCGACGCCGGCCCGGCGGGCGATCTCGTCGAGCGGCACATCGGGGCCGTGTTCGACGAACATCTCCCGGGCGGCGGTGACGATCCGCTCCCGGTTGCGCAGGGCGTCGGCGCGGGGCCGGGTCACCCTGCGCACGGGGGTCGCGGTCTGCACGGCGTACTCCTTGAGTCGATCGAGTCGTGGAACGTGAGGAAGCTGAGGAGGGCGATCCGGGGAGGCACTCCCCGTTTCGCTCGGACAAAGGTCTAAACGGGGAGAGGTTCCCCGGATATTTCCCGCCGCCGGAAAGAATCTCTGTGAACTGGGCCACATATGCCCGAGTCGGACCCATGGCGGTGTTTCACACCCGCTCGCGCGGTATTCCCACGATCGGTCTCCTCCAGCGCGCGCCCTCCGCCCTGTTGACACAGGGTGATCGCAAGGGGGCAGCCGGAGACCGGGGCGGCGTCGCCGCCGACGGCGGCTGCCGTGGAGCGGGAGGTCCATGCATGCAGCCGCAGAAGCCCCGCCGCCGCATACGCCCGCGCCGTGTCCGCCCGTGCCGCACCCGCGGGCGCCGCATACGCCCGTGCCGCATATGCCGGCGCCGGGTGGCCGCCCTCGCCGCGGTGACCCTCCTGACCCTCGCGGTCAGCACCTCGGCCGGGACCGGACATCTGCCGGCGCCCACCACCGCCGGGCCCATCGGCCTGGCCCGCTCCTCCGCCCTCTCCCCCTGCATGATCCACGGCGGCCCCGACGTACAGATGACGGAAGGCGTCCCCACCCCGGCCGGTTACTCCCGCTCCACCGGCACGGTCCACGCCCTGACCCTGATGGTCGACTTCTCCGACGCGCCCGGACAGGGCAGCGCGCTCGACCGCTTCCACGAGTTCTTCCCGAAGACCCAGGAGTGGTTCCACAGGGCGTCGTACGGCCGTCTCGACTACCGCCCCGAAACCCCCATCACCTCCTGGCTGCGCATGCCGAAACCGTTCAAGGAGTACGACATAGAGCGCGGCGCCCCCTTCGACCCCGGGTACCGGCAGCTCGTGCAGGACATCGTGGCCGCCGCCGATCCGGACGTGGACTTCCGCTCGTACGACCTGCTGAACGTGCTGATCACCCCGAACGCCGGCCCCTCCGCCCTGGACACGGTGCTGTCCGTGACCTTCGCCGGCAACGCCGACGCCCCGGTCGCCGACGGCACCCCGGTCGCCAACGCGTCCTTCGTCTACTCCCGCCAGGACGACGGCTCCGGCTCCTACGCCCGTACCGGCTACCGGGTGCTGCCGCACGAGAACGGCCACACCTTCGGGCTGCCCGACCTGTACACCCAGGAGGGCGGGGGCTCGGTCGGGCACTGGGACATCATGAGCGAGGACTGGGGGGCCAACAACGACCTGCTCGGCTGGCACAAGTGGAAGCTGGGCTGGCTGGACCCCGCCCAGGTGGGCTGCGCCGCGGCGAAGGGCGCCGCCGAGTACACGCTGACGCCGCTGTACAGGGCGGGCGGCGGGAAGCTGGTGCTGGTGCCGGTCGACGCGCACACCACGTACGCGCTGGAGCTGCGCGCGCCGGGGGGCAACGACGAGGACGTGTGCAAGCCGGGCATCCTCATCTACAAGGTCGACGCCACGGTGGACACCGGACGCGGCCCGGTCTCCGTCTTCGACGCCCACCGCAACAGCGGCGGCTGCACCCGCAGCCCCAACGTCCACACGGAACTCTCCGACGCCCCCTTCGGCCCCGGCGACACCTTCAAGGACCCCAAGCACGGAATCACGGTCGAGGTGGCGGGGGTGGGCCCCGACGAGGAGTACAAGGTGCGCGTGACGCGTCGCTGGCCGGAGGGGAGCGCCGGGTGACGCGGCGGCCGCCGGGAAAGCCGGGGGAGTGAGTGAGCGAGGAACCAAGGGAGTGAGGGAGCAAGGGAGTGAGGGCAGGAGGCGTCGCCGGGCCCGGCCGGGATCCGTCCGGCGGTGGGAGGGGTGGCTGAGGGCCGGGCGGGCCGGACTACCGTAGGCGTGCCCGAACGCCGTACCGGAGAGCCGATGCCCGCGAACACCGCACCGCACGACGTGGCCGGGAGGCCGCCGGCCGAGGCGGTCGCGCCGCTGATCCGCGGAATCGCCGTACTGCGGCGGCTGACCGAGGCGGGCGGAACCCTGAGCCCCAGCGCGCTGGAGCGGGCCACCGGGCTCGCCCGGTCCACGGTCGACCGGATCACCGCGACCCTCGCCCGCATGGGGTACGTCCGTCTCGACGGCCGGGACGTCGTCCTCACCCCCGGGGTGATGCAGCTCGGCAACGCCTACCTGGCCGCCCTGCGCCTGCCCGCACTGCTGGGCGCGCGGGCCGACGCGCTCGCCGACGAACTGGACGAGTCGGTGTCCCTCGCGGTCGCCGACCTGGACGGCATCCGCTTCGTCCACCAGGCCACCCGCCGCCGCGCGATGTCGGTGAGCTTCCGCATCGGCGACCTGCTCCCGGCCGAACGCACCGCGCCCGGCCCGCTGTTCGCGGCCGGGTGGAGCGAGGACGACTGGCAGCGGTGGCGCTCCCGGCGGGCCGAGGACCCCGAGGACGCCTCCTTCCCCGCCGTACCGCCCAGGACCCTGCCCGCCGCGGACGACTTCGAGGAGCGGGCGGAACGGGCCCGCCGGGACGGCTGGGCGCTGGACGACCAGCTGATCGAACCGGGGCTGGTCGCGGTGTCCGTACCGGTACGGGACCCGGGCACCGGCCGCCCGGCCTGCGTGGTGAGCGTGGTGAGCCACACCAGCCGGCACTCGGCGTCCGGCCTGCGCGCCGCCCTGCTCCCGCGGCTGCGTACGGCGGTGGCGGCGATGGAGGCCGACCTGCGCGAGGCACCGCCGCCGCCCGCGGAGCCGCGGCCGTTGGGCCTCGCGCCCTCGGGCCTGTGGGCTTCGGGCCCGAGGACCTCGGCCCCGACGGCCTCGGACCCGGCGCCCTCGGACCCGGCGCCCTCGGACCCGGCGCCCTCGGACCTGTCGGTCTCGGGCCCACCGTCTTCGAACCCGGTGCTCTCCAGTCGGCAGCCCTCGGACCTGGTGCCCTCCAGCCCGCCGCCCTCCGGCCCAGTGCCCTCCGGCCCGGCGGCCTCGGACCTGGCGGCCTCGGACCTGGCGGCCTCGGACCTGGCGGCCTCGGGCCTCGCGGCCTGGACGGCGGTGTCCAAGCACGAGCTGGGCCGGGAGTTCATCGAGTCCCTGGCCCGGGGCCTGACCGTACTGACGGCGTTCGGCGAGGGCCGCTCCGCGCCGACCCTGGCCGAGGTGGCCCGGGCGACCGGCCTGGCCCGCGCGACGGCCCGCCGGGCGCTGATCACGTACGAGTACCTGGGCCTGGTGACCGCGGCCGCCGACCGCCGCACCTTCACCCTGACCCCCCGCGTCCTGGACCTGGGCTTCCCTCCCCTGTCCCGCACCACGCTGCCGCGGCTGGCCGAGCCCCATCTCCGGGCCCTCGCCGGCCTGTTGCGGGAGCCGACGGCACTGGCGGTGCCGGCACCGGGCGCGGGGACGGCCACGGACGCGGAGATCCAGTACACGGCCGGGGCCGGCGCGAGCCGCGTCCTGACCGTCGACATCGCGGTGGGCGCACGGCTGCCCGCGGCCTCGACCTCCCTGGGCCGCGTTCTCCTCGCGGACGCCGACGGGCCGCTGCCCCCCGCCCTCGCCGAGGTCCGTGCGCAGGGCTACGCCCTGGTCGACCAGGAGCTGGAGTCAGGACTGCGGTCGATCGCCGTACCGGTTCGGGACCGGGCGGGCCGGGCGGTCGCGGCGCTGAACGTGGCCACCCATCCGGCCCGCCGCACCCTGAAGGACTGCGTCCACGATCTCCTCCCCGCCCTGCGCAGCACGGCCGACCGCATCGAGGCGGACCTGCACACGGCATCCCGCTTCACCCGCATCCCGCCGGCCTGAACCGGGCGCCGCCCCCGGCTCTCCTCCCTCCCCGGCTCCGATCTCTCCCCGGCTCCGATCCCTCCCCGGCTCCCCTCCCTCACCGCTCCCTTCGGCCCTTCCGCCCGGCTCCGCCCCGGCACCGCCCTTGCTCCCGGGACGCCGGGCATCGCGCCAGGCCGGTCCCGGTGCTCAGGAGTGCGGCATGGGGAAGGTGTTGAGCGCCTCCTCCTGCGCCGCCCGTGCCCGCCAGCCGAGCCGGACGGCCGCCTCCTGCATCCGCCGCCCGCCCAGCGCCGGGTAGGCGGCCGGTGCGGCGCCCACCAGCCCCGGGACGATGACGCGGACCACGCGCACACCGGCGGCGGCGGCCTCGGGCGTGGTGAGATCCACGCTGAGCACCTCGTACCCCGCGTCCGCCACGCGAGCCGTCAGCACGTCGGCCGCGCGCCGGGGCAGGGCGGGGACCTCGGCCCAGGTGCCGGCCGAGGGCGCCCAGGCCCACGGGGCGACCCGGTCGGCCGCTCGCCGGTCCAGGTAGAGCTGCGCATGGCACAACTGCTCGACGGCATCGCTCCCGTCGGCACGGTAGGAGTCCAGATACCTGCGGTCCCGGCGCCAGTCCTTGAACGGGGAGGGGCGTCCGGCGGGGTGGGGCACCCCGGAAGGGCTGTCCAGCGACAGACAGGTGATCTGGAGGGTGCAGGCCTCGGCCAGCGCCTTGGCGGCGGCCTCCAGGGGATCGGGGCGGACCGCAAAGCCGTAGGTGAGCCAGCCCTCGGCACGGCTGCGGACGCCGGCGGCGACGACCGGTACGCCGAATTCGTTCGCCACCTGGCCGTAGCGGACGTCGAAGGCCCGCTGCGCGCCCTCGGTCAGGCGGAGCAGCGACGCGTCGGCGGGGAGTGCGGGCAAGGGGTGCGCGTTGGCCCACCACACGGCCGCCGCATCACGCTCGATGACCTCTTCGAGCCCACTGACCAGGGCGAACTCCTCGGTCGGCCCGGCGGCGACGCCGCCCACCGCCGGAAACGCGTACAGCGGCTCCGGGTGCGGCCGGGGCATGCGTGACCAGGCGGAGTACACCAGGAAGGCCGGCACCAGCAACGGCGTGCCGTGCGTGAGGGACCGGGCCTCCAGCCAGTGGGCGGGTGAGTCGGGCCCGAAGGGCCGGAAGGGGAAGCCGGGGGCCGCGTACTGCCGGGCGGAGTAGAGGACGAGCCGGTGCGGAGGGAGCGCGCGCAGGCCCCGACGGGTCAACTCGCGGTAGCTGCCCCGGTGGAGGCGTCCGGGCGCGGGGGCGTGCGCCTCGCAGATCCGTTCCACCGCTTCGCCCTCGGCGGACCGGCGCGCCTGCTCGGGCCCCTCCCAGGATGTTCCGAAGGTCCGCAGGCAGCTCTGCCAGGGGCGGCCGGTGGCATCGGCGAGGTCGCTGACGGCCAGGTGCAGCCCCGGCGGGGTTCCGCCGACACCGGTCAGGACGCGCGTTCTCGTGACGAAGGAAGGAGCGGGGCCGGAGCCCGGCGCGGGACGGACAGTGCCGCCCCGGCCGGTCTCCGCCACGGTGACGTCGGCCATCAGGCCACGTGCGCCGGCACACAGTTCTCGACGACGAACTGCTCGCCCACGTGCGCCGGCACGCAGTTCTCGATGACGAGCTGCTCCGTCTCCTCGGCGACATGGGCCGGGACACAGTTGGTGACGACCAGGTGCTGGTTCATGCTCGTTTCCCCTCTGTTGTGATGCGCGGAAGCGGTGTCCCGCCTCCTTCCCGCACGACGGATGCCGTGCGGAAGCCTTGAGCGCCGGTGAGCAGCAGCCATCCACAGCCGGCCGCGCCGGCGAGCACCGCGGACAGCGTCCACAGCGCGGTACCGCCCCACCGGTCGAGGACGAAGCCGCCGCCGGCCGGGCCGAGGAAGGCGGCGCCGGACCAGGCGGCGGCGTACATGCCCAGGTAGCGGCCGCGCCGCTGTTCCGGGGCCCGCTCCGCGACGACCGCGCTGGCCGCCGGCGCCTGGAGCATCTCGCCGAACGTCCAGACGATCACGGCGGCCACGTACGGCCCCGCGGTGTCGGCGCAGGCCGTCACCGCGAAGGCCGCCGCGACGAGGGTTCCGGCGGCCCACAGGACCCTGCCCTTGGGGTGCCGGCTCATCAGCCGGGTGAGCGGGATCTGCACGACGACCACCAGCGCCGCGTTGAGCGCGTTGAGCAGGCTGAAGACGGTGGGAGAGTGCCCCTGGGCCGCCATCACCATGGCCAGGGAGCCGGAGCGCTGCTCGAAGGCGAGCGCGAACAGCAGCGTCAGCAGGGTGAACAGGACGAAGGGCCGGTCCTGGCGGACCGGAGCGGCCCTGACGGCCGTCCGCGTCCCCCGTACGTCCTCGCCCTTGCCCTTGCCCTTGCCCCTGACCTTGCCCTCATCCTCGGCCTTGCCTTTGGCCTCGTCCCCGTCCTTGGCCTCGGACGCCTGTGAGGGCGGCTGTGAGGGCGGCTGTGAGGGCGGCTGGACCGCCCCCGGGCCCGCTGCGCCGGGCGCCGCACGCCCGGGCAGCGTTTCCGGGACCTTCGCCAGGACGACCAGCGCACACAGCAGCGTCGTCCCGGCGTCGGCGAGGAACAGCAGGGTGTAGCCCTGCTCGACCATCAGTCCGGCCAGCACGCCGGAGACGGCCATTCCGGCGTTCACCGCCCAGTAGTTGAGGGCGAAGGCCCGCTGCCGGTCCGCGGCCGGCACCACGTCCGCGAGCACGGCGCCCGCGGCCGGACGCACCACCCCGGTCCCGATCCCCACGGCCAAGGTGGCGGCCGCCACGGCCGTGCGGTCCTGCACCAGCCCGAGGGCCGCCATGGCGGCGGCGGTCCAGAGGTGGCCCGAGACGAGGGTGACGCGCCGCCCGACCCGGTCCGCGAGGATGCCCCCGAGCGCGTTGCCGGCGATCGAGCCGAGGCCCAGCAGCGAGACGACGAACCCGGCGTACGAGGCGGAGTAGCCCCGGTCCGCGGTGAGCGAGAAGGCCAGCATGGGTCCCGCGAAGGCGCCGAGCCAGTTGATCAGCAGGCCGGCCCAGATCCACCAGAAGGTGGCGGGAAGTCCGCGCAATCCGGTGGGCGGCACCTCATGCCGGCGCGTCACCAGCCCCGTTCCCGCCACAGCGGCAGGGACGGCCGCTCCGCTCCGAGCGTGGTGTCCTTGCCGTGGCCCGGGTAGACCCAGGTGTCGTCCGGGAGCTCGGCGAAGATCTTCGTCTCGACGTCGTGGAGGAGGGAGGCGAACCGCGCCGGATCCTTCTCCGTGTTGCCGATGCCGCCGGGAAAGAGGCTGTCACCGGTGAACAGGTGCGGATGCCCCTGCGGGTCGCGGTAGAGCAGCGCGGTGGAGCCCGGCGAGTGGCCCACCAGATGGATCGCCGTGAGGGACACGGCGCCGACCCGCACGGTGTCGCCGTCCTCCACCAGGACGTCCGCGACCGGGACACCGGGTGCGTCGTCGCGTCCGACGAGGGAGCGGGCGCCGGTCGCCTCGACCACCTCGGCCAGGGCCCGGTGGTGGTCCCAGTGCTGGTGCGTGGTGAACACGGTGGCCAGGCCGCCGTCACCGATGAGGTCCAGCAGGGTCCGCGGCTCGGCTGCCGCGTCGATCAGGAGCTGCTCGCCGGTCGTCCGGCAGCGGAGCAGGTAGACGTTGTTGTCGATCTCACCGACCGAGACCTTCGTGATCACCAGGTCGGTGGTCTCCCGGGTGTCGCCGGGCGAGCCGGCCTGCACGTCACCGGTGTAGCTCATCGTCTCTCGCGCCTTTCTGCGGGACCCACGTCC
Organism: Streptomyces sp. NPDC107581; assembly: GCF_055657175.1. NCBI lineage: Bacteria > Bacillati > Actinomycetota > Actinomycetes > Kitasatosporales > Streptomycetaceae > Streptomyces > Streptomyces sp. NPDC107581. Next base: position 289,867 of record NZ_JBVKBH010000011.1, read on the forward strand.
CGTCTGTCATGGGGCAGTTGGGGATCTTCCCGTCAGGATGCCAGCCGCACATAGCGTCCGGAGTGGAAGACCAGCGGGCCGCCCGCCGGGGCCGTGTCCGGCCCGCCCGCCGTGGACCACTCCACGGCCCGGGCGATCACCAGTTCGTGGTCGCCCGCCGGGTGGATCTGCTCGATGGTGCAGTCGAGCCAGCCGAGCCCGTCCGACAGCAGGGGGTGCCCGGCCGGGGTGCGGACCCAGTCGCGGCCCGCGAACCGGTCCGCACCCCGGGTGGCAAAGGTCCTGCAGACCTCCTCGTGGTCCTCGCGCAGGATGGTCACCGCGAAGCCTCCGGCCGCGCGGATCGCGGGCCACGTCGTCGAGGTGTGCGCCGCGCACAGCGCGATCAGCGGGGGCACGAGGGACACCGAAGTGAAGGAGTTGGCCGCCATTCCGGCAGGTCCGACTTCGGTCTGCGCCGTGACCAGGACGACCCCCGTGGTGAAGCGGCCCAGGACATCGCGGAAGGATCGCTGAGTCGGCACCTTCGTCTCCACTTCCTACTCCCTTTTCCTGTGTGGCCTGTCAGGCGTGGGTCACGAACTCGGCGAAACCCGGGCCCCGCAGCTTGAGCTGGGCGTGCACGTCTCCGCCCAGACCGAACCGTCCGATGGCCCCCGCGTAGTTCTGCTGGTAACTCATCCACAGCAGCACGACATTCATGATCCGGTCACCGGCCGCGGCCTCCGGGTCGGGGAACGGGTTGGGCATGCGTGCGTGGTAGCTGCCGTTGCCCTTGTGGTCGGCGATCAGCACATTGGGCACACCGAGCGGGCCCGGCCTGACCGGCCCCGAGGGGGCCAGGTCGCGGCGCCGCACGGACATCACGGTGTAGAGGCTGTTCGGCAGCAGCCCGGTGAACTCGCAGTGGAAGTCGGCCGCCCGGCCCCCGTCCGCCAGCGTGACGCGCACCTCGCCGGCCGCCTGGACCCACTGGCCGAGCGTGACCGGTTCCGTCACCTTCGGCCCGTCCTCGGGGCGCAGATCCGGCAGCGGCACCTCGTGGAAGGCGTAGCTGGGGCGGACCACCGAGAAGGGATCGGCCAGTTGGTCCGGCGCGAAGACCTCCGGGTAGTTGGTGCACGGCAGGGGCAGCGGCAGCGTGTGCAGGACGAGGTCCTCGTCCGCGGCCGACAGCTGCGGGCCCAGTTCGCGGACGATGCGGTACGGGGCGGTGCCGCCCAGCTCCGGCAGGACGCTGTCCGCGGCCACGATCGCGCTGCCCCACTCGGAGACGACCCCTCCGCCGGCCGCCTCCCGATTGACGTAGCCGATCACCACGAAGTTCCCGTCGGCGTCCATGACTTCGCTGGGCGGATACAGCGGGCCCTGGGTGGTGAGACTCAGCTCGTACGAAGCCGACTGCGCACCCATCAGGCGTCCTTGGTGACACGCCGGTAGAGGCGGGTGTACAGGCCCTCCTCGGTGACGAAGCGGGAGTGCGCGTCCCGGGCGATCTCGCCGTACCGCTCCGAGGAGAAGGCGGGCAGGTACTCCTCGGGGGCGCAGGAGAACCCGGAGACGAACATGACACCGGGCTCCGTGGACAGCAGCGAGTGGTAGGCCAGGAAGGTCTCCACCTGCTCCGTCGTGCGGACGACGTCGAAGATCGTGCCGTCCCGCCAGGACAGGTACTCCTCGTGCACCGGCGGCTTCACCTCGACGTGACGCAGCTGGACGTACAGGGTGTCCGGGAGCGCCGCGCCGGCCGGGGCGGGCTTCGGCGCCTCGACGAACCGCAGCACCTGGCGGCGCACGTCACCCGCGACCAGCGGAGCCAGCGCCTTCGCCTGCCGGCGCCACTGCTGGTCGAGAGCGGCGAGGCCGTCGAGGCCGTCGAGCGGGGTGAGTTCGAGCAGGGTCGGGGCCTCCAGGCCCCGGTAGAAGACGGAGCCCGGCGCGGTGGGCCGGTCCTGCCAGGCGGCGAGTGCTTCGTCGGCGTGCTCGCCGACGGGGATCTCGGTCACCAGAAGCAGTGCGGAAGACATGGTGGTCCCTTCAGAAGTCGCAAAGGTCGCAAAGGATTACAAAGGCCGTGTACGTGGATCCGCGGGGTCGGAGCGGTGACCCGCAGGGGGGCGGAGCCGCCCGGTTCAGCCGGCCGCGAGCAGGTCCGCCTCGCGGCGGCCGAGCACCCGCAGGGCCCGTGCGGTGCCCCGGCGCTCCTTCTGGGCCATGGCCGAGCTGTGGATGGCGCCGCACACCATGCGGACGGTGGCGGCGGGCAGGCCGGCCTGCTCGAAGGTGACCTGGACGTCGAAGCGGAGCTGGGCGGGGTCGTCGAGGTCCGCGGAGAGGACCTTGTACTCGACCGCGGCGGCCAGCGGGAACAGGAAGGTCAGGAACTTGCTGTCCATGCTGTCGAGAACGAAGCTGTAGTGCTCCTCGGGCCAGCGGGACAGGTAGTACCGCTCACTGACCGCCACGAACATCTGGCGTGCGGCCTCCAGGAGGACCATGCCCTGGACGTGCCCGCCCTGGTGGTCGAGGAGCAGTTCCTGGTCGTTGTGGACGCGCAGGGCCGCCCTGAAGGTGTTCTCGTCGGTCCGGTCGAGGCCCGCGATCAGGACGTTGCACTCCCGGTGCTTGTGCGTCTCGGTCTGGCGGCACAGGCAGCCCGCGTCGCTCTCCCGGATCTGCGTGCGCTCCCCGAGGCCGCGGCGGTCCAGCTCGTCACGGATCCGGTCCCAGTCGAAGGAGGTGAGGCCCTGGCCCTCGACGAGGACGAGGCCGGCGTCGTCCCGGTGATGGTCCGCGCGCAGGTCACGGACGAAGCGGGAGACCGTGCGGATCGTGTCGTGGGTGGCGAACGGCTCGAAGCGGTCACCGACTATGTAACGGGTCGTGGGACTCTGCTCCGGCATCAGACCCACTGCCAGGCGTCGAGCTCGATGACGGCGGCGTGCGCGCGGCGCGAGCCGGTGAGGATCGCGCAGGTGGCGTCGGCGACGTCGGCGGCGGTCAGCATCCGGTCGAGCTGCTCCTGGGTGAGGTCGCCCGGCATGTTCTCGCGGAAGGCGGTGTCGACCTTGTCGAGGACGATGCCCGAGACGCGCACGCCCCAGGGCCGGGCCTCCGCGGCGAGAGCCTTGGTGAGCCCCTCGACACCCCACTTCGACACCGAGTAGGCGAGCATGGCTCCGGGCGGCGCGGTCCGTTTGCCCCAGATCGAGGACATGTTGACGACGAACCCGTCGCCCGCTTCCTTCATGTGCGGCAGTACGGCCCGGGCCATCACGAAGTAGCCGGTCAGATTGGTGGCGAGGGTACGGTCCCAGATCTCCTGGCTCGTGCTGAGGACACCGCCGGGGTGGGCGACACCCGCCACGTTCAGCAGGTAGTCGATCTTCCCGAAGCGGGTGACCGCCTCGGCGACGGCCGCCTCGACGGCCGCGGCGTCGGCCACGTCATGGACCGCGGTGAGCACCTGCCCGTCCGCCCAGCCCTCCTCGGCGACGGTCTTCTTCAGGCCCTCCCCGTTGTGCGAGTGCAGGACGAGCCGGCACCCCTGGGCGCCGAGCCTGCTCGCCAGGGCGCGGCCGATGCCCCCGTCGGCCCCGGTGACGAGGGCCACCTTGTCCGTGAAGTCACCGGACGTGACCGGTGCGGGCCGTGTGGTCTGCGTACTCAACTAGCGTTCCTCTCTTCCTCCGTGGGCCGATGACATCACCGGCCACCCGTGCGCGAGGGCGAGCTCGCCGAGCGTCGGATCGTCTCCGACGACCGACGGCCTGCCCACGGCACGCAGCATGTCGAGATCACTGGCGTGATCCCCGTATCCACAGCAGTCCTGGGCGGCCAGGCCGAGTTCCGCCATCGTGCGGACGACGGCGTCCGCCTTCGCCCGGCCGATCATCGGTTCCACGACCTCACCGGTGAGCAACCCGCGTTCGTCGACGACGAGTTCGCCGCACAGCACCCGGTCCGCCGCCAGATCCTCGGCGAGCGGGTCGAGGCAGGCCCGGAAGGATCCGGAGACCAGCACGACCGCGTCCCCGGCCGCCCGGTGCCGCGCCAGGGCGGAGATGCCCGCGGTGACGAAGGCATCCGGGCGTTCGCGGTACTCGGCGTACCAGTCGCGGCCCGCCGACCGGACGTCGGCGGCGCAGGTGCCCGCGTAGTACCGGTAGTAGGCGCGGTTGACCTCTTCGCGGGCCAGACCGAGGGCGGACATGTCCCGCAGCGCGGCGGCGTAGCCCGCGTACCGGGTGCCGTCGTCGCCGTTGCGGGCCAGCCAGAAGCGCAGGAACTCGAACATGGACTTGGCGGTGATCAGCGTCTCGTCGACGTCGAAGAAGGCCGCGCCCCCGGCCGCCCCGGTCGTGCCCTGCGCCCCGGTCATCGGGCGTCCGCCGGGCTCGCCGGCCGGCGCAGCACGGTGAGTACGACCACCAGCGCCAGCGCGGCGGCGATCAGCACGACCAGACCGGTCGAGGCGAGCGTGGACAGTGTGCCGAGCACGGCGACACCCAGGGCGACACCCGCCTGCCGGGAGGCGGTTGCCGCGCCCTGGCCGGTCGCGGCCAGCTCCGGCGGTGCGGCCGAGGCCATGTCGGCGGTGGCGGCGGGCACCACCGTCGTCCCCCCGAGGGTCAGCAGGATCTCCATGGGGACCAGCACCGCCAGCGGCGGGTGGTCACTGACGAAGCACAGCCCCAGCCCGGCGAGCACATGCGCCCCGAGCCCCACCAGGATGACCGCCCTGGCCCCGTACTTGACGACCGCACGCCCCGCGAGCAGCGGGATGAAGCAGGCGGGCAGCGTCATCGGAAGCAGGGCGAGACCTGTCTGCAGCGGGGAGAGGTCCCGCTCCCGGATCAGCCACAGGGTCAGCGCGAAGAACGAGCCGTAGAAGACGAAGCACGACATCGCTCCCGCCATCAGGTCCGCGCGGACCCGGCCGAGCGCCATCAGACGGGGCGGCAGGACCGGCGACTCCACCCTGCGCTCGACGAGCAGCAGCGCCACGAACGCGAGCACGCCGACGGCCAGTGCGATCAGCGCGACGGGCCGGTCCCAGCCCTGGCTGCCCGCGTCGATCAGGCCGAAGGTGACGGCCCCGAGCCCGAGGATGGACAGGAGGAGACCCGCGTAGTCGATCCGCTTGAACGTCGTCGGCCGGTGGGCGCTGAGCCACTTCGTGGGCAGCAGCACCAGGGTGATGATCACCGGATTGACGAGGAACACCCAGCGCCAGCCGCCGAGTTCCACCAGGCCGCCGCCGATGAGCGGCCCCGCGATGAAGCCGCTGGAGCTCAGCGCGCCCCAGGCGCCGATCGCCCGGGACCGCTTGCTGGGGTCCGGGTACAGCTTGGCGAGCAGCGCGAGCGAGGCCGGGACCAGGCCGGCCGCCGCGATGCCCAGTGCCGCGCGGCCCCCGATCAGGCTGGGCGCGTTGGGGGCGGCCGCACACGCCAGGGAGAGCAGCGCGAACAGGCACAGGGCGGTGCGGTAGACCCGGCGCGGACCCCAGCGGTCGGCGACCGCTCCGGAGGCCATCAGCAGACCGGCGAAGACGACCGTGTACGCGTCCGCCGTCCACGGCAGCTGGGCCGCGGAGGCGTGCAGGTCGCTGCGCACGTCGGGAAGGGCGACGTTCAGGATCGAGACGTCGAGGATGACAAGGTAGTTGCCGGCCACGAGGCTGGCGAAGAGCAGGGAGGTCCGTAGTCGCGGGACCTTGTGCCCCGCGCTCTGCGCGACCTCGGCGGTGTTCCTGCCGACGACGGTCATGAAGGCTCCGGTTCGGGTATGGGGGGAGGGAGCTGGGGGATCGCTGGCCCCTGATCAGCCCCGGCTGGCCACGATGTGCTCGATGGATTCCGTGGGGCGCGCGACGGCGCCGGTCAGCTGCGGTGCGACATAGCGGGCAAGCAGCTCCAGGCTCTTGTCCGTCTTCTCCCAGGAGCACCAGTCCGGCACGTAGACCAGCAGGGTGCCGAAGCCGCCGGTGCGCTCCTGCAGTCGCCGGATGCCCTCGACGACGTCCTCGGGCGAACCGACGATCGCGCCGCCCGCCTCGATGCGCGCCTCGAGCTCCTGGCCCTTGGGCACACCGGGGGTGGACACGTCGCGCCCGGCCGCGCGGCCGAAGAAGTCGAAGAGCCAGCGGTCGAAGCCCTCGCGGACATCGGCGAACGCCTGCTCCCTGGTCTCCGCGACATGCAGCGGCAGGGCCACGCGCCAGCTGTCACGGTCCATGGTGTGGCCGTGCTCCTCGGCGGCCTCCTCGGCGTAACCCCACTGCCGGGCGAGGTCGATGGTCTTGGGCGCGCCGGGCTGGCTGAGCGCGAAGGAGACCAGGCTGGTGCCGTGCTGCCCGGCGAGGAGCGGGCTGGTGGGAGAGGTGCCACCGCTGGCGATGGCCACCTCCAGGCCGCCCGGGGTGTAGCGGGGCAGCTGGAGCTTGGCGTCGCGCAGCCCGTACCAGTCGGTCTTCTCGGTGATCCGGTCCTCGCCGTTGACCAGCTCGATCACCGCCGGCAGCGCTTCGGCGAGCCGGGTGCGCTGCTCGCTCGCATCGATGCCGAGCATCTGCGCGTCCGGGAAGATGCCGGGGCCCACTCCGAGGATGTAGCGGCCCCGGGTGAGGTGGTCCAGGTGCACGGCGCGCGAGGCCACGTGGAACGGGTGGTGCCAGGGCAGCGGTACGACTCCGTTGGCCAGCCTGATCTGCCGGGTCCGCTGGGAGGCGGCGGCGATCATCGTCTCCGGGGCGCCGACGAGCCCCCAGCCGAGCGTGTGGTGCTCGCCGAACCACGCCTCGTCGATGTTGAGCGCGTCGGCCTTCTCCACCAGGTCGAGCTGGCGACGCAGCACCAGGTGCGGGTCCTGGCCGGGCTCGTTCACGGGGGACAGGAATATTCCGATACGGCTGTGCATGGCGTTCCTCCAGAAGGAAGCGGAAGAAATTCGTCCGGATGGGAGGGAGCGGATCAGCCGGTGGGGCTGTCGATGCTGCTGCGGGATTCCATCAGCGCGACGACTCCGGCCACACTGCCGGCTTCGACCAGCTCGTCCTCGGCGATTTTCATGCCGTACTTCCGCTCGATGATCACAGAAAGCTCCAGCATGATCAACGAGTCGAGTTCAATCTCGCTGAATCGGGTGGAGGGGGTGACGTCCTGTTCCAGATCGAAGTTGTCGGTCAGGACGTTCACAATGTTCTCGGCTACTTCTTGGGAATTCATGGGTCCCCCTTCACAGGGCAGGTGCGTACAGGGAGAGAAGGCCGCGGAAATCGGGCGGCTCAGATGTCCGTGGAAACTTCCATGACGTCGAGTTCCGGCCACCGCATCGCGGTCGAAGCCCAGCTGAGGCCACCGCCGAACGCGGTCATCAGCACGCGGTCGCCGGCCTTGACGCGCCCGCTCACGGCGGCGTCGGTCAGCGCCAGCGGAATCGAGGCGGCCGAGGTGTTGCCCACCTTGTCGAGGTGCACCAGCATGCGGGACCGTTCGACTCCGAGCACGTCCGCGACCGTGTGCAGGATCCGGATGTTCGCCTGGTGCGCCGCACACCAGTCGACGTCCGCCGCGGTCCAGCCGATCCGGTCGAGCAGCTGCTCCGACGAGGCGGCCATCCTGCCGACGGCGTGCGTGAACATCTCCTTGCCCTGCATGGTCATGTACGCGTCCTCGGGCCGGGGCGGCCGGCCGCTGCCCCGCTCACGCGAACCGCCCCCGGCCACCTGGGCGAGCTCGTGGCCCGTCCCGTCGCTGCCCAGGTCGAAGCCGAGCAGCGCGCCGGGTTCGTCGGCGCTTCCCGCGCGCAGGACCGCGGCGCCGGCGCCGTCGCCGAAGATGATGGTGGTGGAACGGTCCTGCGGGTCGAGCCGCGTGGACCAGACGTCCGCGCCGATGACGAGGACCCGTCCCGCGACGCCGGACGCGATCGCCCCGGCGGCGGCGGACAGCGCGTAGAGGAATCCGGAGCAGGCCGCCGAGATGTCGTAGGCGGCGACCTGCCCGAGTCCGAGTGCGGTCGCGACCTCCGGCGCCGTGCCGGGCATGACCTGGTTTCCGGTACTGGTCGCCAGGACCACCAGATCCACGGAATCGACACCGGCGGATTTCAGGGCCCGCGCACCGGCGGCGGTCGCCAGATCGCCGACATTGATTCCGTCGGCGGCCCAGTGCCGCGTGCGAATACCAGTCCTGGTACGTATCCACGTGTCATTGGTGTCCAGTGTCATGGCGAGTTCGTCATTCGACACCGAACGTGGCGGAATTGCCGCCCCAATTCCCGTCAGGACCGCTGTACGTGTCACTTTCCCCCCCGGGTGGTGATTTCACTGACTACTTTATCTGGCGGGGGCTCCGCCAGGAAGCTTGTACATGCGTTGCGCATGCACACTCGATTTCTTGTCACGCCTCGTCGTCGACCCAGCTCATCAGCTTGCGTAGCTGCTTGCCGGTGGTCTCCAGCAGGTGCTCGGAGTCCTGCCGCCTGTACTCGTCGTACTTCTTCAGACCGCCGTGGTACTCGTCCATCCAGGTCCGGGCGAAGGTGCCGTCCTGGATCTCGGTGAGGACCTGCTTCATCTCGGCCTTGGTGGCGTCGGTGATGATGCGCGGACCGGTGACGTAGTCGCCCCACTCGGCGGTCTCGGAGACCGACCAGCGCATCTTCTCCAGGCCGCCCTCGTACATGAGGTCGACGATCAGCTTCAGCTCGTGCAGGCACTCGAAGTAGGCGATCTCCGGCTGGTAGCCGGCCTCGACCAGGGTCTCGAAGCCGGCCTTGACCAGGGCGGAGGCGCCGCCGCACAGCACGGCCTGCTCGCCGAACAGGTCGGTCTCGGTCTCCTCGGTGAAGGTCGTCCTGATGACGCCGGCGCGGGTGCCGCCGATGGCCTTGGCGTACGACAGGGCCAGCGGGAAGGCGCCTGCGGTGGCGTCCTGCTCGACGGCGGCGATCGCCGGGACGCCGCGGCCCTCTTCGTACTGGCGGCGCACCAGGTGGCCGGGGCCCTTGGGGGCGACCAGGGCGACGTCGACGCCGGCCGGGGGCTTGATGAAGCCGAAGCGGATGTTGAAGCCGTGGGCGAAGAACAGCGCGTCGCCGTCCTTCAGGTTCGGGGCGATCGACTCCTCGTAGACCCGGGCCTGGATCGGGTCCGGGATGAGGATCATGATGACGTCGGCCTCGGCGGCGGCCTCGGCCGGGCTCACCACGCGCAGCCCCTGCTCCTCGGCCTTGGCCTTGGACCTGGAGCCCTCGTGCAGACCGACGCGGACGTCGACACCCGAGTCGCGCAGCGACAGGGCGTGGGCGTGGCCCTGGCTGCCGTATCCGATGACCGCGACCTTGCGGCCCTGGATGATCGACAGGTCGGCGTCGGCGTCGTAGAACAGCTCGGCAGACATGGACGGTTACTCCTCCGCTGGCGCGTGATGCTTCGTGGGGTCGGACAGATGAAGGGCGCGTCCCGCTGGGGACGCCCTAGGCGATGGCGGCGGCCCGCGGCGCCTGTGCGGCGGGGCGCGGCCTGCGTTCGCTGAGTGGGACGGAGCCGCGTCCGATGGCGATCGCACCGGACTGGACCAGCTCCTTGATGCCGAACGGCTCCAGCATCCTGAGCATCGCGGACAGCTTGTCGCCGGATCCGGTGGCCTCGATGGTGACGGACTCCGGGGAGACGTCGACGGTCTTGGCGCGGAACAGCCGGACGATCTCCAGGATCTGCGAACGCGTCCGGTTGTCGGCACGGACCTTGGCGAACAGCAGCTCGCGGACGATCCGGGCCTCGGGCTCCAGCTCCATGACGTCGAGGACGTTGACCAGTTTCCCGGTCTGCTCGACGACCTGGTCGAGCCGGGTCAGTTCCCCGTTCACCACGATGGTGATGCGGGAGATGCCGGGATGTTCGGTGACGCCGACCGCGAGCGAGTCGATGTTGAAGCCGCGGCGGGAGAACAGGGCAGCGATCCGGGCGAGGATGCCCGGTGTGTTCTCCACCCGGACGGACAGTGTGTGCGTGGACATGGATCCGTGCCTTCCTTTCGCCCTCGTCGTCAGTCGTCTTCGTTGTCGCCGAAGTCGGGGCGGACGTCCCGGGCGGCCAGGATCTCGTCGTTGGAGGTGCCGGCGGCGACCATCGGCCACACCATCGCGTCCTCATGCACGATGAAGTCGATGACGACCGGACGGTCGTTGATCGAGTTCGCCTCTTCGATGACCTTGTCCAGATCCTCCGGCCGCTCACAACGGATCGCGTGACAGCCCATGGCCTCGGACAGCTTCACGAAGTCCGGCACCCGCGTACCCCTGGCCTCCGGATTGACGTCGTCAGGACCCGAGTGCAGCACCGTGTTGGAATAGCGCTGGTTGTAGAAGAGGGTCTGCCACTGACGGACCATCCCCAGAGCCCCGTTGTTGATGACGGCGACCTTGATCGGAATATTGTTCAGCGCACAGGTGGTCAGCTCCTGATTGGTCATCTGGAAGCAGCCGTCGCCGTCGATCGCCCAGACCGTACGGTCCGGCCGCCCGGCCTTCGCCCCCATCGCAGCGGGCACCGCATACCCCATCGTCCCGGCACCACCGGAATTCAGCCAGGTCGCGGGCCTGTCGTACTGGATGAAATGCGCGGACCACATCTGGTGCTGCCCCACACCCGCCGCAAAGATCGTGCCCTCCGGGGCGAGCCGCCCGACCCGCTCGATCACCTGCTGCGGCGACAGCGAACCGTCCTCGGGCAGGTCATAGCCCAGCGGATACGTCTCACGCCAGCGGTCCAGATCGCTCCACCAGGCGGTGTAGTCACCCTTGTGGCCCTCGCTGTGCTCCCTCTGCACCGCCTGCACCAGATCCGCGATCACCTCGCGGGCATCCCCGACGATCGGCACATCGGCGGCCCGGTTCTTGCCGATCTCGGCCGGGTCGATGTCGGCGTGAACGATCTTCGCGTACGGAGCGAAGCTGTCCAGCCTACCGGTGACACGGTCATCGAAGCGGGCCCCGAGAGCGACGATCAGATCCGCCTTCTGCAACGCGGTGACCGCGGTGACCGCACCGTGCATACCCGG
>NZ_JBVKBH010000012.1:0-296037 GCF_055657175.1 Streptomyces sp. NPDC107581
TGGTACTGCAGGGGGGACCCTGTGGGAGAGTAGGACGCCGCCGAACAAATTTTGAGAAAACCCCCGCATCGAAAGATGCGGGGGTTTTCTGCGTTCAGGGATTGTTTCCCCTGGAAGGGGGCGGCCGAATGGGTCGGCTGCGATGGATCAGAGTCGGCCGGCTGCCTTCAGGGCCAGGTAGGCATCAGCCAGCGCCGGAGCCAGATCGTCCGGCATCGCGTCCACGACCGTCACCCCATGACGGCGAAGCTGCTCCGCCGTGCGGTGCCGTTCACTCTGCGCCTGCGCTGCCGCAGCGGCCTCGTACACCGCCTCGGCGTTTCCGCGGGCCTTGGCCATCTTCGCGATGTGCGGGTCGGCGACCGAGGCGACGAGGACCGTGTGGCGCTGAGTGAGCTGGGGGAGAACGGGCAGAAGGCCCTGCTCCACCGGTGCCGCGTCGAGCGTCGTGAGCAGCACGATCAGGGAGCGTCGAGGAGCCGCGCGGAGTGCCGTCGCCGTCAGACCACGGGCGTCCGTTTCGACGAGTTCCGGCTCCAGCGTCGCCATCGCGTTGACCAGGGACGGCAGGAGATCGGCGGCGGCACGGCCCTGGACCCGGGCGCGGACCCGGCGGTCGTAGGCCAGCAGGTCCACGCGGTCGCCGGCGCGCGAGGCGAGCGCCGCGAGGAGCAGGGCCGCATCCAGGGAGGCGTCCAGGCGTGGGGCGTCGCCGACGCGGCCGGCCGAGGTGCGGCCGGTGTCGAGGACGAGGAGGATGTGCCGGTCGCGCTCAGGCCGCCAGGTGCGGACGGCGACCGTGGACTGACGGGCCGTGGCACGCCAGTCGATCGAGCGGGTGTCGTCGCCTGGGACGTACTCGCGCAGGCTGTCGAATTCGGTGCCCTCGCCTCGGGTCAGCACGCTGGTACGGCCGTCCAGTTCACGCAACCGGGCGAGTTTCGACGGCAGGTGCTTGCGGCTGGTGAACGGGGGCAGAACCCGTACGGTCCAGGGCACTCTGTGCGCGCCCTGGCGGGAGAAGAGGCCGAGGGGGCCGTAGGAGCGGATCGTCACGCGGTCGGCCTGGCGGTCGCCCCGGCGCGTGGGGCGCAGCCGGGTCGTCGCACGCCGGCGTTCGCCGGCCGGGACGGTGACGCGGTGCCGGGAACCCTCGACTTCGGTGCCGGGCTGCCAGCTGCTGGGCGGCCATCCGTCCCGCAGGCGGGCCCGCAGCAGGCGGCGGGACGGATTCGTGATCGTGAGCGTGACATCGGCAGTCTCGCCGAGGCGTGCGGAGGTGTCGCCGGTGCGGGACAGGACGAGGCGTCGTACGGGCGCCGCGAGTGCGAAGTCGCAGGCACAGGCGAGGGCCAGCGGGCCATTGACCGCGAGAATGCCGGTCCAGCCGGGTTCGAGGATGCCGACGGGGATCGAGCCGAGGGCCGCGAGCAGGGCCGCGCGTCCGGTGAGCGCCATCAGCGGGGGACCGGGACGTTGGCGAGGATGGCGTTGATGACGGAGTCGGCGGTCACACCCTCCATCTCGGCCTCGGGGCGCAACTGGACCCGGTGGCGCAGGGTGGGCAGGGCGAGGGCCTTCACGTCGTCGGGGATGACGTAGTCGCGGCCCGTCAGCCAGGCCCAGGCGCGCGAGGTGGCCAGCAGGGCGGTGGCGCCGCGCGGAGAGACTCCGAGGGTGAGGGAGGGCGACTCACGCGTGGCGCGGCAGATGTCCACCACGTAGGCCATGATCTCGGGGGAGACGGTCGTCTTGGCGACCGCGGTGCGAGCCGCCTCCAGGTCGGCCGGGCCGGCGACCGGACGAAGGCCGGCGGCGTGGAGGTCGCGCGGGTTGAAGCCCGAGGCGTGCCGGGTGAGAACGTCGATCTCGTCCTGGCGGGAGGGCAGAGGGACCGTCAGCTTGAGCAGGAAACGGTCGAGTTGGGCCTCGGGGAGGGGGTAGGTGCCCTCGTACTCGACGGGGTTCTGGGTCGCGGCGACCAGGAACGGGTCCGGGAGCGGGCGCGGGGTGCCGTCGACCGTGACCTGGCGTTCCTCCATGGCTTCCAGGAGGGAGGACTGGGTCTTCGGCGGGGTGCGGTTGATCTCGTCCGCGAGGAGGAGGTTGGTGAAGACCGGGCCGGGCTGGAAGGAGAACTCCGAGGTGCGGGTGTCGTAGACGAGGGAACCGGTGACGTCGCTCGGCATCAGGTCGGGGGTGAACTGGACGCGCTTGGTGTCGAGTTCGAGTGCGGATGCGAGTGCGCGGACGAGCAGCGTTTTGGCGACCCCGGGGACTCCTTCGAGGAGAACGTGTCCGCGGCACAGGAGAGCGACGACGAGGCCGGTCACGGCGGGGTCCTGGCCGACCACGGCTTTGGCGATCTCGGCGCGCAGGGCTTCCAGAGAAGCCCGGGCGGCGCCTGAGTCCCCGGTGTTCCCGGCGTTGTCAGTGGTCGGGTCCATCATGGACGGCGTACCTCTCTTTCGAGGGCGTCGAGTTGATCGGTGAGTGCGATGAGGGCCGCGTCGTCGCCGGGCGTCGGTCCGAACAGGAGTGGGTGCAGGGTCTGTCCGTCTCCCCGGAGGTGGGCGGACAGGGCGGGGAGCAGGGCCTCGGGTGCGTGCGCCTGGGCCACGGGGACGCCGACGAGAGGGGCCAGGCGCGTGCGGGTGGTGGAGCGGAGAGCGGCGGCCGCGCGGTCGCGGGCGTCGGCCTTGCGGTAGAGGCGGGCGCGGCCTTCGACGGTTTCGGAGGCGCGGATCGCGACGGGGAGTCTCTCGGGCACCAGCGGGCCGAACCGGCGTGCTCGCCAGAACGCGGCGAGGGCCGCGGCGATGAACAGCTGCAGGGTGCCCCACAGCCAGCCCGACGGGAGCAGGTCGAGGAAGCTCTTCTGCTCACCGTCGTCGGTGGCCAAGGCGTCGGACAGCGAGGGGAGGTACCAGACCAGATGGTGGCGGGAGCCGAGGAGTTGGAGGGCGAGCGAGGCGTTGCCCTGCTTGTCGAGACGCTTGTTGTAGAGGATGTCCGGCGCGCCGAGGACGACGGTGTCGCCGTTCCCGGAGGCTGCCGGGACGCGGAGCAGCGTGGCGAGGCGTTCGCTGGGGTAGCAGGAGTCCGCGTCGAGGTGGGTGGTGGTGTAGCGGAGGCCGCCGGTGTCGGCGCTGCCGGCGCGCCGGGCCTCGGGCAGGGCGCAGTCGGGGGCGAGTGTCGTGCCGGTGCTGGTGGCGGGGTCCGCGGTGACCCCGGGGGCGAGCCGCTCGACGGACGGGCTGCCGGCGGCGACCAGGACGGTGCGCCCGCCGGAGGCTGCCGTCGCGGAGTGCAGTCGGGTCTGTTGACTCGGGGTCAGCAGGTCGGGGACGGCGACGAGCAGTGTGGTGTCCGGGCCGGCGGCGGCCCGTGCCGCGCCGAGCGAGGTCACCACGCGTGTGGAGACGCCCCGGTCGGCGAGGAGTTCGGCGACGGCGCGGCTGCCGTAGGGGTCGGCGGAGCGCGGGTCGAGTTCGCCGTGCCGGGTCTGGGAGCGGACGGCGGCCATCGCGACGGCGCCGACGAGGATGAGGGTGACGGCGAGGGCGATGCCTCGCGCGCGGGTCCACACCTGGCGGGCGGAGGGCGAGGTCGAGGTGGTCGGCGGCGGGGCCGTGGTGGTCATTCGTCAGCCCCCTGGGGGGTGCTGTGGGCCGTCCTGGTGGCGCTGTCCGCGAGGATCGGGCGGCTGCGTTCCAGGTCGCGGTCGAGCTCGGCGATGCGGTGGTACGACTCTTCGCTCGCGCTGCGGCCGCCGTATGTGACGTCGTCGAACTCGCCGGCGGCGGAACGCAGTCGGTCCGTGTGCGACGGGAGGGTGCGGCCGGCCTCGGCGGCCGCCTCGTCGGCGGTGCGGCCGGGGCGGACGTCGAGCAGGGCCCGTTCCTCCAGAGAGCGGACGATGGCCCGCATGCGTTCCTGGACGGCCTGGTTCCAGTGGCCCTGGGCGGCGTGTGCCTCGCCGGCCGCGCGGTGTTCGGCGGCGCTGCGCGGGCTGTCGTCGAACAGGGCCGGGGTGGAGGTGGGTTGGCGGCGGGGGCTGCCCAGGCGCCACCACAGGGCGGCCAGGACGGCGACGACGAACAGGACCACGACGAGCAGGCCGAGCGTGCCGCCGGGCGTTGCGGAGGCGGCTCTGCCGAGCAGTCCGTCGACCCAGTCCCAGAAGGCGTTCATGGCGCGCTGGAGCAGGCCGGGGTCGTTCTCGTGGTACATCCGTTTGGACAGCTCGCGGCGTGCCGCCTCCCGCGCGGGGTCGCGCGGAATGGTCACCGGCGGTTCGTCGCCCGAGCCGCCGAGGGCCAGGGCGGCCGTGTCGGCCGCGCCCAGCAGGCGTCGTACGGCCGATCCGGCGGCGCCCGGCAGGGCCGGTGCCGCCGTCAGAACTCCCCCCGTCGGGCTCACCGCATCAGCTCCCCGGGACGGAGCCGGGGGCACCGACGCCGTGGCCCTGGACACCGGCGGCGCGGGCCAGTTCGAGGTCGAGTGCCTCGCGGCGGATGCGCTGGTCGATGTACAGGAGCACGGTGACACCCGCGTTGATCGGGAGTGTGACCATGGAGCCGATCACGGCACCGATGCCGCTGATGACCAGGAAGGTCCAGCTGACGTGCTGGCCGTTGGTGCCGAAGAGGCCGGCCATGCCGTCTCCGCTGACGGCTGCCGCGATCAGGGCGAAGGGGATCACGACGAGCGACGAGACGATGTTGGCGATGATCCCGGCGAGCAGCTGGATGCCGAGGACGCGCCACCAGGAGCCGTGCACCAGCTTCGCGGAGCGGCTCATCGACTTCACGATGCTCTGCCGCTCCAGCATCAGCGCGGGCGAGGCGAGCGAGAAGCGGATCATCAGCCACAGCACGACGACGGTGGCGCCGAGGATGCCCAGGACGAGCAGCCCGGCGACGACCCCCTCATTGCCACCGGTGACCGCCACGAGGATTCCGGGCAGCGCGCCGCAGAGCAGCACGCCGAACGCGATGAGGCCCAGCAGGAAGAGCAGGCCGAACAGCTTCGGGACCTGCGGGCGGGCGTCCCGCCAGGCTTCGCCGGCGCTGACCGGCCTGCCGAGGACCGCGCGGCTGGTGACCGTCGTCAGCAGAGCGGTCGCGATGATGGTGCCGACCAAGGAGATCAGCACGACGACGCCGGTGCCGAGGAGTTCCGAGCCCATATCGCGGAACACGTCACCCGGGGTGGTGCTCGGATCGTTGAGCGGGGCCCGGGTGGTGAGGGTGTCGTTCAGGAAGAAGCCCTGCACGAGGATGACGCCGAGCTGGCTGAGGACCGCGACGGTCAGCGAGACGCCGAGGACGGTGCGCCAGTAGGTGCGCATGGTGGAGACGGCACCGTCGAGGATCTCGCCGACACCGAGCGGGCGCAGCGGGATGACGCCGGGCTTCGCCGCGGGCGGGGGACCGCCCCAGCCGCCGCCCCAGGCTCCGTGGCCGCCGGAAGGGCCGCCGTACGGGCCGCCGCCGTACCCGCCGTACCCGGGACCGCCGGGCGTCTGGCCGCCCCAGCCCGGTCCGGGCGGTGGGGGCGGCGGAGCCTGGCCCGGGCTCGGGGATCCCGTGGGCGCGGACCACTGGCCGGGTGCCGGCTGTTCCTTGGACCACTTCGCGCCTTGGCCCTGCGGGTCCGTGCCCGGTTGCGCGGCGGGCTCGGCGGGGCCGGTGGGGCCAGGACGGTCGGCGGGCTCGGCGGGGCCGGGCGCACCGGGTTCCCGCCCGTCGGACGACGGGGCGGATCCGGGCGAGGCCCAGCCCGGAGTGTCTGTCATCGAAGCTCCTTCACGGTGCCCGTCCGCGGTCGCGGCGGCAGGTTGGCAGACATCGTGCCATGGGGTGGTCATCGAGTGACCGGCCGCGGTAGGGGCTGGACTCCTTCAATTGTCCGCCGTATCCGGGGCAGACTGACGGCATGGCTGATCAGTACGCGCAACCCCGCGAGGACAAGCGGCCGACCGAGATAGCTGTGATCCGATGGGAGGAACCACCTGAAGGTCCCGTACTGGTCCTTCTCGACCAGACGAGGCTCCCTGCCGAAGAGGTTGAGCTGGTCTGTACGGACGCGTCGGCGCTGGTGGAGGCGATCCGTTCGCTCGCCGTGCGCGGGGCGCCCCTGCTCGGGATCGCGGGGGCGTACGGCGTCGCGCTCGCCGCCGCGCGGGGCTTCGACGTGGAGGAGGCCGCGCAGGCCCTCGAGGGCGCCCGGCCCACCGCGGTGAACCTCTCCGTGGGCGTGCGCAAGGCCCATTCCGCCCATCGCGCGGCGCTCTCCGAGACCGGCGATCCCACCGCTGCGGCGTCGGCTGCGCTGGCGGCGGCGCGCGTGCTGCATCAGGAGGATGCCGAGGCCAGCGCCCGGATGGCCGCCCACGGTCTGGCGCTCCTCGACGAGCTGCTGCCGGGCGGCGGGCACCGGATCCTGACCCACTGCAACAGCGGCTCGCTGGTGTCGGGCGGGGAGGGGACGGCGTTCGCGGTGGCCCTGGCCGCACACCGGGCGGGGCAGCTGCGGCGGCTGTGGGTGGACGAGACGCGTCCGTTGCTGCAAGGCGCTCGTCTGACGGCGTACGAGGCGGCCCGCCACGGCATGGCGTACACCCTGCTCACCGACAACGCGGCAGGTTCGCTGTTCGCGGCGGGTGAGGTGGACGCGGTGCTGATCGGTGCGGACCGGATCGCAGCCGACGGTTCGGTGGCGAACAAGGTGGGGAGCTATCCGCTCGCGGTGCTCGCGCGGTATCACCATGTGCCGTTCATCGTGGTGGCGCCGCTGACGACGGTGGACCCGCGGACGCCGGACGGGGCGTCCATCGAGGTCGAGCAGCGCCCCGGCTATGAGGTGACCGAGGTCACAGCGCCCCAGATGCCGGTGACGGGAGCGGGAGGCGGGATTCCGGTGGCACCCCTGGGGACCCAGGCGTACAACCCGGCGTTCGACGTGACGCCGCCCGAGCTGGTGACGGCGATCGTCACCGAGGAGGGGACCGTCTCCCCCGTGACGACCGAGGCTCTTGCCGAGCTGTGCGCCAGGTCACACCAGGTGGCGGCGAGCTAGACGAGCCAGAGAAGCTGGACGAGCCAGACGAGCCAGACGAGCCAGATGAGCTGGACGAGCCAGATGAGCTGGACGAGCCAGTGCGACGATGTTGCGTCGATCAACGACGACGGCCCCTCCCCCTGCGGCGATCCACAGGGTGAGGGGCCGTGACATCGGTGGCCGAGGTCCGTGGCTGACATCCGTCCGAAGCCACGGGCGCGGTCGGGAGACGGCGGACGGCCAGTGGCGCCCGGCGGGGTCACCGAGGCTCCACCGGCCGAGGGTTCTCATGACGTCGCGGGATGAGCTGGACGTGCACACCGCCGAGGGTCGACGACCATGTCTGACGTCGTTCCACGGCCCTGCGCCCCTCGTCGAGCATGCGAGCCCGCATGCGGACCGCCGATTCCCGCAGCTCCTCCCACGCCCGCTCGTTGGGGCCGAACGCCCGCCGTGACCGCTCCACGGAGCCGTCCAAGGCCCTGACGGCCGCCGCGATATCGTCCACGGTCTGGCCGGCGCTGCCCACATCATCGAGCGTCCACGACATCCACAGGCGCATGCGCCTACAGTCGCACCGCTGTCCGGTGGCCGCTGCCCGAGGCGTGCGCGGATGGGGTGCGGGGGACGGCTGACATCCGTGACCGGCATCAAGATCGGCGGACGAGGGCAGACAGTGACGGGGTCCTACGACTATCGTCACCGGCCAGTGACCTGCCTCACCAGGGCACCTGTCGCTGTTATGAGAATGGGATGATGTCGTTTATGAAGGGACGAGTCCTTGTCGTCGACGACGACACCGCACTGGCCGAGATGCTCGGCATTGTGCTGCGTGGTGAAGGTTTTGAGCCGTCTTTCGTAGCCGACGGTGACAAGGCGCTGGCCGCGTTCCGTGAGACCAAGCCCGACCTGGTGCTGCTCGATCTGATGCTGCCCGGCCGGGACGGTATCGAGGTGTGCCGTCTGATCAGGGCGGAGTCCGGGGTGCCGATCGTGATGCTCACGGCCAAGAGCGACACCGTCGATGTCGTCGTGGGCCTGGAGTCCGGCGCCGACGACTACATCGTGAAGCCGTTCAAGCCCAAGGAGCTGGTGGCCCGGATCCGGGCGCGGCTCAGGAGGTCGGAGGAGCCGGCGCCGGAGCAGCTGACCATCGGCGACCTGGTCATCGACGTGGCCGGGCACTCGGTGAAGCGGGACGGACAGTCGATAGCCCTGACCCCGCTCGAGTTCGACCTGCTGGTCGCGCTCGCCCGTAAGCCGTGGCAGGTGTTCACGCGTGAGGTCCTGCTCGAGCAGGTGTGGGGCTATCGCCACGCCGCGGACACCCGGCTCGTCAACGTGCACGTCCAGCGGCTGCGCTCCAAGGTCGAGAAGGACCCGGAGCGGCCGGAGATCGTGGTGACCGTCCGTGGTGTCGGTTACAAGGCCGGACCGAGCTGACATGTCCGGGGACAGCGCCGCTTCGGCACCCGGCCGCTCCGGGGACCGTCCGGGGCGGCCTGTCGGCCGGACGGCGGCGGGTTCGCGCCGCAGCAGCTTCTTCGAGGGCGGGCTGCTGCAGGGCGGGGTCCAGGGCAGCCCGGTCCTCCGGCTCTTCATGCGCTGGGTGCGCCGGCCGCTGCTGCCGGTCATGCGGCTGTGGCGGCGCAACATCCAGCTCCGGGTCGTCGCGACGACCCTGCTGATGTCGCTGGGTGTCGTTCTGCTGCTGGGTTTCGTCGTGATCGGGCAGGTGCGCAACGGCCTGCTGGACGCGAAGGTGAAGGCGTCGCAGAGCCAGGCCACCGGCGGCTTCGCCGTGGCCAAGCAGAAGGCCGACGAGGCCGCCAGCGGTACGGGTACCGGCACCGGTGACGGCACGGCCGTCACCGACGGACGGCAGGCGCAGAACGTCATCCAGTGGATGAGCGACCTCGTGGCGTCGCTCTCCAGCGGTGGCGCGGGCGCCTTCGACGTGGCGACGCTGCCGGTGGGCGACGACAGCGGCGGCGGGCGCAGCCCGCGCGGCTCCGGGAACGTCAACCCGTCCTCCAGCGTGCCCGGCGACCTGCGCGACCGCATCAACAGCAGCACGACGGCCGCCCAGAGCTACACCCGGATCGTCTACTACAACGGCAAGGAGTCGCAGCCCGCGCTGGTCATCGGCAAGCAGGTCAGCGACCCCAACGGCCGTCCCTACGAGCTGTACTACCTCTTCCCGCTCACGCAGGAGGAGAAGTCCCTGAGCCTGGTCAAGGGCACGCTCGCGACGGCTGGGCTCTTCGTCGTCGTCCTGCTCGGCGCCATCGCCTGGCTGGTGGTGCGGCAGGTCGTCACGCCGGTGCGGATGGCGGCCGGGATCGCCGAGCGGCTGTCCGCCGGACGTCTCCAGGAGCGCATGAAGGTCACCGGCGAGGACGACATCGCGCGTCTGGGCGAGGCCTTCAACAAGATGGCGCAGAACCTCCAGCTGAAGATCCAGCAGCTGGAGGACCTGTCGCGGATGCAGCGCCGGTTCGTCTCCGACGTCTCGCACGAGCTGCGCACACCGCTGACGACCGTACGGATGGCCGCCGACGTCATCCACGAGGCCCGCGAGGACTTCGACCCGGTCACCGCGCGGTCGGCGGAGCTGCTCGCCGACCAGCTGGACCGCTTCGAGTCGCTGCTCGCGGACCTGCTGGAGATCAGCCGCTTCGACGCGGGCGCGGCGGCCCTGGAGGCCGAGCCGATAGACCTCAGGGAGGTCGTGCGGCGGGTGGTCTCCGGTGCCGAGCCGCTCGCCGAGCGCAAGGGCACGCACATACGCGTGATCGGCGACCAGCAGCCCGTCGTCGCCGAGGCCGACGCCCGGCGCCTGGAGCGCGTACTGCGCAATCTCGTCGTCAACGCCGTCGAGCACGGCGAGGGCAGGGACGTCGTCGTCAAGCTCGCCGCCGCGGGCGGAGCGGTCGCCGTCGCGGTGCGCGACTACGGCGTCGGGCTCAAGCCCGGTGAGGCGACCCGCGTCTTCAGCCGCTTCTGGCGGGCCGACCCGGCACGCGCGCGTACCACCGGCGGTACGGGCCTCGGGCTGTCGATCGCCCTGGAGGACGCACGGCTGCACGGCGGCTGGCTGCAGGCCTGGGGCGAGCCGGGCGGCGGCTCCCAGTTCCGGCTGACGCTGCCGCGTACCGCGGACGAACCGCTGCGGGGCTCGCCGATACCGCTGGAACCCAAGGACTCGCGGCGCAACCGAGGACTGGACGAGGCCGGCCTGCCCGGCGGGGGCGAGGAGAAGCGGGCGACCGTTCCGGTGCAGCCGGGCGGCCAGGCCCCGTCGCTGCCACCGCGCAGCCCGATGGCCTCGCGGCTGGCCGCCGTCGCGCCCGCCGCCGATCCGACCGCTCTGCCCGGTCACGGCAGCGGCGCGCGCGTGGTGTCCCGGCCCGCCGGCGGCGCACGGCGCCCCGACGACAGGCCCGCGGCCGGGCCGGCACACGACACGCACCCGGGCCGTCCGGATCGGGCCGGCCCGGACGATCCGACCGAGCCAGGGGAGGCATTTCGTGGGCGCTGACCGCGAGGGGGGCGTCCGGCACCGATCCGGACGTGCGGTGGCCTACACCGTCTGCGGGGCGGTTCTGCTGGCGGGGTGCGCCTCGATGCCCGACAGCGGCGACCTGCGGGACGTCGAGTCCACGCCGCGGCAGGACACCGGGGTGCGTGTGTTCGCCATGCCGCCCGCCGACAACGCCCAGCCCACCGAGATCATGCAGGGCTTCCTTGAGGCCCTGACCAGTGACGATCCGCAGTACGACACCGCTCGCAAATACCTGACCGCCGATGCCGCGGGTGCCTGGCACCCGGAGCAGTCGGTCACCGTCCTCGCGAACAGCCCCAGCGCCATGTCCAGCCCGCAGGCCGGCGGCCGGGAGGTGGCCGACACCGGCAGCCTCACCTATGTGCTGACCGGCAGCCGGGTCGCCACGGTCGACGACCAGCAGGCGTACGCGCCCGGCGACGGTTCCTACAGCAAGAAGGTGCACCTCACCAAGGACCCCAAGAGCGGTCAGTGGCGGATCGACGACCTGCCCCAGGGCGTCGTCATGGGCCAGTCGGACTTCCAGCGCAACTACACGTCCGTCAACAAGTACTACTTCGCCTCCAGCACGCGGGTCGGTACGACCGGGCAGCCGGTGGCGGTCGCCGACCCGGTGTTCGTGCGCGGCAAGGTGGACCCGATGACACAGGTGGTGCGGTCGCTGCTGGCCGGTCCCACCAGCTGGCTCGGGCCGGTGGTCAGGTCCAGCTTCCCGACCGGTACGGCCCTGCAGAAGGGCGTGTCGGGGCTGACGCCGGACGACCAGAACGGCCTGACGGTGCCGCTGAGCGGCAACGTCTCCCGGATCGGGTTGGCCAAGTGCACCGAGATGGCGACGCAGTTGCTGCTGACGCTGCGGAATCTGACGCCGACCCTGGAGTCGGTCGAGCTGCAGGGGCCGGGCAGGCACCGGCTGTGCGACCTGACCGCGGAACGCGCCGAGTCGGCCGCCTGGCACGCCTCGGCCCAGAGCCCCGAGTTCCTGTACTTCCTCGACGCGAAGCACCGGTTGGTGCGGCTTCCCACAGGGAGTTCGGGGACCAGCGCCGTTCCGGTGCCGGGCCCGCTGGGTGAGGAGGGCGGCAAGGAACTGCAGTCCGTCGCCGTCTCGCGGGACGAGCACACCGTGGCCGGGGTCGGTGGCGACGGCAGGTCGCTGTACGTGGCCTCGCTGGCGGCGGGCGGTTCGCTCGGGGACGCCGTGGTCACCAGCCAGGGCGCGACCCCGGCCGAACGGCTGACCACGCCGAGCTGGGACGCCGCCGGCGACCTGTGGGTGGCCGACCGCGACCACCGTGATCCGAAGCTGTACGTGCTGCAGCAGGGCGTCGGCAAGCCGGTGCAGGTCGCCATCCCGGACCTGCCCGGACGCGTCCGGGACGTGCGCGTGGCCGCCGACGGGGTGCGGATCGCGGTGGTCGTCGAGAAGGACGGCAAGCAGTCCCTGCTGATCGGCCGGATCGAGCGCGAGGACAAGTCGGGGCAGCACCCCGTCGTCGTCGAACTGCGGTCGGCCGCCCCCGATCTCGAGCAGATCACCGCCATGTCCTGGGCCGGCGACAGCCGCCTGGTCGTGGTCGGCCTCGAACAGGGCGGCGTGCACCAGATGCGGTACGTCCAGGTCGACGGTTCCACCCTGGACGGCCCGGCGCCCGCCGCCCTCTCCGGCGTGCGGGCGATCACCGCGTCCGAGGACGAACGGGTGCCGCTGGTGGCCTACTCGGAGGACGGGATCGTACGGCTGCCGACCGGGGCGCAGTGGCAGAAGGTCGACAAGGACGGCACGGCGCCGGTCTATCCGGGCTGAGGGGTGCACGCGGTCGTCGCTCCCGTGCGCGGGGAGCAGCGCGACTCCTGCGAGTGAGGAGCAGCGAGCGTTGCTCCCGGTTGTCCACAGGGCGTTTTCCACAGGGGTGGCCGGGCGCCCCGGGGCTTGGCACAGTGGTGGGCATGCGGGGGTGGTGGCAGGACCTCACCGACCTGGTGCTGCCGGCCGAGTGCGCGGGCTGCGGGGCACCTCGTACGGTGCTCTGCCCGCGGTGCCGCGGCACCCTGGGCTCAGCCGCGCCGCGCCGGGTCCGGCCGGTACCGGAGCCGGCCGGACTGCCGGTGGTGCATGCGGCGGCTCCCTACGCGCTGCAGGTACGGGAGCTCCTCCTCGCCCACAAGGAGCGCGGCGCCCTGGCGCTCACGGGAGCCCTGGGAGCGGCCCTGGCGGGGGCGGTGCGCGCGGGACTCGGGACGGCCGGTACAGGTGGCGGGACGGCGGGGCCGAGGCGGCCAGGGACCGTGCTGCTGGTCCCCGTGCCCTCCGCCCGGCGGGCCGTGCGGGCCCGCGGGCACGATCCGGTGCGGCGGATGGCGCTCGCGGCGGCCGGTGAGCTGCGGCGCACCGGGACACCGGCCCGGGTGGTCGCCGTGCTGCGGCAGCGGCGGGCCGTGGCGGACCAGTCGGGGCTCGACGCGCGGCGGCGCCTGGAGAACCTCGCCGGTGCGCTGGAGGTGACGGCGGGCGGGGCGAGGCTGCTCACCGGGGGCCGGGTCGTGCTCGTCGACGACCTGATCACGACGGGAGCGAGCCTTGCGGAGGCGGCGCGGGCCGTGCGCGAAGCGGCCGTATCGCACCGTGATGGAGGAACGGCCGTGTACGGAGCCGGAACTCGGGAAGGAAGGGGGGAACAACGGACCGGAGCACGGGAGGAGAGCGGGAAGTGGGTGCATGGTGCACAGGAAAAGGTGGCACCGAATGCCTCTGGAGAGGCCCTTCATGCAGCCGTGGTCGCCGGTCCTCGGGATTCTTTCGAAATAAACAGGAACTGAGGGCGAACCTGCATCGTTGCAGGTAGCGAGACGGTTAATTCACCTGAACGGAGGTACGCCGCAGTAGAGGGTGACGACATCCGTCCGGGCGAGATATGTTCGGTTGTGAGGAAAGGCGCAGGCCACACCTCTCATATCCGAATGCCGTGCCGCGGGTTTTCCCCAATCACTCGCGCCACCGGGGTGGAGATCTTGCCCATGGGGGAGGAGGAGGTGGACGTCACCGAGTCCGAGGTTCCGGGGCTCGCCGGAGCCTGGTGCAAAAGGGAGATGCTCCGCCGATGGAGCGGAGCGATCCGGGAACGGAGTTCTGCGTGGACATCGTCGTCAAGGGCCGCAAGACCGAGGTGCCCGAGCGGTTCCGCAAGCACGTGGCCGAGAAGCTGAAGCTGGAGAAGATCCAGAAGCTCGACGGCAAGGTGATCAGCCTCGACGTCGAGGTGTCCAAGGAGCCCAACCCCCGTCAGGCCGACCGCTGTGACCGAGTGGAGATCACGCTCCGCTCCCGCGGTCCGGTGATCCGGGCGGAGGCAGCGGCCAGCGATCCGTACGCGGCACTCGACCTGGCGGCGGAGAAGCTGGACGCCCGGCTGCGCAAGCAGCACGACAAGCGTTTCTCGCGCCGCGGCGCACGGCGGATCTCGGCCGCCGAGGTTCCCGACCATGTCCCGGGCGCGGCGACGCTCAACGGCAACGGCCTCCCCGTCCACGACGAGGAGACGGACGGAGTGCCGACCAGGAAGATCGGCTCGCTGGAGGTCAAGGGCGAAGGTCCCCTGATCGTCCGCGAGAAGACGCACGTCGCCTCCCCGATGAGCCTTGACCAGGCGCTCTACGAGATGGAACTGGTCGGCCACGACTTCTACTTGTTCGTCGACTCCGAGACCAAGGAACCGAGCGTCGTCTACCGGCGACACGCCTACGACTACGGCGTCATCCACCTCAGCACGGACCCGATGGTCGCCGAGGCGCAGCCCCCCGCGGCCGGTGGCACGCTGGGCGGCTGACCCGCCCGGCTGAAGCGGAGCAGGTGCCCCTGGAGCGCGTGTGCGCCCCCAGGGGCACCGGTGTGCGACCACTTCGCGCCCCGGACGTCACCGCAGCGACGTCCGGGCATGAAATCATGGCCGCACCGGCCCAACCGGTGGGTCGTTGCCTTGGGTTGGCGATGGCACAGGACACCAGGCCACAGCCTTCAGGGGGAGGAACGATGGCGGACACCTTCGGACCGATGCGAGACGCGGACGCCGACGACGGTGTCAGCGGCATGGGCCCGGACTCGGGCTCTGCGCGCAAGGAGCCGATCAGAGTGCTGGTCGTGGACGACCACGCCCTCTTCCGCCGTGGCCTGGAGATCGTGCTCGCGGCCGAGGAGGACATCCAGGTCGTCGGCGAGGCGGGCGACGGCGCCGAGGCCGTGGACAAGGCCGCGGACCTGCTGCCCGACATCGTGCTGATGGATGTGCGGATGCCCAAGCGCGGCGGGATCGAGGCCTGCACCTCCATCAAGGAGGTCGCCCCCAGCGCGAAGATCATCATGCTGACGATCAGCGACGAAGAGGCCGACCTCTACGACGCGATCAAGGCGGGCGCCACCGGCTATCTCCTCAAGGAGATCTCCACGGACGAGGTGGCCACCGCCATCCGCGCGGTGGCCGACGGCCAGTCGCAGATCAGCCCGTCCATGGCGTCCAAGCTCCTCACCGAGTTCAAATCGATGATCCAGCGCACCGACGAACGCAGGCTGGTGCCCGCGCCGCGGCTGACCGACCGCGAGCTGGAGGTCCTCAAGCTCGTCGCGACGGGCATGAACAACCGGGACATCGCCAAGGAGCTGTTCATCTCCGAGAACACCGTGAAGAACCACGTCCGCAACATCCTGGAGAAGCTGCAGCTGCACTCCAGGATGGAAGCGGTGGTCTACGCGATGCGGGAGAAGATCCTCGAGATCCGCTAGCCGCCTTCGGCGACGATCACGCGAGGACGAGGGCGAGCTCCCTGACGAGGGGCTCGTGGAGCTCCGCGGCGTCCACGCGCTCGACGCGGACGTCCGTGCAGTTCACCCAGGTCGCCGCCTCGATCAGGGCCTGTGCCACCGCCGGGACCGCCTTCGGGCCGTCCAGGGTGACCTGCTTGGCCACCAGTGTGCTGCCCTCGCGGGCCGGGTCGACACGCCCGACCAGCCGGCCGCCCGCCAGCACGGGCATCGCGAAATAGCCGTAGACCCGCTTGGGCTTGGGGACGTAGGCCTCCAGGCGGTGGGTGAAGCCGAAGATCCGCTCTGTGCGCGCCCGTTCCCAGACCAGTGAGTCGAACGGGGACAGCAGCGTGGTGCGGTGCCGCCCGCGCGGCGGGGCCGCGAGAGCCGCCGGGTCCGCCCAGACCGGCCTGCCCCAGCCCTCGACCTCGACCGGCACCAGGCCCGAATCGGCGATCACCGAGTCGACCTGCTCGCCCTTGAGACGGTGGTAGTCGGCGATGTCCGCGCGGGTGCCGACTCCCAGGGACTCGCCGGCCAGCCGGACCAGACGGCGCAGGCACTCGGTGTCGTCCAGCTCGGCGTGCAGCAGCGCATCCGGGATGGCGCGCTCGGCCAGGTCGTACACCCGCTTCCAGCCGCGGCGCTCGACACACACCACCTCGCCGTACATCAGGGCGCGCTCCACGGCGACCTTGGTGCCGGACCAGTCCCACCACTCGCTGGTCCGCTTCGCGCCGCCCAGCTCCGTGGCCGTCAGCGGGCCTTCCGCGCGCAGCTGCTTGACGACCTGGTCGTAGACGCCGTCGGGGAGCTGGTGGTTCCAGTGCGGGCGGCTGCGGTAGGCGCGGCGGCGGAAGGCGAAGTGGGGCCATTCCTCGACCGGCAGGATGCAGGCCGCATGCGACCAGTACTCGAAGGCGTGCGGTCCGGCCGCGGGCGCGTCCACGGGGGCGGGGTTCCAGTACGCGCCCTCGACGGTCTTGCGGCCGACCGCCCCCAGGCGCGCGTACGGGACCAGCTCGTGGGAGCGGGCGAGGACCGAGATGGTGTCCAGCTGGACCGCGCCGAGGTGACGGAGCACCCCGCGGACACCGCCCCGCCGGTCGGGCGCGCCGAGGAAGCCCTGGGCCCGCAGGGCGATGCGCCGGGCGTCGTCCGCGGTGAGGGTGAGGGTGGGGCGCGGAAGGGTCGTCATGCGTCGGACGATAGAGGGCCGCACTGACAACGGCGGCTGACCTGCGCTTTCGCCGATCCGGGCTCAGGTGCGCGCGGGCAGGTACGGCGCCGTCGACGGCAGGTCCAGGTCCGCGGGGAGCAGCGAGCCGATCCAGCAGTCCCGCCGGACCCCCTTGTTGTCGACGCCCGAGCGCAGGGTGCCCTCCATCGTGAAGCCGGCCCGCTCCGCCACCGCGCGCGAGGCGGCGTTGCCGACCTCGGCCCGCCACTCCAGGCGGTCGACGGACAGTGCGGTGAAGGCCCAGCGGGAGGCCGCGCGGGTGGCCTCGGTGAGGTAGCCGCGCCCGCGGTGCTCCTTGACGGCCCAGAAGCCGACCTCGCCGACACCCGGCGCGCGCAGGGTGATGCCGAGCATCCCCGCCAGCTCCCCGGCGGAGAGGAACACGCCGAACGTGTACGCCGAGTCGTTCGCCCAGCCGTCCGGCGCGATCCGTCCGACGAAGCTCTC
This sequence comes from Streptomyces sp. NPDC107581, assembly GCF_055657175.1. Classification (NCBI taxonomy): domain Bacteria; kingdom Bacillati; phylum Actinomycetota; class Actinomycetes; order Kitasatosporales; family Streptomycetaceae; genus Streptomyces; species Streptomyces sp. NPDC107581. Next base: position 17,116 of record NZ_JBVKBH010000012.1, read on the forward strand.
GGCGTGCTCCCGCAGGTAGGGAGAGGGGAACGCCGGGATCCAGCGCTGTATGTCCGGGTCCTGGGCCGCCGCGTGGACGGCCTCGGTATCGTCCGGTCCGACGGTGCGCAGCAGCAGGCGGTCGGTGGGGAGCGTGACGGGTTCCATCGGCCGATTCTGTGCGGGCAGCCTGCGCCGCGCCAGGGCTTTTCGCGGTGCGTGAGCGGGTGATCACATTTCGCGCAATTCCTTGTCGGGGGGCGGCACTATCCGCCGGGCCCGTCCGTTGTTCTGGGTGAAGCAGCCGTCGGGCCGCCAGGCCTCCCGGCGCAGCCGGGTCCTCGCATACGATGGCCGTTGCTCAGTCCGTCAAGGAAAACCGACCGTCCCAGGCCCGACCGGCAAGGAGACCAGCCCCCGTGTCCGTCCTCTCGAAGATCATGCGTGCAGGCGAAGGCAAGATCCTGCGCAAGCTGCACCGCATCGCGGACCAGGTCAACTCCATCGAAGAGGACTTCGTCGACCTCTCCGACGCCGAGCTGCGGGCCCTCACCGATGAGTACAAGCAGCGCTACGCGGACGGTGAGAGCCTGGACGACCTGCTCCCCGAGGCGTTCGCCACCGTCCGCGAGGCCGCCAAGCGCGTCCTCGGCCAGCGGCACTACGACGTGCAGATGATGGGTGGCGCCGCCCTCCACCTCGGCTATGTCGCCGAGATGAAGACCGGCGAGGGCAAGACCCTCGTCGGCACCCTGCCCGCGTATCTGAACGCCCTCTCCGGAGACGGCGTCCACCTCATCACGGTCAACGACTACCTGGCCGAGCGCGACTCCGAGATGATGGGCCGCGTCCACAAGTTCCTGGGCCTGAGTGTCGGCTGCATCCTGGCCAACATGACGCCGGCCCAGCGCCGCGAGCAGTACGAGTGCGACATCACGTACGGCACGAACAACGAGTTCGGCTTCGACTACCTGCGCGACAACATGGCGTGGTCGAAGGACGAGCTGGTGCAGCGCGGCCACAACTTCGCCATCGTCGACGAGGTCGACTCCATCCTGGTCGACGAGGCCCGTACGCCGCTGATCATCTCCGGTCCGGCCGACCAGGCCACCAAGTGGTACGGCGACTTCGCCAAGCTGGTCACGCGCCTCAAGCGCGGCGAGGCCGGCAACCCGCTCAAGGGCGTCGAGGAGACCGGCGACTACGACGTCGACGAGAAGAAGCGCACGGTCGCCATCCACGAGTCCGGTGTCAGCAAGGTCGAGGACTGGCTGGGCATCGACAACCTCTACGAGTCGGTGAACACCCCGCTCGTGGGTTACCTGAACAACGCCATCAAGGCCAAGGAACTCTTCAAGAAGGACAAGGACTACGTCGTCATCGACGGCGAAGTCATGATCGTCGACGAGCACACCGGCCGTATCCTCGCCGGCCGCCGCTACAACGAGGGCATGCACCAGGCCATCGAGGCGAAGGAAGCGGTGGACATCAAGGACGAGAACCAGACGCTCGCCACGATCACCCTGCAGAACTTCTTCCGCCTCTACGAGAAGCTCTCCGGCATGACCGGTACGGCCATGACCGAGGCCGCCGAGTTCCACCAGATCTACAAGCTCGGCGTGGTCCCGATCCCGACGAACAAGCCGATGGTCCGCAAGGACCAGTCGGACCTGATCTACCGCACCGAGGTGGCCAAGTTCGAGGCGGTCGTCGACGACATCGCCGAGAAGCACGAGAAGGGCCAGCCGATCCTCGTCGGCACGACCTCCGTCGAGAAGTCGGAATACCTCTCGCAGCAGCTCTCCAAGCGCGGCATCCAGCACGAGGTGCTGAACGCCAAGCACCACGAGCGCGAGGCGTCGATCGTCGCGCAGGCCGGCCGTCGGGGCGCCGTGACGGTCGCCACCAACATGGCCGGCCGTGGTACCGACATCAAGCTCGGCGGCAACCCCGACGACCTCGCCGAGGCGGAGCTGCGCCAGCGCGGCCTCGACCCCGAGGAGCACATCGAGGAGTGGGCGCAGGCCCTGCCCGCCGCCCTGGAGAAGGCCGAGCAGGCCGTCAAGGCCGAGTTCGAAGAGGTCAAGGAACTCGGCGGCCTCTACGTCCTCGGCACCGAGCGGCACGAGTCGCGGCGCATCGACAACCAGCTGCGCGGTCGCTCCGGCCGTCAGGGCGACCCGGGCGAGTCCCGCTTCTACCTCTCCCTCGGCGACGACCTGATGCGCCTGTTCAAGGCCCAGATGGTCGAGCGCGTGATGGCCATGGCCAACGTGCCGGACGACGTGCCGATCGAGAACAAGATGGTCACGCGCGCGATCGCGTCCGCGCAGTCGCAGGTCGAGCAGCAGAACTTCGAGACCCGTAAGAACGTTCTGAAGTACGACGAGGTGCTCAACCGGCAGCGCGAGGTCATCTACGGCGAGCGCCGGCGCGTCCTGGAGGGCGAGGATCTGCACGAGCAGGTCCAGCACTTCATGGACGACACGATCGACGCGTACGTCGGCGCGGAGACCGCCGAGGGCTTCCCCGAGGACTGGGACCTGGACCGGCTGTGGGGCGCCTTCAAGCAGCTCTACCCGGTGAAGGTCGTCATCGAGGAGCTGGAGGAGGCGGCCGGCGACCGGGCCGGTCTGACCGCCGAGTTCATCTCCGAGTCCATCAAGGACGACGTCCACGAGCAGTACGAGGCCCGAGAGGGCCAGCTCGGTTCCGAGATCATGCGGGAGCTGGAGCGCCGGGTCGTGCTGTCGGTCCTCGACCGCAAGTGGCGCGAGCACCTCTACGAGATGGACTACCTCCAGGAGGGCATCGGCCTGCGCGCGATGGCGCAGAAGGACCCGCTGGTCGAGTATCAGCGCGAGGGCTTCGACATGTTCACCGCCATGATGGAGGGCATCAAGGAGGAGTCCGTCGGCTATCTGTTCAACCTGGAGGTCCAGGTCGAGCAGCAGGTCGAGGAGGTCCCGGTCGAGGAAGCGGAGCCGGTGGCGGAAGGTGCCGTCCAGGACACGGTGCCGGCGCAGGCGGGAGCGCGTCCGGAGATCCGGGCCAAGGGACTGGATGTTCCGCAGCGCCGGGATCTGCACTTCTCCGCGCCCACCGTGGACGGCGAGGGCGGCATCGTGGAGCGCGACCTCGAGGACGAGGAGCCGGTGCGCTCCGAGTCCGACGGTCTGACGCGGGCCGAGCGCCGTCGGCAGGCGAAGGGCGGGCGGCGCCGCAAGAAGTGACCCGCGGTGCTTGAAGAAGCAACCTGCGGTGCTTGAGCCGGTGTGAAGGGCCGGGTCTCCTTTTCGGGGGCCCGGCCCTTCGGCATCGGGGGTGCTGCTCTGGTGCCTCTGCCTCCGCCGCTGCTCCTGCTCCTGCTCCTGCTCCTGCCCCTGCTCCTGCCTGTGCCTGTGCCTCTGCCTGTGCCGGGCAGGGGTCGGATCGCTCGCCGGCCCGCTCTCCATGCCCCCGCCCGCCCCTTCCGTGCTGCCTGCCCGCCCCTTCCGTGCTGCCCGCCGTTCCGTGCTGCCTGCCCGCCCTTTCCGTGCTGCCCGCCGTTCCGTGCTGCCTGCCCGCCCCTTCCGTGCCGCCCGCCGTTCCGTGCTGCCCGCCCGCCCCCTCCCGTGCCGCCATCCCGTGCGTGCGTGCCTGCCTCAGTCCTCGGACGTGTGGGACGGCCTCTGTCCGCCGAGTTCCACCGCTGTGCAGCGCCAGCGGCGGTCCTCGCCGCGTTCCAGGCGGAAGGCCATGGCACGCAGCCGGTCCCCGGAGGCGATGCGGGCGAAGACCTCCAGGGCACCGCTGCGCGGGACGTAGTAGCCGATGTCGCGGACGACGGGACAGGGGCCGTGGGTGCGCAGGGGGACGCGCTCGGCGAGGCGGGCGAGGTCGTCGTAGGCGCGGCCCGCGGTGTGCCGGAGCATCCAGTGGACGGGGCGCTGGCCGCTGAGGACGGCCAGCAGGCGGTCGGCGAAGAGATCGGTGGGGCGCGGCTGTCCCACGGCCGTCTGCGGCGCCGTGACGGCCCTGCCCCGGACGGGGTTGCGCGGCGGGGCGCTGCCCGGACGGCGGGAGTCGTGGCGGGTCGGGGGACGGTGGCGCGGGCGGGGGTGAGGAGTGCGGCTCATGACCTTGTTCATGGGGGTCCCCGTTCGGCGGGCCCGGGTTGTACCGGGCGGTAACTCGCTGGTGGGGATCTTGTACGGGGGCGGCGGCCGGCCGCGCAAGGAAGACGGAGCGGGGGCTGAGGGGGCGGGCATGTTCACCTATCCGGGTCATGGGGGACCCCGGAAACCCTGTGGGCAGGCGGCGGGACCGGGTGAGGTGCGGGGCGTCGGGTGGACGCGGGCACGGGTGCGGGCGGGGACCCGAAAGGGGACGGCCGCACGTATCCTGAAGGCCCGTCGGGAGACGCGTCAGCAGCCCTCCCCGGGGCCTCAGCGGAGCCTTCGACCAGGAAAGAGCGGCCAGCCATGCGCGTCTACGTCCCCCTGACCCTCCCCGGGCTCGCCGAGGCGCACAAGACGGGCGAGCTCGGGACCGGCCCCTTCGTCGCGTATGCCGTCACGCCCGCACTGCGGGAGTGGTACCTCTCCGACGACATCGAGGAACTGGAGTACGCGGCACTCGGCCGGGCCGCGCAGGCCTCCCTGCGGCTGCTGGCGGCCGACCCGGGCGCCGCCCGGCGCCGGGTCGTGGTCGCCGTCGACGTGTCCGACGGAGCCGCGACGGCCGACCCGGACCGCGGACTCGACCCGGCCGCGCTCGGCGAGGTGACGGTGGCCGGCACGGTGGCGCTGGCGAAGGCGGCCGCGGTGCATGTCGACGCCGATGAGGCGGAGGCGGATCTCACCGCGGCGGCCCGGGCGCTGGAAGCGGCCGACGGCGGGGACGACGACGCGCAGTTCGTCGTGGACGGGGCCGACGATCACGAGCTGCTCTGGTACGCCACGCAGGAGATTCCCAACCTGGTGGACCTGGCCTGACCGGGTCACGGCGGATCGTCCGCCGTGATTGTCAGTGCGGGCGGGTACGGTTTTCGGCATGGGGATGCACGCGAACGCGCACATTGTCTGGGACTGGAACGGGACGCTGTTCCACGACAACGACGCGATCATCGGGGCGACGAACGCCGCCTTCGCCGAGCTGGGGCTGGCGCCGATCACGCTGGAGGAGTACCGGCGGCTGTACTGCGTGCCGGTGCCGAAGTTCTACGAGCGCCTGCTCGGCCGGCTTCCGACGGATGCCGAGTGGGAGGTGATGGACGTGGTCTTCCACCGGTACTACGCACAGCACCGGGTCCGCTGCGGGCTGACCGAGGGGGCGGCCGAGCTGCTCGCCGGATGGCGGACGGCGGGGCACAGCCAGTCGCTGCTGAGCATGTACGGGCACGAAGAGCTGGTGCCGCTGGTGCGCGGCTTCGGGATCGCGGGGCACTTCGTGCGCGTCGACGGGCGTACGGGGCCGTCCGGCGGCAGCAAGGCCGAGCACATGGTCCGGCACCTGGAAGCGCTGACCGGGGCGGTGGAGGCTGCGCGGACCGTGGTGATCGGGGATGCCGCGGACGATGCGGTCGCGGCGCGGCACGTGGGGGCCCGGGCCGTGCTCTACACCGGTGGTTCGCACAGCCGGGCCAGTCTGGAGGAGGTCGGGGTGCCGGTGGTGGACACGTTGGCCGAGGCGGTGGCGGAGGCGCAGCGCATAGCGGCGTAGCGCACAGGCGCATGGCGGCGGAGGGCGCAGCGGCGCGGCGCACAGCGGCGGAGGGCACGGCGGCGCCGCGATATCCGGAGTGGCGGCGATATCCGGAGTACGTGCGTCGGCTTGTGCGGCGCCCTGCGCGTCGGCTCGTTGGGCGCCCGGCGTGGCGCCTGCGGCCGGGCAGGGGCTGCGCCGGGGTCGCTCACCGGCCTCCGTGCCGCGGGGTCATGTCGCCGGGGTCTTGGCCCGCAGGACCGTGAGGAACTCCCGCATCCACGCCGGGTGGTCCGGCCAGGCACGGGCCGAGATCAGGGTGCCGTCGACCACCGCCTCGGAGTCCTCGAAGTGCGCTCCGGCCGACTGCATGTCGAGTTCCAGGGCGGGATAGGCGGTGACCCTGCGTCCGCGCAGGCTGTCGATGGCGGCGGTGAGCAGGGGACCGTGGCAGATCTGGGCGACCGGCTTGTCCGCGTCGAAGAACGCCTTGAGGATCTTGCGCAGTTCGGGGTCGTTGCGCAGGTACTCGGGTGCCCGGCCGCCGGGGATGACGAGGGCCGCGTACGCACCCGGGTCGACCTCGGAGAAGGCGAGGTCGGCGGGCCAGGTGTAGCCGGGCTTCTCGGTGTAGGTGTCGTAACCGGGTTCGAAGTCGTGGACGACGAACCGGAGCGTTTTGCGGGTGGGGGCCGCGATATGGACGTCGTAGCCCTCCTCGCGCAGGCGCTGGTAGGGGTAGAGGACTTCCAGGGACTCCGCTGCGTCGCCGGTGATGATGAGGATCTTCGCGGGCATGTCGGCTCCTCCTGCACGGGCACGGCCCCTCGGCGGGGGACGGGCACTGTCCTGGCAAAGTGCCTCGGCCGGGCGCGCTTGCCAAGAGGGCCCGTCGCTTTCAGGGTGTGGCCCGGAGCCCTCGGGCGCGACCGGATGCACCACCGGCCCGCGACCGGCCCGCGACCGGTCGGCCACCGGTCGTGCCCCGATGACCGACCGACCGCGACCGGATGCGTCACCGGTCCCGCATGTACCACCGGCCGTGACCCACCGGCCCACCGGCCGTGACCCACCGGCCCACCGGCCGCGACCCGGCGGCACACCCGCTGTGACCGGACGGGCCACCCGCCGTGACCGGACGGCCCGCCCGTCGTGACCCGGCGGCCCGGCGGCCGTGGCCGGATACGCCACCGGCCGCCTCAGCGCCGCTGTGCAGAACGTCAAACTTCCCCCCTCTGTTTTGTACACATACGGCTCATGACGGCCCCGGGGTGAGGAGCGATAGCCTTGTGGCGTGATCAGCGCGATATCTCGCGGGGGCGTTGTTGCCCCTGCCCTGCGCCCGGGTTGCACGGAACACCTCCGTGACCGGGCGGCGGTCGCTGGTCTTCGCGGGCGGGACGGGGGCGCGGAAGCCCCCGGGAGGCCGAGGCCGGCCCGGGGGACGGCGGTGCCGAGAGCAGCGTCACACCCCACGGGCGTGCCGAGAATGGCCGAATACCCCCCGCTCTTCTCACCTCACGGCATACCGTCGAATCGGACCGGACACCCCGGGCCGTGGCGTCGAGCCGGAGGGGAAGAGACCGTATTTCCTTCTACGTCACGCAACGGCGCGCGACAGGAGCCAGAGGACAATGCAGACCAAGCTGGACGAAGCCAAGGCCGAGCTGCTCGAACGGGCCGCCCGGGTAGCTGAGAACAGCCCGGTCGGGGGGCACCTACCGACCGGGACGACGAGCGAGGGCACGGCCGGCACCCTCGACAGCGAGTCCGTGCTCGCGTTCCTCCAGCGCTACTACCTGCACACCGCCCCGGAAGACCTGGCCGACCGCGACCCGGTCGACGTCTTCGGCGCCGCAGTCTCGCACTACCGTCTCGCCGAGAACCGCCCGCAGGGCACCGCGAACGTCCGGGTGCACACCCCGACCGTGGAAGAGAACGGCTGGACCTGCAGCCACACCGTCGTGGAAGTCGTCACCGACGACATGCCCTTCCTCGTCGACTCGGTCACCAACGAGCTGACCCGGCAGGGGCGTGGCATCCACGTCGTCATCCACCCGCAGATCGTCGTCCGGCGCGACCTCACCGGCAAGCTCATCGAGGTGCTGCCGACCGCGCCCACCGGCACCCTCCCGCACGACGCGCACATCGAGTCCTGGATCCACGTCGAGATCGACCGCGAGACGGACCGTGCCGACCTCAAGCAGATCACCGCCGACCTGCTGCGTGTCCTGTCCGACGTCCGCGAGGCCGTCGAGGACTGGGAGAAGATGCGGGACGCGGCGATCCGGATCGCCGACGGCCTGGACAGCGAGCCCCGGCCGGGCGACCTGCCCGCGCCCGAGGTCGAGGAGGCCTGCGAGCTGCTGCGCTGGCTGTCCGCCGACCACTTCACCTTCCTCGGCTTCCGCGAGTACCAGCTGCGCGACGACGACACGCTCGCCGCCGTGCCGGGCACCGGTCTCGGCATACTGCGCGCGGACCCGCAGCACTCCGAGGACGACCAGCACCCGGTCAGCCCCTCCTTCGAGCGCCTCCCGGCCGACGCCCGCGCCAAGGCCCGCGAGCACAAGCTGCTCGTGCTGACCAAGGCCAACAGCCGGGCCACCGTGCACCGGCCGTCGTACCTGGACTACATCGGCGTCAAGAAGTTCGACAAGGACGGCAACGTCGTCGGCGAGCGCCGCTTCCTCGGCCTGTTCTCCTCCGCCGCCTACACCGAGTCGGTGCGCCGCGTCCCGGTCATCCGCCGCAAGGTCGACGAGGTCCTGGAGCGCGCAGGCTTCTCGCCCGACAGCCACGACGGCCGCGACCTGCTCCAGATCCTGGAGACCTACCCGCGCGACGAGCTGTTCCAGACCCCGGCCGCCGAGCTGCAGGCCATCGCGACGAGCGTCCTGTACCTGCAGGAGCGCCGCCGGCTCCGGCTCTACCTGCGCCAGGACGAGTACGGCCGCTACTACTCGGCCCTCGTCTACCTGCCGCGCGACCGCTACACCACCGGCGTCCGGCTGCGGATCATCGACATCCTGAAGGAGGAGCTCGGCGGCATCAGCGTCGACTTCACCGCCTGGAACACCGAGTCGATCCTGTCCCGGCTGCACTTCGTCGTCCGCGTCCAGCCGGGCACCGAGCTGTCCGAGCTGTCGGACGCCGACAAGGACCGCATCGAGGCCCGACTGGTCGAGGCCGCCCGCTCCTGGGCGGACGGCTTCGCCGAGGCGCTGAACGCCGAGTGCGGCGAGGAGCGCGCCGCCGAGCTGCTGCGCCGCTACAACAACGGCAACTCCTTCCCCGAGGGCTACAAGGCCGACCACACGCCGCGCGCGGCGGTCGCCGACCTGGTGCACCTGGAGCGGCTGAGCGAGGAGAAGGGCAACGACTTCGCGCTGAGCCTGTACGAGCCGGTGGGCGCCGCACCCGGCGAGCGCCGCTTCAAGATCTACCGCAAGGGCGACGCGGTCTCCCTGTCCGCGGTGCTGCCGGTCCTGAACCGGCTCGGCGTCGAGGTCGTGGACGAGCGCCCGTACGAGCTGCGCTGCTCGGACCGCACCCTCGCCTGGATCTACGACTTCGGCCTGCGCATGCCCAAGGCGCTGGGCGGCGGCAACGGCGACTACCTCGGCGACGACGGCCGTGAGCGGTTCCAGGAGGCGTTCGCCGCGACCTGGACCGGCCTGGCCGAGAACGACGGCTTCAACGCCCTCGTGCTGAGCGCCGGGCTCACCTGGCGGCAGGCGACGGTGCTGCGGGCGTACGCCAAGTACCTGCGGCAGGCCGGGTCCACCTTCAGCCAGGACTACATGGAGGACACCCTCCGCAACAACGTCCACACCACCCGGCTCCTCGTCTCCCTGTTCGAGGCACGGATGTCCCCGGACCGCCAGCAGGCCGGTCTGGAGATCGTCGACGCGCTGCTGGAGGAGCTGGACGCGGCCCTGGACCAGGTGGCGAGCCTGGACGAGGACCGCATCCTGCGCTCCTTCCTCACGGTCATCAAGGCGACCCTGCGCACGAACTTCTTCCAGGAGAAGCTCGGCGGCCAGCCGCACGAGTACGTGTCCATGAAGTTCGACCCGCAGGCCATCCCGGACCTGCCCGCGCCGCGCCCGGCGTACGAGATCTGGGTGTACTCGCCGCGCGTCGAGGGTGTGCACCTGCGCTTCGGCAAGGTCGCGCGCGGCGGTCTGCGCTGGTCCGACCGGCGTGAGGACTTCCGCACCGAGATCCTCGGTCTGGTCAAGGCGCAGATGGTGAAGAACACCGTCATCGTGCCGGTCGGCGCCAAGGGCGGCTTCGTCGCCAAGCAGCTGCCGGACCCGAGCGTGGACCGGGACGCATGGCTGGCCGAGGGCATCGCCAGCTACAAGACGTTCATCTCGGCGCTGCTCGACATCACCGACAACATGGTGGCCGGCGAGGTCGTGCCGCCGCAGGACGTCGTCCGGCACGACGGGGACGACACCTACCTGGTGGTCGCGGCCGACAAGGGCACGGCGACGTTCTCCGACATCGCCAACGGGGTTGCCGAGAAGTACAACTTCTGGCTCGGCGACGCCTTCGCCTCCGGCGGCTCGGCCGGCTACGACCACAAGGGCATGGGCATCACCGCGCGCGGCGCCTGGGAGTCCGTGAAGCGGCACTTCCGCGAGCTGGGCGTGGACACGCAGGCCGAGGACTTCACGGTCGTCGGCATCGGTGACATGTCCGGTGACGTGTTCGGCAACGGCATGCTGCTCTCCGAGCACATCCGCCTGGTCGCCGCCTTCGACCACCGGCACATCGTCATCGACCCGAACCCGGACGCGGCCACCTCCTACGCCGAGCGCCGCCGCCTGTTCGAGCTGCCCCGTTCCAGCTGGGCCGACTACAACACCGAGCTGCTGTCGGCGGGCGGCGGGATCTTCCCGCGCACCGCCAAGGCGATCCCGCTCAACGCGCACATCCGCGAGGCGCTGGGCATCGAGGGGAAGATCTCCAAGATGACCCCGGCCGACCTGATGAAGACGATCCTGCAGGCGCCGGTGGACCTGCTGTGGAACGGCGGCATCGGCACCTATGTGAAGTCGTCGGCGGAGTCCAACGCCGACGCCGGCGACAAGGCCAACGACGCCATCCGCGTCGACGGCCGCGACCTGCGCGTCAAGGTCGTCGGCGAGGGCGGCAACCTGGGCCTGACCCAGCTCGGCCGGATCGAGTTCGCGCTGCAGGGCGGCCGGATCAACACCGACGCGATCGACAACAGCGCCGGCGTGGACACCTCCGACCACGAGGTGAACATCAAGATCCTGCTCAATGGCCTGGTCGCGGACGGCGACATGACCGTCAAGCAGCGCAACAAGCTGCTCGCCGAGATGACCGACGAGGTCGGCGCGCTGGTGCTGCGCAACAACTACGCGCAGAACACGGCGCTGGCCAACGCCCTCTTCCAGTCCAAGGACATGCTGCACGCGCAGCAGCGGTTCATCCGCCACATGGTCCGCGAGGGCCACCTGGACCGGGCGCTGGAGTTCCTGCCCGCCGACCGCCAGATCCGTGAGCGTCTGAACCAGGGCCAGGGCCTGACCGGCCCGGAGACGGCCGTGCTGCTGGCGTACACGAAGATCACGGTCGCCGAGGAGCTGCTGCACACCTCGCTGCCGGACGACCCGTACCTGCGCAGCCTGCTGCACGCGTACTTCCCGACGGCGCTGCGCGAGCGGTTCGCGGACGCCGTCGACGGCCACCCGCTGCGCCGCGAGATCACCACGACCGTGCTGGTCAACGACACGGTCAACACGGGCGGTACGACGTATCTGCACCGTATGCGCGAGGAGACGGGCGCCTCGCTGGAGGAGATCGTGCGCGCCCAGACCGCGGCCCGCGCGATCTTCCGCTCGGCGCCGGTGTGGGACGCGGTCGAGGAGCTGGACAACAAGGTCGACGCGGCCGTCCAGACCCGGATCCGGCTGCACTCGCGCCGCCTGGTCGAGCGCGGCACGCGCTGGTTGCTGAACAACCGGCCGCAGCCGCTGCAGCTCGCGGAGACGGTCGAGTTCTTCGGCGAGCGGGTCGAGCAGGTCTGGCAGCAGATGCCCAAGCTGCTGCGCGGCGCGGACCTGGAGTGGTACCAGCACGTGTACGACGAGCTGTCCGAGGCCGGCGTCCCGGACGAGGTGGCCGCCCGCGTGGCCGGGTTCTCCTCCGCCTTCCCGGCGCTGGACATCGTCTCGGTGGCCGACCGCATGGGCAAGGAGCCGCTGGACGTCGCCGAGGTCTACTACGACCTCGCCGACCGGCTCGGCATCACCCAGCTCATGGACCGCATCATCGAGCTGCCCCGCGCCGACCGCTGGCAGTCCATGGCCCGCGCCTCCATCCGCGAGGACCTGTACGCGGCGCACTCGGCCCTGACGGCGGACATCCTCGCGGCCGGCAACGGCACGTCGACGCCCGAGCAGCGGTTCACGAACTGGGAGCAGAAGAACGCGGCGATCCTGGGCCGGGCGCGCACGACCCTGGAGGAGATCCGCGGTTCGGACTCCTTCGACCTCGCCAACCTGTCGGTGGCGATGCGTACGATGCGGACGCTGCTGCGCTCGCATTCGTAGCCGTACGGCGCCGAGGGCGCCCCGGGCCGTTCATGGCCCGGGGCGCCCTCCGTCTTGCCCACGGTCTGCGGCGGTACCGTGCCCGCACGCTGCGGCGGTGTCCTGCCCACGACCTGCGGCCGTGCCGTCCCGCGTTCCACGACGGTTCTCGCCCGCGACGTGCGCACGGCGTGCCGACGGCTTGCCGATGTTTAGGGAAAACCGAGTGGTGAATTTACCGTTTCCTGCTAATCGGGGTGTTTCGGCTAGGGTCTGGGCTGTGACAGTGAACCTCACCGAGACCCGCCCGGCGCCCCCCGCGCCGGCTCCGGACCGGCCGGTCACGCGCGTCGTGCTGGAAGTCGTGAAGTTCGGGGTCGTCGGCGGCAGCGGTGTCCTCGTCAATTTCCTCGTCTTCAACCTGCTGCTGCACGGCCTGCGGTGGCAGGCGATGACCGCGACGGTCCTGGCCAGTTGCATCGCGATGGCGACCAATTACCTGGGCTTCAGCCATTTCGCCTATCGCGACCGGGACTCGCGCACCCGCCGCCAGATCGTTCTGTTCTTCGTCTTCAGCGGTATCGGTGTGGTGCTGGAAATCGGCCTGTTCTGGGTCGGATATCACGGTCTCGGTCTGCACAGCGTGCTCGAATCGAATGCGGTGAAGGCGCTGTCCATCGTGCTCGCCTCCGCGTTCCGTTTCCTCGTCTACCGCACCTGGGTGTTCCAGCAGGATGCGCGCCGCACCGCCTAGCACCGCGAGCGCCGGGCGGGTACTGCCCCAGGCCGCTGCCGCGCTCGTACTGGTCCTGCTGCTCCTGGTGATCGTCCGTCTGCCCTGGGTGGGCGATCTCGGCATGCACGCGGCGACCGTGCAGCGGCTGCGGCACAGCCTGCTGAACCCCGGCAACCCGCTGGTCGACGCCGACACGCCGAGCCCGTACTACTCGCCGTGGATGCTGGTGCTCGGCTGCCTCGCCAGGCTCACCGGCCTCTCCGTCTTCGTCGTGCTGCGGATCGGTGCGCTCGTCGGTCTCGGGCTGCTGGTCAGCGGCGTGTGGCGGTACGTCCGCACACTGAGCGCCCACCCGGCCGCGCCCGCCCTGGCACTGCTGAGCCTGGTCTTCCTGTGGGGTCCGCTCCTGTTCAACTGGAGCGGCTTCCTCGGCCTCAACTCCCTCGCGCTGACGGTGTCGTACCCGAGCGTGTTCGCGCTCGGCCTCTCCTTCCACTTCTGGGCCTGGCTCACCCCGGCGCTGCGGGGGAAGGCCGGCTGGGAGAGATGGCTCGGGCTCGGCCTGCTGTGGGCGCTGATCCTGCTGTGCCACCAGTTCACCGGGGTCGTGGCGACCCTCGGCGCGCTGGCCATGGTGATCGCCGCGCGGCCGGGCCGGCAGCTGCTGCTGCGGCTCGGCGCCGCTCTGGCCGTGGGCGTGGTCGTGCTCGGGCTCTGGCCGTACTACGACTTCTTCGCGCTCTTCTCCGCGGGCGCCGGCCTCGAAGCGATCCACCGGGCGCTGTACGACCACCTGGCCGGGCGGTTCGGGCTGGTCCTGCTCGGCGTCGCGGCCCTGGGCGTGCGCCGGCGGCGGGACCACTGGGACCCCCTGGTCCTCTTCTTCCTCCTCGGCGTGCTGGTGTTCGCGGCGGGCGGCCTGACCGGGCACTACTCATGGGGCCGCGCCCTGCCCGCCGCGCTGATCCCGGCCCAGCTGGCGGCCGCGCTGGAGGTCGTGTCGGCGGGGCGGCGGGCGGTGCGGGCCGGCTGGGCGTGTGTGCTCGGCGCTGCGCTGGCCGTGGGGGCGTGGGCGCAGGTGGGGACGCTCGGGTACGTGACCGGGCGGGAGGCGCTGCCCGCTGTGCTCGCGGCGAAGTACCGGGAGCCGTGGGCCGGGTACCAGTGGATCACGCCCTGGGTGAAGTACGGGGACGTGGTCATGGGCCGTACGCTGCCGTCGCGGCAGATCCCCGCGTACGGGCCGTACACCGTGGCGCCGGGATACCCCGATGTGTTCCTGCCGGACGAGCGGACGCGGAACGCGGCGGTGACGCGCTACTTCGCGGCGGGGACGTCGGCGGATGCGCGGCGGGCCATAGTGCGGGAGTACGGCGTGCGGTGGGTCGTGGGGGCGAAGGGTTCCGCCGAGCCGTGGTTGCGGCGGGTGGCCGGCGGGCCGCGGGGGCAGGTGCTGTACGAAGTCGAGCGGTGAGCCGGGGCCGCGGGAACGGTGCGGCCGCGGCGACGGCACCCCCCAGGGGCCGCGGGGAACTGCGCGATCAGCCCCCGCGCACACGCGGTTGGCCGGTGGCTGTTGGTCTCCGGCTATCGCACCGGCGGTTGGCCGGTGGCTGTTGGTCTCCGGCTATCGCACCGGCGGTTGGCCGGTGGCTGTTGGTCTCCGGCTACCGCACCCGCGGTTGGCCGGTGGCTGTTGGTCTCCGGCTATCGCACCGGCGGTTGGCCGGTGGCTGTTGGTCTCCGGCTACCGCACCGGCGGTTGGCCGGTGGCCGTTGGTCCCCGGCTACCTCAGTACGCTCGCCACCAGCCGCGCAGCGCTCCGTACCTTCGGGCGGGCCACCTTCCGGACCACCGGGCGGATCACGCGGGCCGTCAGTCCGACCGGGCGCCAGCGGATCTGGAGGCGGCCGGGGTTGCGGCCCTCCGGTTCGACGGTGACCCGGTGCGGGGCCGTGCCCGAGCGGTAGTCGACACGGGCCGTGACGGACGCGAAGTCGAGGGGTGCCAGAAGCAGGCCGGAGTGGGCGAGGCCCTGCTGTTCCAGGCGGAGCAGCGGATGGCGTACGCCGTCGAAGCCCTGCACGGGAAGCCGGGCCGTCGCCAGGTCGAGGCGGACGCGGCCCTCGAAGACACCGGGGCGGACCGGGTCCAGGCGGAACGGGACCGTCATGCGCCGCCGGGAAGGCGCCAGCACCAGGCTTGCCCGTTGCGGTCCCACCGGAAGCCGCAGGCCGGGGTCGTAGGTGCGGATCGCGAGGCTGAGGCAGGCCCCGGTGCCCGGGGCCAGCTCGGTGATCTCGTGCCGGAAGTGGGCGCTGGGGAAAGGCCGGGTGTCCAGCTCCAGATCGGAGACGTCCAGTTCGCGGCGGGACCGCTCGGCGCGGGGAACGGTGTCGCCCCAGTACGCGGCGCCGGAGTCGTCGGCGGTGACGTGCCTCGGCGCGACCCCGTGGCCCAGGCCCCGCGCCGCCAGCCGGGCCTCGGACAGGCGGCCGTCGCGCAGCAGCTGCAGGACCACCCGCTCCGGGCGGGGCAGTCGGGTGAACGCGCCCTCGGCCAGCGTCTGCAGGTACGCGTTCATGATCTCGGCGAAGGACGCGAGCCACTCGTCGTCCCGGTAGGGCAGATCGCCCGCGTACATCCGGAAGTCGTGCTTGAGGAACTTGTAGTCCTTGTCCTCCCGCAGCCCGGCGTGTCCGCCGCTGACCAGGAAGTCGTCGATCAGACGCTGGACGTGCACCCGGTCGCGGACGTTGGAGATCTTGTGCCGCTGGTTGGAGATGGAGGCCGACGCGGCGGTCGCGAACGGCTCGATGTACCAGACGTACACCGGGTCCGGAATGATCGTGAACGCCTTGGCCAGGCAGTACGCCTGCGCCGAGAACAGCTGGTCCTCGTAGTGGATGCCCTCGGGGAAGCGGAGCCGGTGGCGGTCGAGGAACGCGCGGGCGTACATCTTGCTGGTGGACAGGTGCTCGAACAGCAGCCGCGGGTCGGCCTCGATGCCGTCCAGGGTGCGGCGCTCGGCGACCAGGTGCGGCATCCAGGTCGAGCGGTGCCCGTTGTCCACCCGCACCCGCCGCACCGCGCCCATGGTGAAGTCCACCTCGCGCTCGCGGTGCGCGGCCAGCAGCAACTCGACCGCGCGGGGCGGGAGTTCGTCGTCGCTGTCGAGGAACATCAGGTACGGCGCCCGGGCGATCTCGATGGCCCGGTTGCGCGGGGCGCTGCAGCCGCCGCTGTTCTCCGGCAGCCGCAGATAGCGGATGCGGTGGTCCTGGGCGGCCAGCCGCCGTGCCACCGCGGGCGTGTCGTCGGTGGAGTGGTCGTCGCTGATGACGATCTCGATGTCGGCGTGGGTCTGGGCGCGCAGGGAGGCGACCGCCCGGGGAAGCCGTGCCGCGTCGTTGAAGACGATGACCGTCACCGTGACGTCGGGGGTCGTCATGCGGTGGCCTCCTCGGGGCTCGGGGCGGGGGTGCGTTCGTCGAGCGGGAGGACCGGGGGCAGCGCCTCCTCGGGTTCGCCGAGGAAGACCCGGCGTACGACCCGCTCGGCGGCGCGCCCGTCGTCGTACTCGCAGAACCGGCGGCGGAACGCGGCCCGTGCCTTAGCGGCGCTCTCGTCGCGCCAGGCGCCCGAGAGGAAGATCTCCGCCAGTTGCTCCTGGGTGCGGGCCACCTGGCCCGGCGCCTCGGCCGTCAGGTCGAAGTACACGCCCCGGGTGGTCCGGTACGTCTCCCAGTCGTCGGCGTAGACGACGATCGGGCGGTCGAGGTTGGCGTAGTCGAACATGATCGACGAGTAGTCCGTGACCAGCGCGTCGGCGGCCAGGCACAGCTCCTCGACGGGGTCGTAGGAGGAGACGTCGATGATGCGGCCGCTGCGGCGCAGGCCGGTCAGCGGGGAGGCGGCGCCGCCGTAGAAGTAGTGGGCGCGCACCAGCAGGACGGTGTCCTCGCCGAGGCGGTCGGCCAGGGCGGCCAGGTCGAGACGGGGGGTGAAGCCGGCCTCGTAGTCGCGGTGGGTGGGGGCGTACAGGACGGCGGTCCTGCCGGGGGCGATGCCGAGGCGCTCGCGGGCCGCGCGGACGTCGGCCGCCGTGGCGGAGTAGAAGACGTCGTTGCGCGGATAGCCGTGGTCCAGGGAGGTGTAGCGGGCCGGGTAGGCGCGCTCCCACATACGGGTGGAGTGGCTGTTGGCGCTGACGCTGTAGTCCCATTTGTCGATGCGGGCCAGCAGCGCGGCGAAGTCCATCCCCTTGGCGGCGGCCGGGTGCTCCATCTGGTCCAGGCCCATGCGCTTGAGCGGGGTGCCGTGGTGGGTCTGCAGATGGATCGCGTCCGGGCGCTTGACCACCGCGTTGGGGAAGTTGACGTTGTTCGTCAGGTACTTGGCGGTGGCCAGCGTCTCCCAGTAGCGGCGGGTGCCGGGGACCACATGGTCGGTGCCGGGCGGCAGGAGGGCTGCGTTCTCCTTGTTCACCACCCACACCCGGTGGATGTGCGGGGCGAGTTCGGCGAGCTTGGCGGCGATCGCGGCCGGGTTGCAGGACACCCCCCGGTCCCAATAGGCCGCGAACACGGCCAGGTCCGGGTCGACCGGGCGGCCGAGCGCCCTGCGGTACTGGTGGTCGCGGAGCTTCGCGCCGGCCTGGCGCTTGCGCGTCCGTACGGCCTTCCTGGCGGCGCGCCGGCCGCGGTTGGCGGCCTGGAAGGCGCGGTACTTGGTGTAGGCGCCCTCTTCGAGCAGGGCGTGCCGGATGCCTTCGATCCCGGCCGGACGCCGGTGGCCCTCGGGGCGCCAGCGGACCGCCGCCAGGGAGGCGCGGCGGAAGAACTCGCGGGCCACGGGGTCGGGCAGGTTCTCGCCGGCGAAGGTGCGCACCAGGTCGCGGACCATCAGGTCGTACAGCACCGCTCGGGCGGCGCGGCGGTCCCTGGCGAGCGCGAGCAGCGACTCGTACCGGCCGATGAGGGCGAACCGGTCCTCGGGGGCGAGCTGCGGCAGGCTCTCGGGGCGCAGTCTGCGGTCCTCGTACGCCACCTGGTTCAGACAGGCGACGCGGCCGGCGTACAGCAGGGCCGCGTGGGCGGCGTACGGCTCGTCGTCGGTGCCGAGCTGCTCCTCGTGCGCCCGCCAGAAGGCGGTGCGCAGGGCGCGGGTGCCGAGCACGGGGGTGAGGCGCAGCAGGTCGGCCGCGTCGTCCAGGGCCAGGTCGGCGCGGCCGGCGCCGGCCAGGAACCGGCCGTCGCGGGAGGGGCTCGCGGCGCTCTGCCAGGTGGTGGTGACGTGACCGAGCAGGAGCACGTCGACGGTGGCGCCGGTGGCGCCGGCGGCGTCCAGTTCGGCGGTCCGCTCGGCGATCAGCCGGGACGCCCCGGCCGGCAGACCGTCCTTGGCGTGCACGAAGTGCAGCCAGCGGCCGGACGCCCGCGCGGCTCCCGCCGCCCGGGCCGCCGCGTCACCGGTGCCGTCCGGCAGGGGCACCACGACCGTCTCGGGGGAGTGGCCCTCGGCCGTCTCCCGCGCCCAGTCGCCGACCGCGGCGACGATCACCTCGGCGTCCGGGAGCGGGCGGGCTTCCAGTGAGTCGAGCAGTTCGGTCAGATGCCCCTGGGTGTTCGGCCCGTACACGATGATGCTGAGTCGGGGCATCGTTGGGGACTCCTTCGGCTCGTCGTCTCGGAAGGCCACCTTTCATAACATACTGTCACTAGAGGTATGAAAGGGATAACCACGCCTGGAGTAAGAGCCGGACTCACGAAGGAAGAGGGACTTTGGGAGCCTCCGGGTCCGGTGCCGCCTGCTGCGGCGCGGCCTGCTTCGGTGCCTGCTTCTTGTCGCTCTTGTCGCCGGTGAAGGCCTCGTACTCCTTCATGACGTCCTCGGTCGGCCCGTCCATGCGCAGCTCGCCGCGCTCCAGCCACAGGACCCGCTCGCAGGTGTCGCGGATCGACTTGTTGTTGTGGCTCACCAGGAAGACCGTGCCCGCGTGCTGCCGCAGCTCGCGGATCCGCTCCTCGGAGCGCACCTGGAACTTGCGGTCGCCGGTGGCGAGGGCCTCGTCGATCAGCAGGACGTCATGGTCCTTGGCCGCGGCGATGGAGAAGCGCAGCCGGGCGGCCATGCCGGAGGAGTACGTGCGCATCGGCAGGGTGATGAAGTCGCCCTTCTCGTTGATCCCGGAGAAGTCGACGATGTCCTCGTAGCGCTCCTTCACCTCCTCGCGGGACATGCCCATGGCGAGGCCGCCGAGGTGGACGTTGCGCTCCCCGGTGAGGTCGCTCATCAGGGCCGCGTTGACGCCGAGCAGCGAGGGCTGGCCGTTGGTGTAGATGTGCCCGTTCTCCACGGGCAGCAGGCCGGCGACCGCCTTGAGCAGGGTCGACTTGCCGGAGCCGTTGGTGCCGATCAGGCCGACCGCCTCGCCCTTGTAGGCGACGAACGAGACCTTCTTCACCGCGTGCACCCGGCGCACGCCCGCCGTCTTCTCGGCCTGCTGGCGGCGCATGATGCGGTTCAGGGCGGCGGTGGCGGTGCCACGGCCGGCGCCGGTGCCGTTGACCCGGTAGACGATGTCGACGTCGTCGGCGACGACGGTGGGGATCTTCTCGGTGTTCGCGGGGGTCTGCTCAGCCACGGCCGTACGTCTCCTCAGCCTTCCAGAAGTAGATGAAGCCGCCGATGCCGGCCAGCAGCGCCCAGCCGGTGGCCGCCGCCCACACGTGCGGGGGCAGCTGCTTGGCGTGGAAGCTGTGGATCAGCGCGTACCGCATGAGGTCGATGTAGACGGCGGCCGGGTTGGTCTCCAGCAGGACCGTGACGATGTGCGGCAGGTGGTCCTTCTTGGTGAGCTTGCTGATGCTCCACATGACGCCGGACACGTACATCCAGGTGCGCAGCACGAACGGCATCAGCTGGGCGATGTCCGGGGTCTTGGCGCCCCACCGGGCCATGATCATCGACACGCCCGCGTTGAAGACGGACTGCAGGATCAGTGCGGGGATCGCGAGCAGCCACCGGGGCGTGATCGGGATGCCGAAGGACAGGATGATCACGACCAGCGCGGTCATCGAGAACAGCAACTGCTGGAGCTGCTGGAGGCAGAAGGAGATCGGCAGCGAGGCGCGCGGGAAGTGCAGGGCGCGGACCAGGCCGAGGTTGCCCGAGATGGCGCGGGTGCCCGCCATGATCGAGCTCTGCGTGAACGTCCAGATGAACACGCCCGTGACCAGGAAGGGGATGTAGTCCGGCACGCCCTTGCTGGTGCCCAGGAGCACGCCGAAGATGAAGTAGTAGACCGCCGCGTTCAGGAGCGGGTTCATCACCTGCCAGATCTGGCCGAGCTTTGCCTGGCTGTACTGGGCGGTGAGCTTGGCCGTGGCGAAGGCGGTGATGAAGTGGCGCCGGGCCCAGAGCTGGCGGACGTACTCCGGCAGTGTGGGGCGGGCGCCGCTGACCGTGAGGCCGTGCCGGGCGGCCAGTGCCGCGAGGTCGTCTTCGGCCGGGACCTGGGTGGGGGGCGGTGTGTGGAGGACCTGGCTCACATCCGCTGCTTTCGCTCGGGGGAGGGGGGTGCGTCCGGCTGCCGCCGGGGCCGAGCGGTCCTCGTCCGTCGCCCGGCGTTTCCTTACGCTTCTCTTCATGTTCTCTTACGTCGGGACGGGACCGTATCGTCGCAACGTGAGCGTAGAACCATCGACCGTCGGAACGCAACCGTTTCGTCGTAACGCCCTATGCTGGTCGGCATGACGACCAACGCCGACGAGCCCTCGACGCGTGCGCGCCGCCGGGCCCCCGCCGGGGCCGCCGTGCTCCGGGAGGATGTGACCGAGGCCATCCGCGCGGCCGTCTTCGAGGAACTGGCGGCCGTAGGCTACGCCCGTATGTCCATCGAGGGCATCGCGCGCCGGGCGGGCGTCGGCAAGACGGCGGTGTACCGCCGCTGGCGTTCCAAACTGCACCTGGTGCTGGACGTGGTGTCGGCGATGGCGGTGATGGGCCTGCCGGCGCCGGACACCGGCTCCCTGGAGGGGGATCTCCGCCTCCTCTACGAGGTCACCTCACGCGCCCTGCGCCACCCCGTCGCCTCACAGATCATCCCCGACCTCCAGGCGGAGGCGGCACGCAATCCCGACATCGCGGAGGCTCTGCAGAAGGCGGTGCGGGACGGGCAGGAGGGCGTCGCCAGCAAGATCGTGGCGGCGGCGGAACGACGGGGTGAGGTGCGGGCCGGGGTCGACGCCGACCTGGCCCTCGACCTGATCTCCGGCCCGCTGTACTGGCGCTCGGTGGTCATCCGCTCCCCCAAGCTGCCCAAGGGCTACCTGGCAAGCCTGGCCCGCGCCACAGCGGGAGCCCTGAAGGCACTGTGAGACTGCCTGGTGCCGGCGCCGGCGCTGGTGCTAGCTCTGGTGCCGACGCCGGCGTCGAACCACGCCCGCCCACCACCGCGGCACGCGCAAGCACGGCCGCCGTACCCCCTCAGGGGGCCCTGGTGTCCTAGCTCAGACACCAGCCGCAAAGTAGCGGGGTGATCAGACGCTCGCCGCTGTGGCCTGCTCGTCGTGTTCACGCAGCATCCGCATGACGGTCGCGGGCGAGGGGTGCTGGCCCTTCTTCGCGCCGGTGGTGATGACAAGTCGCTTGGCGATGTCGCGCAGGCTCATCTCCTGATCGCGCAGGTGGAGGGCCATGGACAGCATGTCCTCGTCGGTGACGCCCGCGCCGCCGATGGTCTTGCCGCGTCTGCGGGCGGACTCGTGGCCTTCGAGGGTGCGGTCGCGGATGTACTCGCGCTCCATGCCGGACATGGCCGCGAGCACGGTGAACACGATGCCGGAAGGGTCGTGCGAGCCCTTCAGTTCTCCGGTGAGGAACTCCAGGCCGACGTCGCTCGCTTTCAGTTCCTCGGCGAGCATGGCGAGTTCGATGCCGCGGCCGAGGCGCTTGTGCTCGTGGACGACGAGGGTGACGGCGACGCCGGAGGAGCGGATCTCCCCGGCGAGCTTCACGGCGGCCTCCAGCTCGGGGCGCCGGGTGGCGCGGGTGGAGATCTTCTCGGAGAAGACCCGGGTCACCCCAGCCTCGGCGAGCGAGTCGAGCTGTGCGTCGAGGGACTGCCGGGCGGTCGAGGCCCGTGCGTAGCCGAGGCGGACGTGTCCGGAGGGTTCGGCGCCGGCGCTCACCGGCCGGGGCAGCTCGGTCCACGCCGACCCCGGTTTGCGTACGGCGGGGGTCGGCACGCTGAGCGCCTGGGCGAGTTGGGGCACGAGGCGGAAGCGTGCGGTGTGGTACTGGATGGCCACCTTCCCCTTGCCGGTCCGGCATGGAGAGCCCGCCGGGGCTGCGCAGGTGGACATCGGACAGTCACGCGATTCCACGTGCTTGAAGTCGTCGCTCACGCCCCGGAGCGTTTCATGAGGGTGTTTCAGATGTCCAGTCGTTTGCAACAACTCATGAAACAAGATCGACGCAGGTGGACCGCCGGGCGGCCGCGGTGTTTCATGAGCGACCACCCATGAAACACCGCGGTCGCCATCGGGCTGGCGGCCTTCTGGCTGCCAGCCATGCCGACCGGCAGTGACTGTGGGCTGGATCACACTTGAGGTTGACCTTGGGGCAGGGTGGAGGCTCATCGCATCGGCACGACGCCGACCCGGGCACAACCGATGTGAAGGAGCAACATGTCCACCAACCTTGCTGACCAGGGGCAGGATCGTCCGGAGCTGCAGAAGGCGATCGAGGAGTTGGCCGAGTCCGGTTTCGTCGGGGTCCAGCTCCGGGTGAACGACGAGCAGGGCGAGTGGGTCGGCAGCGCCGGTGTGCGCGAGCTGGGCCAGAGCGCCAAGCCGCTGACGAACGGGCACTTCCGCATCGGCAGCAGCACCAAGAGCTTCGTCGCCACCTCGGTGCTCATGCTGGTGGCCGAGGGAAAGATCGGTCTGGACGCTCCGGCCGATGACTACCTGCCCGAGTTCGGTCTCGACCGGCGGATCACGGTGCGGATGCTGCTGCAGCACACCAGCGGGATCTTCAACCACACCGGCGAGCTCTACGAGGACGGGACAATCGTGCTGGGGGTCCCCTGGCAGGGCAAGGAGTGGGTGGACAACCGGTTCAAGACCTATCTGCCCGAAGAGCTGGTTCGGCTGTCGTTGTCCAGGCCGGCGCGGTTCGCGCCGGGTGAGGGCTGGAGCTACGCCAACACCAACTACGTGCTGGCCCGGCTGGTGGTCGAGAAGGTCACCGGCCGTGCGTTCGCCGAGGAGTTGCAGCGGCTGATCTTGGGGCCGCTGGGGATGACCGGCACCGTGGCGCCGGGCGCCTCGCCGGAGATCCCTGAGCCGCACAACCACGGCTACTACCGCTACGAGGACGCTGGGCAGGAGCGGACGGTCGATGTCACCCGTCAGAACCCGTCCTGGGTGGGGGCCGGCGGCGACATGATCTCGACCACAAACGATCTGCACACGTACTTCTCCGCGCTGATGGGCGGCAAGCTCCTGTCGGCCGAGCTGTTGGCCGAGATGCGCACGCCGGAGGCGGTGGTCGGCTACGGCCTGGGGGTGTTCGCGCAGGAAACTGAGGGCGGCACCATCTTCCACCACAACGGCGCCACCATGGGCTCGGCGGCATTGATGTACAGCACCCCCGACGGCAGCAAGACCCTGACCGCCGGGCTGACCTGGGTGGACGACGCCGACCTGTCGATAGCACCGGCATTCCAGACCGCTCAGCAGCGTTTCGTCGACACGGTGTTCTGCGGCAAGCTGGGCTGATGAGGAACGGGGTGACGATCGGGCAGGCGGCGGCGTTCGTCGGTGTCACGGTGAAGACGGTGCGGCACTATCACAAGCTCGGACTGGTCACGGAGCCGGAGCGTGACAGCTCCGGCTACCGGCGGTACGGATCCGGCGAACTGCTGCAGCTGGTGCAGGTACGGACGCTGGCCGCCGCAGGCGTGCCGCTGGCCGAGATCGGGCCCATGCTCGACGCCGACGCCGCGCAGTTCGGCGCCGCGCTCACCGACGTCGAGCGGCAGCTCACCGAACGCATCGATGAACTGGTCGCCCGCCGCGACACGCTGCACCGGCTGACCGACGGTGATCGGGCTCTGCTGCCCGACCGCGCCTGCGCGGTCCTGGACCGGATGCCCGGCCTCGGCTTCAGCCCCGACTACGTGGCCGCGCAGCGCGAGGCCCTGGTCCTGGCCCGGGCGCTGGTGCCGGAGGGCTTCGGCGGCTTCCTGACGCAGCTCGAACACGGGCTGGACGACCCCGAGTACATCGACCTGACCAAGCGCGGCTGGGAGGCCGAGACCTGGGAACCGGACGACCCGAGGATCGAGGAACTCGCGGCCGCCATGGCCGACCGCTACCTAGCCAATCCCTCGTTGCTGGGGGATCACGCCAGCCTGCGGGCATGGGCCAAGGCTTCGGCTCAGTACGAGCTGATCAACAACCACCGCGAGGACCAGGCACCGGTCGCGGCCCGGCTGACCGCGCTCACCGAGACCAGACTCCGCGCTGCGGGCGTACCCGTTCCCCACCGATGAGGTCCTGGAAGTCCTTCACCGTGTCTCTGTACGTGATCGGCTGGCGGTGCCGACCGGGGTGCGGGGGTGGGGCACAGCGGTGGCCGGCCCCAGGTCGAGGCGCTTGTTCATGTCCAGGCGGAAGGTGCCGTACGGGTTGACGTTGGACCAGAACAGCGCGGTCAGGCCGCGCCGGTCCTCGTCGCTGAGCTTCTTCGCCCACGCCGGTTCGGCCAGGACCTGCTGCACCAGCAGGGTGTTGACGTGCACGAGCGCGGACTGGAGCAGGTGCAGGGCGAGCATCGAGGTCTCGGCGTGCTCCTTGTCCGGGCCGGTCAGGGCGCCGTCCTTGCCGTAATGGAGCACGGTGTTCGCGCTGTTCCAGTTCTCCACGACCTGGAGCCCGCCGTGGACCTCCCGACGCAGGCCGGGACTGGCGAGGTAGTCGCAGGCGAAGACCGTACCCACCGCGCGGCCGAGTTCTTCGAGCGCGGCGTAGGTGGGGTGCTTGGGGCCGCCGCGGGTGAAGCGTCGCAGGACCTGCTCCGCCTCGGCGGTGCCGAGCCGGAGCGCGGTCGCGTACTTGACCATCTGGTCGTACTGCCGCTCGATCAGCTCCCAGCGGATCGGCCGCGTCAGCGAGGCGCCGAGCGCTGGCCAGCCGGGCGGGGCGTCGTCCGGGCGGTACAGGCGGATGCTGCCGATGTTCTTCAGCCGGGGCAGCAGGCGGAAGTTCAGCAGTTCGGTGAAGGCGAATCCGACGACGCTCGCGCCGTGGGTATCGACGTAGTTGGACTCGATCTCGGCGTCGGTGCAGTGCCGCAGCAGGCCCTCGATCATCGCGGCGACCTCGGACGACGAACAGCTCTTGAGCTGGGAGTAGATACAGACGTTCTTCCGCTCGACGTGCCAGTAGATCATCACGCCGTTGCCGCCGTAGCGGGCGTGGTACTCGGTCATGAAGTTCGAGGACCAGGACCCGAACTTCTTCGAGTCCGACGCGCACGCGGTGCCGCGGCCCCACCACGCGGTGTCGCGGGCGGCGAAGGTGGCGTTCACCAGCCTGGTGACGGCGGCCCGCAGGTTGTCGACGGTGACGAAGTGCCGGCGCATGTGCCGCAGCGCCGCCTCGCTCTCGCCGTGCTCCCCGGTCGCCACGATCGCGCGGATGCCCATGTTCGTGCCCAGCGCGAAGAGGGCCAGCAGCAGGCGGCGCTGGAGGACGTCACGCTCGATGCGCTCGTAGGCGGCCACCGAGGAGAACTCCTCGGTGAAGCCGGTGAGGAAGTCGGCGTTCTTCAGCACGTCCAGGAGGTCGAGCACGCCCCAGCGGCGTGCGACCTCCTCCTTGAGGGCCGCCAGGCCGGTGGGCTCGGCCAGCGGCTCCAGCTTCGGCACGGTGATCCACGGCTCGCCCTTGCGGGTGGTGACCTTCACCCCGCCCGCCGAGCCGTCCGCGAGTGAGGCGGACAGCTGGTCCAGGCCCGCGGTCATGCGCTTCTTCAGGTCCGCGATGAACGCCCTCGGGTTCAACGGCTGGCGGATCGCGGCGTAGTGCACGGTGCGGGTGGCCTCGAAGTCGCCGGGCAGGTCGTCCTCCGGGTTGCGCCAACGGGCCGCGCCCTCGACGTAGATCTCGCGGCGGCGGACCGCGTCCCGCAGCACGACCAGGACGCACAGCTCGTACGGGATGCGCTCGACCCTGCCCTTGTCGTCGACGACCGCCTCGTGCCAGTCCTTGCGCACCACACCGTCCATCGGCACCTCATCACCGGCGTCGTAGAAGCGGGTCTTGCCGTCGACGTCGGTGTACTTCTTCAGCAGCTTCATCGCGTCCATCACCGGCCGGTAGGCGGTGTTGTTGCACTGGAAGCCCAGCGTGTTCAGCAGGGGAGGCAGCATCTGCCGGTAGTACGAGCTGTACGACGACCGGAGCGTGGTGCGGACCTTGGCCTTGAAGACCTTCTCGTTCGCCTTGGCCTCGGCCACCAGCTCGCGCAGCGTCTTCTCCCCGACCACCGGGAACAGGGCACGGCGTACGACCTCGTCGGGCTTGTCGACGGCGGCCGTTGCCAGCTTGAAGAGGATGCCCTCCTTGCCGCGGACCTTCTTCAACTCGGCGGTGAGCTGCTTCTCCACCCGCCGCTCGGCACGAGCGTTGATCTTGTGAACCAGGGCGACCAGCAGGTCGACCAGGGTGTCGGTGATCTCCGCCTGACGGGACGAGCACAGCGCCGCGAGCAAGGTGATCCGTACGTCCTCGCTCGTGTCGCGGAAGTCCGAGGGGTACATCTTGATCGCCCGTGCCCGCCAGCTTCTCCGAGCAGCCTGCGAACAGCCCGTCGGGCAGGCCGAGCTTGCGCACGTCGTTGAGCTTGGTGATCTCCGTGAGCAGGGAGTCCAGGCCCACCGCTCCCGGGTCGCGCTTGAGCGCGGCCAGCAGAGCGGTCCCCGCCTCGTTGTCCACGGCCACCAGGGACAGCAGCCGAGCCGTGCCCGCCTCGCCCAGGCGGCCGATCGTGCAGGCGCAGAACGTCTTCTCCCACTTGCCCCGCGCCGCGACGAGCACCTTCTCGACCCGGGTCCGGCCCGGCGGCTCAGTCTTCCGGGCCCGGCACTCGACCAGCAGGGGCCTCGCGCTGCCGGTCCTCCACCAGCTCGACCGGACAGACCTCCACGGCCAGCCACTCGGCCAGCGCCTTCTCGTCTGCGACCGTCGACGGCCGGAACCTCAGGGCCTCACGGATCTGCTTGCGGTGGTACTCGGCGGTCCGACCGACCAGTGTGTACTTCGCGAAGTCGGTGGCCGGGACCTTCACCAGATCGGCGACGTACCCCACCGCGGCCGGCGGGACCTCTTCCAGCACATCGGGGAACCGGCCTTCCAGCTCGAAGAACTTCAGCAACAGGCTGAAGCCGAGCCGGGTCGCCCCGCTCTTGTTCGCCACCAGATCCCAGTCGCCGTCTACCAGCGCCCAGTTCGCCAACAGCTCTTCCGGCGACCACTCTTGTCGCACGCCCGCCCCTTTGGCTTCGATCACTCGATCAGACCAACGACTGCGCCCCGGGCCGGGAAACGGGACGCATCCGGCTACCCGCGACCTACTTTGCGGCTGGTGTCTGAGCTAGGACACCAGGGCCCAGGGGCGCGGGGAACTGCGCGAATGCCCACCACGCCCCCGCACCCGGGAACGGCACGCAGGCACAACGGCGGCTGCCCGCAGCGCAACGGCGGCCGTCCGCAGCGCAACCGCGGCTGCCCGAGCGTCACACCCTCGCCGCTACGCCAACCGCCGGCCCAGTTCCCTCAGGTCCGGCGCTCTCAGCACCCGGCCCCCGAACCCCGGCAGCGGCACATGGACCGCCTCCGCCCACCGCTGCGGCACCGCCGCGACCCCGTACACCGCTCCCGCCAGCGCCCCGGTGACCGCTGCCACCGTGTCCGTGTCACCGCCCAGGTCGATCGCCGCCCGCACGGCCTCCTCGTAGGACCTCGTCGTGCGCAGGGCCCAGACCGCCGAGCCGAGGCAGGGCCAGACCGCGCCGTTGAACTCCGTGGCCAGGTCCGGGTGCCAGTCGGGGGAGAGGACCGTCGCATACCGGGCCCGGTGGCCGGGGTGGAGCGCCGTCAGGGTGTCGGGTACGGCAGCCAGCGGGTCGTTTCCGGCCAGGGCGACCCGGATCAGCTCGTGCAGGACGGCCGTGCCCTCCCAGGCCGCCGGGTCGCCGTGGGTGAGGGCGGACAGCCGGCGGGCGGCGTCCATCGTGGCCTCGCGGCCGTCGCGGGCGAAGCGGACCGCCGAGGGTGCCGCCCGCATCAACGCCCCGTTGCCGGCGGCCCGTTGGCTGACCCGGAAGTGCAGGGCCGCGGCCGTGTCCCAGGGGGCGCCGCTGCTCAGGACCGCCTCCGTCTGGAGGCCGATGTCCTTCGGGTCGGCCGCCGCCCACCGCTGGAAGCGCCGGAAGACGTCCGGAAGGTTCAGATCGCCGTGCTCCAGCAGCGACTCGGCGGTCAGGACCGCCAGCTGTGTGTCGTCGGTCGCCTCGCCGGGGTCCCAGCCCCCGCCCCCGCACATCTCGTCGCCGTGCCCGGGGTGCGGGAAGCGGGAGGTGAAGGCGGACTCGGGGCCGAACTCGAAGGGGGCTCCGAGTGCGTCGCCGGCGGCGGAGCCGAGCAGGGTGCCGATGGCGCGCTCGGTGCGGGAGGGGGCGGTCATCCGGGGAGCCTACGACCGGGCCGCCTCCGGGTGCAGTCGCAGCCAGCCTTCCCAGGCCGAGGTGATCATGTCCTGGACGTCGTACTTCGCCGTCCAGCCCAGTTCCGTCGCGATGCGGTCGGCGGAGGCCACGACCCGGGCGGGGTCGCCGGGGCGGCGCGGGGTGACGGCGGGGGGCCGGTCGTAGCCGGTGGCCGCGTTGATCCGGTCGATCATCTCGCGGACCGAGACACCCTCCCCGCGGCCGATGTTGAGGGTCAGGTCGTGGCCGGGCGTGGACCGCAGGGCACGGGCGACCACCACATGGGCCTCGGCCAGGTCGACCACATGGATGTAGTCGCGGACGCAGGTGCCGTCGGGGGTCGGGTAGTCGTCGCCGAAGATGCGCGGGGCCGCGCCCTCGGTGAGCTTCTCGAAGACCATCGGGACGAGGTTGAAGACGCCGGTGTCCGCCAGGGCGGGGGTGGCCGCGCCCGCCACGTTGAAATAGCGCAGGGACGCGGTCGCCAGTCCCGTCGCCCGGCCCGTCGCGCGGACCAGCCACTCGCCGGCCAGCTTGGTCTCGCCGTACGGGGAGAGGGGGAGGCAGGGGGTCTCCTCGGTCACGAGGTCCACGTCCGGCATGCCGTACACCGCCGCCGAGGACGAGAACACGAACGACGGGACCTGCGCGGCCGTCACCGCCTCCAGCAGGACGCGCAGGCCCTCCACGTTCTCCCGGTAGTAGTGCAGCGGCAGGTCCACGGACTCGCCCACCTGCTTCTTCGCCGCGAGGTGGACGACCCCGGTGACCTCGTGCTCGGCGAGGGCGCGGGCCACCTTCCCGCCGTCCAGGACCGAGCCCACCACCAGCGGCACCTCCTGCGGCACACGCTCGGCGAGGCCGGTGGACAGGTCGTCGTAGACCACCGTCCGTTCGCCCGCCTCGGTCATCGCGCGTACGACGTGCGCCCCGATGTATCCGGCGCCGCCGGTGATCAGCCAGGTCATGTACCGCTGTCCCCTCATCGGCCGGCCTGCGGTGGCCGGCGGTTCTCGGTCCGTTTCGTCCGGTCCGTGTCGTTGGGTGAGGCCCGATGTTCGGTGAATTCCGATGTTCGGTGCAGCCCGATGTTCAGTGAAGCAGGCGGCGCAGCCGTCCGCGGACGATCTTCATGACTCCGCGCATCCCGGTGGCCACGCGCAGCGCCAGGGCACCGGAGTGCGTGGCGTACGGCCGGACCAGCACCACCCCGCGCCGCGCGCTCGGTACGGCGCGCCGGCGCAGCCGGCCGGCGCCCGCGAGGGCGTGCGCCGTGACGTTGCGGTGGGTGCCGTCCGCGAAGCGCACGGTCAGGCGCAGGTCCCAGCCGCCCCCGCCGAGCGCGGCCAGGTCGACGGGCACCTCGGCCGACCAGCCGGCCGGGCCGGAGGGCGTGAGTGCGCTCGTCGCGCGCTGGGCCGCGCGCCCCTCCTCCCTGCACTGCCATTCCACCTCCACCTCCTGCGGGGCGGCCTCGGCCATCCGCCCGTACAGCTCGTGCAGCCGCAGGCGCAGCCGGGTGCCACGCGCGCGTGGGCGCAGTTCGCCGTCGACGGCGAGCGGCAGGACGTGGGCCGGGCGGGTCAGGAAGGGGGTGAGGGTGACCTGGGGCAGCTCGGCGGACCAGACGGGAGTGCCGTCGGGGACCCGGACGTAGGGCGGGAGCAGCCGGGCCGGGCGGGCGGCCAGCTCCTTCAGCCGGGGCAGATCGCACGGTTCGGGGGAC
This sequence comes from Streptomyces sp. NPDC107581, assembly GCF_055657175.1. NCBI lineage: Bacteria > Bacillati > Actinomycetota > Actinomycetes > Kitasatosporales > Streptomycetaceae > Streptomyces > Streptomyces sp. NPDC107581. The sequence continues at coordinate 47,593 of NZ_JBVKBH010000012.1, forward strand.
TCCAGGACGAGCCGGGCGAGCAGCCGGCCGGGTGCCGTCGGGTTCAGCTCCCAGTCGGCGGCGTCGAAGCGGGCGAGGTACTCGCGGGTGTGCGCCCACCACGCGCGCTGGTAGTGCACGTCGTGCAACCCCAGCTCGCGCGCATACATGCGCACCTCGTGGTCCAGGAACTTGGCCCGCGCGCTCCGCGCCAGCTCCTTCTGGCCGGCGCCCAGCAGAATGTCGTACGCCATCGCGCACGCCCGGGTGCGCGCCTTCCAGTTGTCGATGCTCCCCCGGTCCAGGGAGAGCGACAACTGCTCGGCGGACCGGCGCACGTGCCACACGTACACGCGGTCCGGTACGAGCGCGATGCGCGGCGCGGCGGCCAGTACGCGCGCCGTGAAGACGAAGTCCTCGTAGAGGAAGCGCCCTTCGGGGAAGCGGATGCCGTGCTCGCGCAGGAAGTCCGTCCGGTACAGCTTGTTGACGCACAGCGTGTCGTGGACCAGCCGGGGGCGCTGCGAGGGGCGCGCGAGGATGGTGTGCGCCGCGTAGAGGGGTGCCTGCCAGGGCTGTTCGCGCCCCGAGGGCAGTTCCCGGCGCACGCACAGGCCGCTCGCGACCTCGGCGCCCGCCCCGGTGGCCGCCGTCAGCAGCGCGTCCACCGCACCGGGCGGCAGTACGTCGTCGCTGTCGAGGAACATCAGGTACGGCGACGTCACCGCGTCGATCCCGGTGTTGCGCGGAGTGCCGCAGCCACCGCTGTTCGTCTCCCGGCGCACCACCCGAAGTCCGGGTTCCCCGGCGGCCAGCCGTGCGAGCAGCTCGGCGCTGCCGTCGGTGGAGCAGTCGTCGACGGCGAGGACCTCACCGACGGCCGGCCCCTGGCCGAGCGCGGATCGCACGGCCTCGGCCACATGGGCTCCGTCGTTGTAGCCGATGACGACGACGGCGACCTGAGGGGCCGGCTGCAGGTCTGGGGGGTCACAAGGCATGGGATCCACGAACGGTGAGCGTAGAAATGTTCAGTAATAACCCGTTAAGACGCGGTTAGTGCTCGGTCCTGAAGACGGTCGGAATCGGGTCGGGGTTCCGTCGCGGGCCGGGACGTTCCGGCCGGCGGCCGCGCGGAGCGCCACAGCCGGACGAAGGACAGCACCGCCGCGACCGCCAGCAGCCCGTTGCGGCCCAGCATCAGCAGGCAGCCCGTCCAGGTGCCGTTGACCACGTCGTGGTAGTACATCGGGAAGGCCACGCTGCTCAGCCCGCTCGCCGCGAGGACCAGCAGGGCCACCGGGCGCTGGCTGGTGCGGCGCGAGGTCAGGCACACGGCGGCCAGGCCGAGCAGCCAGATCATGTACTGGGGGCTGATGACCCGGCTGGTGACGGTGAACAGCAGCACCGCGCTCAGCGCGGCGTCGAACGGCGTGGCCTCGCTCCACCGGCGCGCCCGCAGCCGCCACAGCAGCAGGAGCCCGAAGGCGGCCGCCGTGAGCCCGAGGGAGGCGGTGGCGACGGCGGCCACGTGCGGGCCGACCATCTCGATCGCGCCGTACTGGTAGTGGGCCCGGCCGTGCCAGCCCGCGTGCCGGGCGAGGTTGAGCGCCGTACCGCCGAGCGACTCGATCTGCACACCCCGGCCGCCCTGCTGCCGCAGGAAGGCGAGCGGATTCCTGAACGAAACCGCCAGGAGGACCAGGATCGCGCCGCCGCCCGCCGCCGCCCACGTCCACGCCGTCCGGGTCGCGCGCCCGCGGGGCGTCCCCAGCAGCACCAGCGCCGGCCACCCCTTCACCAGCGCACCCAGTGCCGCGAGCACGCCGCCCGCGCGCGGGGACCGCGCCGAGGTCAACAGGGAGACGACGGCGAGCGCGGTCACCTGCACGTCGTACCGGACCAGCGGCATGTGCAGCAGCAGCGGCAGACCGCAGGTCCACAGGGCCGCGCCGAGCAGGCTCCGCCCAGGACGTCTCCCCGCCCGGACCAGCGCCCTCGTGACCAGCGCGTCCGCGGCCAGGGTCAGCACCACGAACGCCTGAAAGTACGTCAGCCACGGCAGCAGGCCCGGTGCCAGCAGGACCACGCCCGCACCGGGCGGGTACTGCCACGTGGTGTCGTGCGCCGGGAACGCGCCGTGCGACAGGACGCCGTACCAGTGCACGTACAGCCGCCACACCTCACGGGAGACCGAACCCTCGCCGAGCAGGCGGGCGCTGCCGTGGGCGAGCAGCCACAGCATCAGCGCGCGGGTGGCGAGCCAGACGACGGAGAGGGCGAGGACCGGGCCGGGGGTGACACGGAGACGGTTCATCACGTGGGAGCCTAATGTGCGCGGGTGGTGTATCCATGCCGATACGCCGTCAATGAGCGGAAAAGGTTGGCTAATCGCAAAAGATCGAGCCGTGGTGAATGTCAGGCCTCTTGTGAAACCGCAGTCGCGCAGGGCGGCTGGTGCGGCCGTCGTCGTACCGACGGGTGCAACGAGCGATGCGGCGCACGGTGCGCCGAGTGCGCCCGATGCGCCGGGGCGCGTTCCGTCGCGCGCCTGCCGCACCGCCGCCGTGTCCGTGCCCGCGCTGGTGATGCTCGCCATCGGCCTGTGGGGTCTCGACCGTGGCGGGATGTGGCGGGACGAGGCGGTCACCTTCCAGGTCGCACGCCGTACGGTGCCGCAGATCTGGCGGCTGCTGCACGGGGTGGACGCGGTGCACGGCCTGTACTACCTGCTCATGCACGCCGTCCTCGTCGTCCACCCCGGCGAGGTCGTCCTCAGGCTTCCGTCGGTGTGCGCGGCGGCGGTCACCGCGGGCCTGGTGGCCGCGCTCGGCGCCCGGCTGGTCCGGCCGCGCGTGGGGCTGTGGGCCGGGCTGCTGTACGCGATCTCGCCGATGGCCGGCCACTACGCACAGGAGGGCCGCTCCTACGCCCTGGTCGCGGCCGGCGTCACGGCGGCGACGCTGCAGTTCGTCCGTGCCGTGCAGGGCGGTTCCTGGTGGGTCTACGGCGTCGTCCTCGGCCTCACCTGCTGGCTGCACGAGTTCGCGGTCCTGCTGCTGCCCGCCCACGCGGTGGCGCTGGCGCTGGCCCGGGCGGGGGTACGGGTGTGGCGGGGCTGGGGATGCGCGGCGGGTGCGGTGGGTCTTGCGCTGCTGCCGATGGCGCTCGTCTCCAGTGAACAGTCGGCGCAGGTGGCGTGGTTGCGGGAGCCGACCGTGCAGACGGCGCAGGGGCTGCTGCGCACCTTTCTCGGGCCGGCGGACGGGGTGTACTGGACGTGTCTCGCCCTGGCCCTCCTGGCGCTGGCGGGGCTGGTGGGGCGCAAGGGGGAGGTGACCTGCGCGGGGGTCTGTCTGCCGCTGGCCGTGGTGCCGCCGGTCGCGTTGATGCTGGTCTCGCAGTTGTCGCCGCTGTACGTCGACCGGTACGTGCTGTACGCCCTGTCGGGGGCGCCGCTGCTGGTGGCGGCGGGGGCCGACCGGGTGGCCGGGGCCGCCGCCCGCCTGTGGACGCGGGGGCACCCGGCACCGCACTCCCCGCTCCTCACCCTGACCGGTGTCCTGGCCGTGGGTCTCGTCCTCGCCCAGCAGCTCCCCCTGCTGCGCGGCGACCGCAGCCCGGCCCACCGGCCCGACGACCTCGCCGCCGTCTCCCGGGTCGCCGCGCGGGAGGTGCGGGCCGGGGACGCCGTGCTCTTCCTGCCGGTGCAGACGCGGAACGCGGCCCTCGCCTACCCGGGGGCGTTCCGGGGGACCAGGGACGTGGCGCTGGCCGAGTCCGCCGCCGAGTCCGGGACGCTGTACGGGCGGGAGGTCACGGCGGGCACCCTGCGCCGCCGGATGGCCCGGCTCGACCGGGTGTGGGTCGTCGCCGACCGGGATCTGCTCGGCGGGCGCTGGAGACCGGGCAGCTCCACCGAGCGGGCCAAACTCGCCCTCCTCGCCCGGGAGTTCGTCCCGGGCGAGGAGTCCGTGCAGGGCGATGTGACGGTCCGGCTCTACGTCCGCCCGAGCCGGGCCGGCGCTACGGAGTCTCTTCCAGGGCCGCCGCGTCCAGCGCGGCCGTGAGCCGGTCCAGACGGTCGCGCAGCTCGCCGATCTCCGACACGTCGAAGCCCGTCGCCGCCAGGATGCGGGGCGGCACCTCCAGGGCCCGCTCGCGCAGCGCGGCGCCCTCCTCGGTCAGCCGCACCTGGACCGAGCGCTCGTCGTGCGCGCTGCGCTCGCGCCGTACGAGACCGGCCCCCTCCAATCGCTTGACCAGCGGTGACAGCGTGCCGGAGTCCAGGCGCAGCTGCTCGCCGAGCCCCTTGACCGGCAGGTCGCCCTGCTCCCACAGCACCAGCATCACCAGGTACTGGGGGTAGGTGAGCCCCAGGTCCTTGAGGAGCACGCGGTAGACGCCGTTGAAGGCGCGGGACGCGGCATGCAGCGAGAAGCAGATCTGGCGGTCCAGGCGGAGCCAGTCCGTCGGGGAGGCGGCGGCGGTCTGCGGGGTCGGCGAGGCGGTCATGGCTCCAGGATAGCCCTTGCCGGCCACTTAGTTGTGCACAACTGAATTGTGTGCTCTACTTGTGGCCGGGAAGGCGGCCGGACAGGAGCCGCCGGACCGCACATCATTTCGAGAGGGATGGTCTTCCATGGACGCGCTCTACACCGCTGTCGCCACCGCCACCCACGGCCGCGAGGGCCGCGCCGTCTCCTCCGACGGCAAGATCGACCTCAAGCTGGCCCCGCCTGCGGAGCTGGGCGGCAACGGCCAGGGCACCAACCCCGAGCAGCTCTTCGCCGCCGGCTACGCCGCCTGCTTCGGCAGCGCCCTCGGCCTCGTCGGCCGGCAGGCGAAGGTGGACGTCAGCGACGCCGCCGTGACCGCCGAGGTCGGCATCGGCAAGCAGGGCGAGGGCTTCGGCCTGAAGGTGACCCTGCGCATCGAGCTGCCCGGGACCGTGGACGAGGCGACCGGCCGCAAGCTGGTCGAGACCGCTCACCAGGTCTGCCCCTACTCCAACGCCACTCGCGGCAACATCGAGGTCGACCTCGTCATCGAGTAGGACCGCCGGGACCGGCCGGCGGACGCCCGGCCGGACCAGGTCTCACCGGGTCTCACCTGGTCCAGCCGGGTCTCACCGGGTCCCGCCGGGGCGCGCTCGGCCGGACCCGGCCGGACGCGGTCCCACCGGTGATCTGCCGGCCTCACGTCGAGGCCAGCAGATCACCGGCGACGGACTGACCGGGAATCTGCGGGGCGTCCGGCCCGGCGTCGGGCATCGAGCCGCCGAGCAGCAGTGTCCGTACGACCCGCTCGGCCGCGCGCCCGTCGTCGTACTCGCAGAACCGCGCCCGGAAGTCCGCCCGCAGCCGCTTCGACTCCTCGTCCCGCCACGACCCGGACGCGAACAGCCACGCCAGCTCCCGGTAGGACCGCGAGACATGACCCGGCGCCTCCGCGGTGATGTCGAGATAGGCGCCCCGGCTCGCCGTGTACGCGGCCCAGTCGTCGGCGTGCACCACGATGGGCCGGTCCAGGTTGGCGTAGTCGAACATCAGCGCCGAATAGTCGGTGACCAGCGCGTCGGAGGCGAGCATCACCTCCTCGACGCCCGGCTCGTCGGTCGCGTCGACCACGGTCCCGCGCCGGGCCAGCTCGGTCAGGCCCATGCCGCGTGCGGGACCGGTCGCGAGCGTCGGGTGCAGCCGGACCACCAGGGTGTGGCCCTCGCCCAGGTCGGCCGCGAACCGGGCCAGGTCCAGCCGGTCCACATGTCCGCCCCGGCGGTAGTCCCGGCGGGTCGGCGCGTACAGCACCACCGTGTGGTCCTCGGGGATCCCGTACCGCTGCCGGAAGCCGCCGCCGTCCCGGTCGCCGGCGCCGACCAGCGCGTCGTTGCGCGGGCTGCCGGTGCGCACCGAGGTGAAGTGACAGGGGTAGGCACGCTCCCAGACCAGCTCGGAGTGCCGGTTGGCGACCAGGCTGTAGTCCCAGCGGTCGGCCCGGCGCAGCATCTGCGGCACGTCGAAGCCGAGCCGGGCGCCGGGCTTGTCCAGCAGGTCGGCGCCCATGTACTTCAGCGGGGTGCCCCGGTGCGTGTGCACGTGCACGCTGCCGGGCCGCTTGGCCAGCGAGCCGGGCCAGTTGACGTCGTTGACGAAGAACTTCGCCCGCGCGGTGACCTCCAGATAGCGCCGGGATCCCATGACCACGTGCTCGATGCCCGACGGCAGCCGGGCCGCGGTCTCCGCGTCCCGGACCACCCACACCCCGCGCAGCTGCGGGGCGATCTCGGCGGCCTTGCGGTACACGGCCGCCGGGTCGCCCAGCACCCCCGCGTGCGAGGACGCCGAGTACACCACCAGGTGAGGGTCCAGCGGCAGACGTGCGTGCAGCCCGGTCCAGCCGCGCCGGGCCCGCGCGGCGGCCGTCCGGCGGGTCTGCACCGCCCGCCGCCCGGCCTCCCGGCCGGCCAGCGCGGCCTTCCGCCTCAGCAGGTAGCCCGCGTAGCCGCCCTCCAGCAGGGCGACCTCACCGTCCACCAGGGCGTCCTCGGGCCGGTGCCTGCGGAACATGTGCGCCGTGCGCCGGAAGAACTCGGCCTTGTCCGCGGGCGGCAGCCGGTCCGGTTTGGCGAGGATGTCCAGACAGTGCTCGCCCATCTTGCGGTGCAGATACGGCCGCCAGCTCCACAGCTCCTCGTGCCGCTCCACGAAGGCGAAGACCCGCTCGTACTGGTCGTGGATGTCGAAGTGCTTGCGGCTGGTGGTGGACAGGATGTTGCCCTGCCGGCGCTGCCGGTAGTTCAGGCAGATCCGGTCCAGCGCGGCGATCCGGCGGGCGCTGAGCATGACCGGGAACGTCCAGGGGGTGTCCTCGTAGTACCCGGGCGGGAACGTGAAGCCGTGCTCCTCGACGAAGTCGCGCCGGTGGACCTTGTTCCACACCACCATCAGCAGGTCCAGGATCTCCGGCCGGTCGGCGACCGTGAAGGTGTCCGCGCCGGCCTCGGCGAGCACGTGCGCGAGCACATTGCGCCGGGTGCCGCCCCACCAGTAGGTGCGCGCGTAGTCGAAGACCAGGACGTCCGGGTCGCCGGACTCCGCCAGCCGGTCGGCCATCGCGCGCAGCGCGCCCGGGGTGAGGGTGTCGTCGCTGTCCAGGAAGAACAGGTAGTCGCCGGTGGCGTGCGGCAGACCGGCGTTGCGGGCCCGGCCGAGGCCGGCGTTCTCCGGCAGGTGCAGCACCTTCACCCGCGGGTCGCGCCCGGCGTACTCGTCCAGGATCGCGCCGCAGCCGTCGGGCGAGCAGTCGTCCACGGCGATCAGTTCGAGGTCGTTGAAGGACTGCAGCAGCACCGAGTCCAGGCACTCGCGCAGGAAGCCCTGCACCTTGAAGCAGGGGACGATGACACTGAAGCGGGGCACGGCGGGTCAGCTCCTCACGAGGGTCGCGGCGGCGGGGGCGGGGATGCGCTCCGCGAGCGGGATCACCGGCGGGATCGCCTCCGGCGGCTCGCCGAGCAGCACCCGCCGTACGACGCGTTCGGCGGCCCGGCCGTCGTCGAACTGGCAGAACCGCTCGCGGAACGCAGCCCGCAGGGCCCTGGCCTCCGGCCCCGCGTACGGGCCGTCGCGGAAGACGCGGGCCAGTTCCTCGGGGGTGCGCACGACCGGTCCCGGCGGCTCGGTCATCAGATCGAAGTAGACGCCCCGCGTCTCCCGGTAGACCTCCCAGTCGTCGGCGTACACGACGATGGGCCGGTCCAGGTTCGCGTAGTCGAACATGATGGAGGAGTAGTCGGTGACCAGCGCGTCCGCCGCCAGGCACACGTCCTCGGCGGAGCGGTGCGCGGTCACGTCGATGATCCGGCCGGCCAGGTCCGGACCCCGGGAGCACCCCCGGTCGTAGAAGTAGTGGGCGCGCAGGAGCACGACCACGTCCTCGCCGGCCGCCGCACAGAAGGCCTCCAGGTCCAGGCCGGTCTCGAACCCGGTGTGGTGGTCGCGGTGGGTCGGCGCGTACAGCACGGCCGTCGCGCCCTCGGGCACGCCCAGTTCGCGCCGGACGCGGGCGACGTCCTCGGCGGTCGCCGTGTAGTAGACGTCGTTGCGCGGATAGCCGTACTCCAGGTGCTCGTACGAGCCCGGGAAGGCGCGCTCCCACATCTGGGTGGAGTGGCGGTTGGCGGAGAGGTTGAAGTCCCAGCGGTCCACCCGGCCCAGCAACTTGGTGTAGCTGCCGGACTGCGCGGCCACCACCGGATACGTCGACTGGTCCACGCCCATCGTCTTCAGCGGGGTGCCGTGCTGGGTCTGCAGATGCACACTGCCCGGCCGCTTGACCACGTCCTCGGCGAAGTTGGCGTTGTTGACCAGGAAGGCGGCGCGGGCCAGCACCTCCCAGGAGCGGCGCGAGCCGAGCACCGCGAAGTCGACGTCCTCGGGCATGGCATGGGCCTGGTCGGCCTCGACCAGGAACACCGAGCGCAGGTGCGGGGCGAGTTCGCGGGCCTTGGCGTGGATGGCGGCCGGGTTGCAGGCGTAGCCGCGGCCCCAGTAGGCGCTGAACACGGCCAGGCCGGGATCCAGCGGGCGGCGCAGGTCCCGGGCGTAGCGCAGCCGGGTGCGCAGCATCCGCGGGCGCGGAAGGCGCTCGGCGGCCTTCGCCGCGGCCTGGTTGGCCCCGCGCAGCGCACGGAACGCGGTGTACGCGCCCGCCGCCAGCAGCCGGTGCTGCACCCCCAGACTGCCGCCCGGTGCGCGGTGGTCCGCGGGCCGGTGCGCCCGGTACAGCCGGCCGGCCCGGCGGAAGAACGCCCGGTGCCCCGAGGGCAGCCGCTCCGGCCGGGACGCGGTCTTCAGCACATACCCGAACAGTTCCTCGAACAGCACCCGGGTCCGCTCGGCGGGCAGACCGGCCCCGGCCGCCCTGGTCAGCACCAGCTCCACCTGGTCCAGCAGGGCCTGCTGGTGCGGTCCGGGAAGGTTGAGCCGGCTGCCCTGCCGGCGCAGCCGGTGCCGTACGACGACCTGGCGCAGCACCGCGATCCGCCGGGCGGCGAGCGTGGTCAGGCCGCCCCAGCCGAGGTCCGTGAAGTGGCTGTCGGGAAAGGCGAGTTCCCGTTCGGCGAGGAAGGCGCGCCGGTAGACGGCGCTCCACGCCGGGAGCTGCACGCCGGTCAGCCCGGGGAACCTTTCCGGGGCGAAGGCGCCCTGCGGTGCCTTGGCCAGCAGCGGGGCGGCGGGGTTCGTCGGCTCGCCCTCCCACCAGGGGGTCCGCTCGTGCTCGGTGTAGAGCACGTCGACCCCGGCGGTCTCGGTCAGCCGCGCGTCCAGCGCCGCCAGCGCGCCCGGCACGAGCAGGTCGTCGCCGTCGAGGAACAGCACATAGGCGCCGGTCGCCGCCCGCATCCCGGTGTTGCGCGCCCCGCTCAGACCGGCGGAGGGTGGTGAGGTGGCCGGTGCCACCCGGGAGTCCCGCTCGGCGTACGCGGCAGCCACCGCGGCGGCCGGGGCGTCGGGGGCGTCGCAGACCGGGATCAGCTCCAGGTCGCCGAAGGACTGGCCGAGGACCGAGTCCAGCGCCTGGGACAGCCGACCAGCGACCCCGTGGGACGGGACGATGATGCTGAAGCGGGGCATTCTGCTCTTTCTGTTGTCTTGCGGACGCGGCCGGGCCGTCCGGCGGGACGCCAGGTGGACGGCCGGACCGGAGTGGGCCGCGTCGTACCGAGGGGCATGGGAACTCCCGTGAGGACCAACGGTGTTCAGCGGCTCCCGGTGACGGGGAGGGAACCGGAATGCGGCGCGGTGGCGAGCGGGGAGCGCGCGAGCGCGGAGGCGGCCGACGGCGCCGGCCGCCGCTCGGCGAGCGGAACGAACGCCGGGCGCCCCGCCGTCTCGCCCAGCACCACATGCCGTACGACGCGTTCGGCGGCGTGTCCGTCGTCGTACGGGCAGAACCGCTCCCGGAAGGCCGAGCGCAGCTGGGCGGAGCGCGAGCCGCGCCAGTGGCCGGTGGCGAAGATGTCGATCAGCTCGTCCTCGCTGCGGGCGACCGCGCCCGGCGGGAAGGCCCGCAGGTCGAAGTAGGTGCCCCGGGCGGCGTCGTACGCGTCCCAGTCACCGGTGTGCACGACGATCGGCCGGTCCAGGTTGGCGTAGTCGAACATCAGCGACGAGTAGTCGGTGACCAGCACGTCCGAGGCGAGGCAGAGCGACTCCACGCTCGGGTGGCCGCTGACGTCGATGATCCGCTCGGCGCTGGAGCGGGCGAGCGGGCCGCCGTGCCAGTAGTGGGCGCGGGCGAGGACGACGAAGCGGGGGCCGAGGCGGCGCAGGACGCGCTCCAGGTCCAGGGCGGGGCGCTGGGTGCGGCAGTAGTCGCGGTGGGTCGGGGCGTACAGGACCGCGACCGTGCCCTCCGGGATGCCGAGCAGTGAGCGCATCCGGGCCACGTCGTCCGAAGTGGCGCTCTGGAAGACGTCGTTGCGCGGGTAGCCGTACTCCAGCGTGGTGTAGCCGCCGGGGTAGACGCGCTCCCAGGTCAGCGTGGTGTGGCGGTTGGCGGACAGGACGTAGTCCCACTTGTCGACGCCCTTGAGGAGTTCCTCGAAGTCCATGTCCTTGGCGGCCGCCGGGTGTTCCTGGAGGTCGAGGCCCATGTGCTTGAGCGGGGTGCCGTGCTGGGTCTGGACGAAGACCTGGCCGGGGCGCTTGCGCAGCCGCCGGTCGAAGTTGACGTTGTTGACGAGGTACTTGGAGCGGGCCAGCGCCGTCCAGTACGCGGCCGTGCCCGGACGCAGCCGCTGCGGGCCCGGCGGGAGGGTCTGCTGGTGCTCGGGGCGGGCGATCCAGGCCGTGCGCACCTGCGGGGCGAACTGGCGGAACGCGGCCTCCAGCGCCCCCGGGTTGCAGCCGTGACCGCGGCCCCAGTAGGCGGCGAAGACGGCGCGGTCGGCGCGCAGCGGCAGACGGAGCTGGATGCGGTAGTGCAGCTGCAGGACGCCGGCCTTCAGGGCCCGGGCGAGCTTGACGGCGAGCTTGAGCGTGCGGCGGCGCGCGGTCATGGCCAGCTGCAGGGCCCGGTAACAGCGGTGCAGTCCCAGACGGACCAGGGTGTGCCGCAGCCGGGTGCGCAGCGGGACGGCGGCCCCCGGGGTGCGGTAGCGGCGGTAGTGGGCCCGGGCCGTGCGCAGGAACTCGGCGCGGGCATCGCGCGGCAGGCGGCCCTTCTTCGTGAAGATCGTGGTGAAGTGGTCGACCATGCGGCGGAACAACGCCGGTCGCCAGCAGGCCAGTTCGGGGTGCCGGTCGACGAACGCGAAGACGCGGTCGTACTGCTCGAAGACGTCGAAGTGCTTGCGGCTGGTGGTGCCGAGGATGCTGCCCTGCCGCCGCTGCCGGTAGTGGACGCACACCCGGTCCAGGGTGGCGATCGAGTCCGCGGCCATCAGCACCGGGTAGGTCCAGGGCGTGTCCTCGTAGTAGCCGGTCGGGAACTCCAGGCCCTGCTGCTCGACGAACTCCCGCCGGCAGACCTTGTTCCAGGCGACCATCAGCACCCGCAGCAGTCCCGGGCGGTCCTCCAGGCGGAATGGGGCGGGGCCCTGCTGGGACAGCGGGGCGGCGAGCTGGTTGCGGACCGTCTCGCCGTTCCAGTAGGTGCGCGCGTAGTCGAAGACCAGGACGTCCGGCTCGCCGGTCTCCTTGATCCGGTCGGCGATGGAGCGCAGCGCGTCCGGAGTGAGCGTGTCGTCGCTGTCCAGGAAGAACAGGTAGTCGCCGGTCGCCTCGGCCGTGCCCGCGTTGCGGGCCGGGCCCAGCCCTCTGTTCTCGGGCAGGTGCACGGCCTTCACCCGCGCGTCCCGGGCCGCGTACTCGTCGATGATGGCGCCGCATCCGTCCGGGGAGCAGTCGTCCACGGCGATCAGTTCGAGATCGGGGTACGACTGCGAGAGCACCGAATCCAGGCACTCGGACAGGTACGCCTGGACCATGTACGCGGGGACAATGACACTGAACCTGGGCAAGGGACATCCATGGGTCGGTCGGCGCGGGCGTTCTGCCCGGGAACGGCCGATGGAGTGACTTGGTTACGGTTCGTACGGCATGTGGGGGACATGCGGCGAACGCCGGGGGACGGGCCGGTGGCGGCCCGCCCCCCGAAAGGTGTCCTTTTTGTTGCTACTTGACCGCGCCCGCCATCACCCCGGACACGAACTGCCGCTGGAACGCGAAGAACACGGCCAGCGGGATCACCATCGAGATGAACGCGCCCGGCGCCAGCACGTCGATGTTGTTGCCGAACTGCCGTACCTGCGTCTGCAGGGCGACCGTGATCGGCTGTGAGCCGGACTTGGTGAACACCAGCGCGACCAGCATGTCGTTCCACACCCACAGGAACTGGAAGATGCCGAGGCTCGCGATCGCCGGCCCGCCGAGCGGCATCACCACCCGTGCGAACACCCGCAGTTCACCGGCGCCGTCGAGGCGGGCCGCCTCCAGCAGCTCCCTCGGGATCTCAGCGAAGAAGTTCCGCAGCAGGAACACCGCGAACGGCAGACCGAAGCCCACATGGAACAGGATCACCCCGAAGATCGTCCCGAACAGGCCGATGTCGCCGAACAGTTCGGCGATCGGGATCAGCGCCACCTGCACGGGCACCACCAGCAGGCTGACCACGCCGAGGAACCACCAGTCCCGGCCCGGGAACTCCATCCACGCGAACGCATAGCCGGCCAGCGAGCCGATCACCACGACCAGGACCGTCGCCGGGACCGTGATCAGCACGGTGTTGACCAGGGAGTGGGTGATGTCGCCGTTCTCCAGCAGCTTCCGGTAGCTCTCGAAGGTCAGCTGGGACGGCTTGGCGAACACCTTCCACCAGCCGCTCGCACTCATGTCCTCCGGTGCGCGCAGCGAGGAGATGAGCAGGCCGATGGTCGGGACCAGCCAGAACAGGCCGACGAGGATGAGGAAGACACGGACCAGCCCGCCGCTGAGCCGTTCGGTGATCCTCGATCCGAGCGACTGCCGGGCCCTCGCCTCCGTGCCGGCGGAGGCCGCCTTCGCGATGCTTCCGGTGGCGGTCGTCATCGCCGCACCTCCCGCCTGAGCCTACGGATGTTGAACCACATCACCGGGATCACCAGCAGCAGCAGGAGCACCGCGATGGCGCTCGCGATGCCCGGCTGGCCCTCCGCGAAGCCCTTCCGGTACAGCTCCAGGGCCAGCACGTTCGCGTCGTCCTGGGAGGAGCCCGGCGCGATGATGTAGACGAGGTCGAACACCTTCAGCACGTTGATCATCAGCGTGACGGTGACCACCGCGAGGACCGGCGCGAGCAGCGGCACGGTGACCCGGCGGAACACCTGCCACTCGGTGGCGCCGTCCACCCGGGCGGCCTCCAGCAGCTCCCGGGGCACGCCCGCGAGCCCGGCCGCGATCAGCACCATCGCGAAGCCCGCCCACATCCATACGTACGACCCGATGATGGCCGGGGTCACCAGCCCCGGGCCGAGCCAGTCGATGCCGTTGTACGGTTCCTTGAAGTTGCTCGCGGGAAGCCTCAGTTGAGCGCCGTCGGCCTTCGCGGGCAGGGTGAAGGTGCCGTCGGCGGCCGCCTTGGCGGTGGCCACCACCCTGCCGTCCCTGACCGCCTCGATCCGCATCCCGGCGTAGCCCAGCTCGGACGGGTCGGGCGCGCCGAGCCTGCCGACACCCTTGCCGCGCGTGAAGTCCTGCCAGGTCGTACCGGTGATCTTCCCCGGCTCGGGCTTCGCGGCCACCGCCTTGTGCGCGCTGTCGGGCATCTGGTCGGGGGCGACGCCGACCAGCGGGAGCGCGACCGCCGCGCCGGTGTGCACCGTGGCCGTGGTGAGGAAGCCGCCCCCGTCCGGCTTCAGGGGCGAGTTGCGGCCCGGGTGTGCTTTCGGGAACGCCGACGACTGGGCGAAGGTGTCGTGGACGCCCACCCAGACGGCGTTCGCGACCCCCTTGTCCGGGTCCTGGTCGTACACCAGCCGGAAGATGATCCCGGCGGCCAGCATAGAGATCGCCATCGGCATGAAGACGACCAGCTTGAACGCCGTTCCCCAGCGCACCCGTTCGGTCAGCACCGCGAAGACGAGGCCGAGTGCGGTGGAGACCGTGGGTGCGAACACCACCCAGAGGATGTTGTTCTTCAGCGCCGTACGGATGCCGTCGTCGGTGAAGAGCGCCTTGTAGTTGTCGAAACCGGCGAAGCCGTCGCCGGAGGCGTTGGAGAAGCTGCGGATGACCGAGTACCCGATCGGGTAGACCACGAGCGCGCCGAGCAGCACCAGGGCCGGCAGCAGGAAGAGGACTGCCACGGTCCTGCGGGTGCCCGTCACGCTCTTGCGGTTCTTCGGTGCGGCGGGGCCCGCAGGAGCCCCGGCCGCCGCTGCCGACGCCATCGCCGGATCAGCTCCCGTTCCCGTACGCGGCCGCCGCGTCCTTCTCCAGCTGTGCCTGGGTGCCCGCCACGTCCTTCGGGTTCTTCAGGAAGTCCTGCAGATCCTTCCACTCGCCCTTGCCGGGGGTGCCGCCGAAGGCCTGCGGGGCCTGGTCGGACATGTCGAAGCGGAAGTCGTCCCCGGACGCGACCAGCGCCTTGGCGATCGTCCGCTGCACGGCGTTGGGGTACGCCGTGTCCGGCACGTTCTTGTTCGGCGAGAGATAGCCGCCGAGCCTGGCCTGGATGGTCGCCGCGTCGGGCGAGGCCAGGAAGGTGGCCAGCGCCTGGGCCGCCTTGGAGTCCTTCAGGATCACCGCCGCGTCACCGCCGGAGACCACCGGTGCGGACGAACCCACCGCGGGGAAGGGGAACGCCTTCGCGTCCGTGCCCACCTTCGCCTTGGTGTCGGCGATGTTGACCTGCGCGAAGTCGCCCTCGTAGACCATCGCGGCCTTCGGCTGGTCGCCGCCGGTGAAGGTCTGTGTGACGGAGGCCGGGAACTCGGTCTGCAGCGCGCCGTCCGCGCCGCCCGCCACATAGTCCTTCTTGCCCCAGATCTGGGCCAGCGTGGTCAGGGCCTGCTTCACGGACGGATCGGTCCACTTGATCTTGTGCTGGGCGAGCTGGTCGTACTTCTCGGGGCCCGCCTGGGACAGATAGACGTTCTCGAACCAGTCCGTCAGCGTCCAGCCGTCGGCGCCGCCGACCGAGAACGGGGTGACGCCGGAGTCGTACACGGCCCGGGCTGCCGTCAGCAGGTCCTGCCAGGTCTTCGGCTCCTTGGCGCCCGCGTTCTCGAAGGCCTTGGCGTTGTACCAGATCAGCGACTTGTTGGCCGCCTTGTAGTAGACGCCGTACTGCTTGCCGTCGACCTTGCCGATGTCCTGCCAGCCCTGCGAGTAGTTCTTCTGCAGCTCCTTGAGCGCGTCCGGCCCGAGGGGCTTGGCCCACTTCTTGTCCACGGCCTGCTTGATCGCCCCGGGCTGCGGCAGCAGCGCGACGTCCGGCGGCTGACCGCCCGCGATCTTCGAGCCGAGGAAGTTGATGATCGGGTCCTGGGCGGGCACGAACGTCACCTTCGCACCGGTACGCTTCTCGAACTCTGTTAGGACCTTCTTGAAGTTGCTCTGCTCGGTGCCGGTCCAGACGGCGGCGACCTCCAGGCTCGCGCCGTTCAGCTTCGGCAGGGTGAGCGTGGAGCCGGAGGCGCTGGGCACGCTGTGGTGACCGTTGTCCTCCGTGCTGTCGCTGCTGGAGCAGGCGGTGAGCGCGAGGGCTCCCACGACCAGCGCGGCGAGTGCGGGGGCGGCCCTGTCTGTCCGGATCGTGCTGCTGTTGCTGCGCATCACTTCCCCGTTCGTCGTTCTCCGTTGAACTCAGAACACTGTCCGTGCGCTCCGGTCTACGCCGGGCCCCGCAAGGGCGGCAAGAGCGCCTGCGCCGTCCGGCGGCCCATCGTGACCGGCTCGTGATCAGGGGAGTATGCGTACCGATCCCGGCTGCTTGCGGTCAGAGCAGCGAGGGCACCTCCGCCGCGGCGACCTCGCGCGCCGCGCGCTCCACCGCGCTGGCCAGGAGGGCCAGGTCGGTGGGGCCGTTGCCCAGTTCGCGGACGGGGCGGCGGGCCGGCGGGTCGCCCATGCGCTGCCACTCCAGCGGAACGACCGTGGGCCGCTGGGTCGCGGTGCGCGGGATACGGCCCGTCACCCGGCCGCCCTGGAAGGCGACGGTCCGCCCGTCCGGGTACGTCAGCCTGCCGCGTCCCGGTGCCGGTTCGTCGGGCCCCGCGGACGGCGCGTCCAAGGCGATGCGCAGGGTGGCCGTCCTGGCCGGCTCCGTCTCCGCCGTACGGCCGCCGCTCCCGGACGCCGCCACCAGGTGCACGCCGAGCCGCTCGCCCTCCCTGGCCACCGCCTCCAGCGCCCGCATCACCGAACCGGCGGCGGGCCGGCCCGGCGAGCCGAGCGCGGGGGAGACCAGGGCGTCCAGGTCGTCCACCACCACGACGAGCCGGGGCAGCGGCGGTGCGGCCTCGGTGCGCTGCCGGGCGGCGGCGCCGGGCCGCAGCCGCAGCGTGGAGCTGGGCGGCGCCTCTATGTCTCCGGTCCCGGGCGCGGTCCCCGTCCCGGGCGCGGCCGGCCGGCCGCCGGGCGTGCGCTGGGCGACGATACGGCCCGACACCTCCCGGCCGGTGTGCCACTGGGCGAAGTCGGTGCGCCCGACCAGCTCCGTGCGCCGCTTCAGCTCGGCGCTCAGCGACTGCGCGAACTCCCGCATGCGGACGGGGTCGTTGGCGATGAGATGGGTCGTCACATGGGGTATGTCCGTGCAGACGCGCAGTCCTTCACCCCGCGCCGCTCCCGTGCCGATGCCGTCCCGGCCGTCTATCAGCACCATGCCCAGCCGGTCCGGCCGCTCGGCCGAGGCCAGCGAGGCGACCAGCGCGCGGAGCAGCTCCGTACGGCCGCTGCCGGACGGCCCCTCGATCAGCAGATGCGGCCCGTCCGCCACCAGGTCGGCGGTGAGCGGACCACGCGGCCCGGCACCGAGCACCGCCCGGGCCCGCCCGCCCAGCGACTCGGTGTCGTCGGCCGCGTCCGCCCAGCGGGCCATCAGCGAGGCCGGGGTGGCCCGGGCGAGTCCCAGCTCGTCCAGCAGCCGGGCCGACTGGGGCAGCGGCGCGGCCACGCGCGCGTGCCGTTCGCCGACGGGGCCGTCCGGACGCAGCGGCGCGAGCGCCCGCGCGAACCGCTCCGCCCAGGCGGGGGAGACGGCGTCGACGGCGGCGAGCGCACCGGGACCGACGGGACCGGCGGGTGCGACGCGCATCAGATGCAGAGTGCCGACGACATCACCGCTGAGCAGCGCGGCGGTCCCGCAGTGCCGCAAGGTGGGCGTGACCGCGCAGGCCGCCTCGTACGTCTGTGCCACCGGCGAGGCCGCAGTGGCGGCCGCGGTCTCGGCCAGACACACCACGTGGATCCCGGCCCGCGGCCCGGCCACGGCCAGCCGCGCCACGCCCTCCCGCAGGCCGGCACCGCCGGGATCCCCGTCCACGACCACCACGGTGTACGGCCCCGGAAAGCCGCCCGGACCGGCCGGCTCGGCACCTTCCCGGGCCCAGGAGGGACGACGGGCGGGAGCCCGCTCGGGTGAACCGGTGCCCGCGCCGGCCCGGGGCGAGGGGGAGACTCCCTCTCCGGTACGGCCGCCCGTCGGGGCGGCGGTGCGATCGGCCGCGCCGTGCTCGTCGCCGGGCCGGGCGGAGGACGCCGGGGCGGACCGGGCCGAGGGGACTGCGGCGGACCGGGCCGAGGGGTCGGGGCCGGCCCAGGGTGCTGCGCCGGATGCGGGTGCGCCGACGCCCGGTACCGAGCCCGGGCCGGTGGGCGGCGGAGCCGGTGTGCCCGCCGGAGGCGTCCGGGGCGGGGCGGGCTGGGCCGTGCTGCGGCCCGATGCCGCGTACTCCTCCACCCGGTGCAGGAGCTCCTCCACGCGGGCCGCCGCCTGTTCGCGGTCGTAGGCCAGCAGAAGACGGCAGTCCTGGCCGCGGCCGGGACGGACGTGCGGCAGCCAGCCCAGCCAGGACCACTCGGCCGTGCGCTCCTCCTCCGGGCGGGAGCGGTCCGCGCTGATCAGCACGATCTCCAGCAGGTCGGGCGAGTGCAGCGCGGCCAGCTGGGCCAGCACCGCGCGGGCCAGCCCGGACAGCCGGGGGCGCGGACCGGCCAGGCCCAGGGCGCCCGCCTCGCGCAGGGCGGCGGTCACCGGCACGGCGGGCAGCGTGCCCGAGCCGTCCGGTGCGCTCCGGTCGGCCGTGCCGACCCGCACGGTCAGCGCCTCCGGGTGCCCCGGCCCGCGCTCCCACAGCCGGGGACCGGGACCCAGCGCGGTCAGCAGCAGCGCGGCCGGGTCGGGCCAGGTCTCGGGCCGCTGCGGGGCACCGGTCACCGCAGTGTCCGCGGGGCCGGCGGCCTCACCGCCGTACGCCTGCGAGCCGGCGGCCGGCTGTTCCCCGCGTCCGCCGGTCAGCCGCCGGGCCCATGAGCCGAGGCCGCCCCGCCGGCGGACGCCCTGGGGTACGTCGGTGCCCCGCAGCGGTGTGCCCTTGCGGCCGCTGCCGCTGCCGCTGCCGCCGTCCGCCTCCCTGCCGGAGGAGGCGGTGCCCGGCGCGGAGAGCGGCGACGGCTCATCGCCGTATGCGCCTGCGTGCGGGCCCCCCGGGCCGCCGACGCCGTGCCGCCCCGCGTGCGTGTCCCCTGTGTCGGTGTCCGTCGCGTACGGGTGTCCTGCATTCGTGTCCGCTGCGTGGGTGCGCCCTGCGTACGGGGATCCTGCGTCCGTCCGCCCTGAGCCCGCGCGGTCCCTGTCGGGACGTCCTGAGCCCGCGCGTCCTCCGTCGGGGCGTCCTGAGCCCGTGCGTCCTGCGTCCGTCCGCGCTGAGCCCGCGTGTCCTCCGTCGGGGCGCCCTGGGCCCCCGCGCCCCGCGTCCGCTCGGCCTGCCTCCGCGCGCCCGCCGTCGGCAGGACCGGCGGTTGCCGGGCCCTGAGGCTCCGTGCTTCCGTCCCGGTGCTCGATGTGTGGGGCCCCGGCCTGGCCCGGCACCGTCGGCTGTTCGCCGCGGCGGTGTTCCTGAGCACCCGCGAGTCCGCCCGAGGATCCCCAGCCCGCCGAGCCGTGGGCATGATGCGTCGGCCCCGAGGGGCCGCGGGCACCCGCGCCCGGGGCGGGCGCGGGTCGCGTGTGCCCCGCGCCACCGGCACCGGCCCCGCCGTCACCACCGACCCCGGCCCCGGCGCCCGGCTCCGGCTCACCCCCGGAACCGCCGGCTTCCCCTTGCCCGGCCGTCCCGCCGGCGCCCGGGGTGATGCGCACGCACCCTTCCCCGTCCGGCACGGTCCGCACGCGGGCGCCGGGTCCGCCGGACGGGGTGACCCGCAGGGCGGATTCGCCGATCCTCAGCAGCGCGCCGGGAGGGAACCGCACCGGGTGGTCGCTCAGGCGTGTGCCGTCCAGGGCCGTGCCGTTGGTGGATCCGAGGTCGGCGACCGAGACACGGCCGTCGGCGGCGACCGTGACCGCGCAGTGCAGGCGGGAGACGTCCGGGTCGTCCAGCGGGACGTCGGCGTCGGCGGAGCGGCCGACCGTGATCCGGCCGCCGTGCAGCAGATGGACCCCGCCCGCGTCCGGACCCGCCACCACGTGCAGCTGGGTCGGGGCGTCGTCCAGCTCGGGATGCGGCTCGGGTGCCGCCGGGGCGCCCAGGGACAGCACGGCGCCGTCGACCAGCGGGGGCTCGCCGAGGGCGCAGCGGCGGGCGTCCAGCCGCTCGGCACCCGCGTACAGCACGACGGCGGCGCCGCTGGACTCCCGTCCCGTGCCGCCCTCCCCGGTGACCGCCGCGGCCAGCGCCGACGCCACCGCGGCCAGGTCCGTGCCCGTGGGTGCCGTCACCAGCACGTCGCGGCTCGTGGCACGCTCCCGCTGCGCGGACGGGCCCAGCGGGTCTACGACGGTCAGCCGGATCTGCATCGCCGTCAGCGGTCCCTTCTGCCCGGGCGCGGACATCCCCCACCCCCGCACGAGCACGTCGGCCAGTACTGCACGCATCCTCGCACCTGTCACTGACAACGCGCCCACGGCCCGGCGCCAAGTGATCTTGATTGGTCAGCTCTGCCCCCAAAAGTGCCTGACCGGTAATGCATCGGCGATCAGTTGAGATCGGTCACGTCCGGTGTGCGGCAACCAGGAGACCGAGGTGAGCGTCTTTCCTTCGAACCTGGACGTGAACCTGGACGTGAACCCGGACCGACACGGTCGGGGAGGACCGGCGAACATCGCCGGGAACGCATACGTAGTGCCCTGTGGACCGGCACTACAGTGGGTCGGAACACCGGAATCCAGGCAAGCAAGAACCACAAGCAGCAGGGAGCGCGTGACGTGCGGCCAGTCGGCAGCAAGTACCTGCTCGAGGAGCCGCTCGGACGCGGCGCCACGGGCACCGTCTGGCGTGCCCGCCAGCGCGAGACCGCGGGCGCCGAGGCGGCCGTCGCCGGCCAGCCCGGCGAGACCGTCGCGATCAAGGTCCTGAAGGAGGAGCTGGCGAGCGATCCGGACATCGTGATGCGGTTCCTGCGGGAACGGTCCGTTCTGCTCCGGCTCACCCACCCGAACATCGTCCGGGTCCGCGACCTGGTCGTCGAGGGCGACCTGCTGGCCCTGGTCATGGACCTCGTCGACGGCCCCGACCTGCACCGCTACCTGCGCGAGAACGGCCCCTTCACCCCGGTCGCCGCCGCGCTGATGACCGCACAGATCGCCGACGCCCTGGCCGCGAGCCACGACGACGGCGTCGTCCACCGCGACCTGAAGCCCGCCAACGTGCTGCTGAGCCAGTACGACGGCCGGATGCACCCGATGCTGACCGACTTCGGCATCGCCCGCCTCGCCGACTCGCCGGGCCTGACCCGCACCCACGAGTTCGTCGGCACGCCCGCGTACGTGGCGCCGGAGTCCGCCGAGGGCCGCCCGCAGACCTCCGCCGTCGACATCTACGGCGCCGGCATCCTGCTGTACGAGCTGGTCACGGGCCGCCCGCCGTTCTCCGGCGGCAGCGCCCTCGAAGTCCTGCACCAGCACCTGAGCGCCGAGCCGCGCCGCCCCTCCACCATTCCGGACCCGCTGTGGACGGTCATAGAGCGCTGCCTGCGCAAGAACCCCGGGGAGCGGCCCAGCGCCGAGAACCTCGCACGCGGCCTGCGCGTGGTCGCCGAGGGCATCGGTGTGCACGCCAACGCCGCGCAGATCGCCGCGGCCGAGGGCGTCGGTGCCCTGCTGGCCCCGGACCCGGACCCGGCCGCCGTCCCGGGCGTGCCCGGCGCCGCCGACCCCACCCAGGTGCTGCCCACGAACGCGCCGCAGGGGGCGTACGGCGTCCACGACCCGAACGCCGCGACCAGCTTCCTGCCGCACACCGGCGGCCCCGCCGGCGCCGCCGACCCGACCGCCGTACTGCCGAACACCGGTGCGGCGGACCCGACGGCGGTCATGCCGCCGATGCCGCAGGGCCAGCCCGGCGGCCAGGGGCAGCAGCCCGATCAGCCGCACCCCTGGCAGACCCAGCTGCGCGCGGCCCGGGACCGCAACGAGCAGACGCAGATCCAGTACCTCGACCCCGACGAGGACCCGCTGCGCCGCCGCCCCCAGCGCCAGGTCGCCCGGCCGCAGCAGCAGCGCCCGGCCCCGCAGGCGCGCCAGCAGCGTCCGCAGCCGCGCGGACAGCAGCAGCCGCCGGCCGGGTACGGCTATCCGCAGCAGCAGCCCCAGCAGCCTCAGCAGTACGCCCCGCAGCAGCAGCCCCAGCGGTACGCGCCGCCCGCCCCCGAGCCGCAGCGGCCCGCGCGCGAGCCCCGGGCGCCGCGGCAGCGCAGCGCCAACCCGATGAAGATCCCCGGGCTCGGCTGCCTGAAGGGCTGCCTGTTCGTGATCGTCATCCTGGTCGTCGCGAGCTGGCTGGTCTGGGAGCTGACCCCGCTGCACACCTGGATCGGACACGGCAAGGGCTACTGGCACCAGGTGAAGGACCTGGTGGGTTCGGTGAGCCACTGGGTCAAGCGGTTGGGCAGTTCCTCGGGCGGCGGCAACTGATCGCTGGTTTGGGGATTTGTCGACACCTGGCGGGTGATTTCCGTCTCCGGGGTGAAGGTTGGCTCCCAGGGCGCGTAGTTTTAGCGACAACACGCGTCTGTAGGAGCAGCCTTGGCACGGAAGATCGGCAGCCGGTACACCGCGCACCAGATCCTGGGGCGGGGCAGCGCCGGCACGGTGTGGCTGGGCGAGGGACCGGACGGCCCCGTCGCCGTCAAGCTGCTGCGCGAGGATCTCGCGTCCGACCAGGAGCTCGTGGGGCGGTTCGTCCAGGAGCGCACCGCACTGCTCGGCCTGGAGCACCCGCACATCGTCTCGGTGCGCGACCTGGTGGTCGACGGCAACGACCTGGCCCTCGTCATGGACCTGGTGCGCGGAACCGATCTGCGCACCCGGCTGGAGCGTGAGCGCAGGCTCGCCCCCGAGGCGGCCGTGGCGATCGTCGCGGACGTCGCCGACGGGCTGGCGGCGGCCCATGCGGCCGGGGTCGTGCACCGGGACGTGAAGCCCGAGAACGTCCTGCTGGACATGCAGGGACCGCTCGGCCCGGGCGGTGCGCATCCCGCGCTGCTCACCGACTTCGGTGTGGCCAAGCTGATCGACTCGCCGAAGCGGACACGGGCCACGAAGATCATCGGTACGCCCGACTATCTCGCCCCGGAGATCATCGAGGGACTGCCGCCGCGGGCCGCCGTGGACATCTACGCCCTGGCGACGGTCCTGTACGAGCTGCTCGCCGGCTTCACGCCGTTCGGCGGCGGTCACCCCGGCGCGGTGCTGCGCCGGCACGTCACGGAGACCGTCGTGCCGCTGCCCGGCATCCCCGACGAGCTGTGGCAGCTGATCGTGCAGTGCCTGGCGAAGGCGCCGGCCTCCCGGCTGCGGGCCTCCGAGCTGGGGGCGCGGCTGCGGGAGCAGCTGCCGATGCTGACGGGGATCCCGCCGCTGGACGTGGACGAGCCGGAGACGGAGTCCCCCGAGGAGGGGGAGGGGCCGCAGGAGGCGCCGGCGCCGGCCGCGTCCGGGGAGCCGCCGCGCCGGCGCGGTGCGGTGTCCCTGGTGCCGGGCGCGAAGCCGGACTCCAACCGGGACACGCATACGTCGATGAGGGTGCCGGCGGCCGACGAGCTGGCGGGCGGTGCGCGGGGGACCGCGCGGGCGCCGCGGGCCTCCGGTGCGCCGCGGCCGGGGTCCGCGCGGCATCGCGCCGCCGCTCGGCGCCGCAGGATCACCCTGGGTGTCGCGGGGGTGGTGCTGGCCGCGGCGATCGGTGTCGGCGCCTGGGCGGCCACCTCGGGGGACGACGGGCCGCCGCAGGACACCCACAGCACCTCGGGCCCCTGACGCCCTCCGGGGCGCTCCGCCCTCCGGACCTCCGCGCGGCCACGGCCCTGCCCGGCCCGCGTCCTCCGCCCGGCCCGCAGCCCGCGCGGCTCACGGCTCACCCCCCGGCCCACGGCCCTGCCCGGCCCACGGCCCGCGCGGCTCATGACCCCGCCCATGCCCACGGCCCCGCGCGGCTCATGACCCCGCCCATGCCCGCAGCCCGCTCGGCTCGCGGCCCCGCCCTGCCCACGGCCCCGCCCGGCCCCGGCGGCAGGCACCCGCTCGCCCTGCCCGGCCCTCGCCGGTCGGTGGAGCCGTTACGCTGGAGGCGTGGCAGTCGTCGATGTATCCGAAGAGCTGAAGTCCCTCTCCTCGACCATGGAGTCGATCGAGGCCGTTCTGGACCTTGACAAGATGAGGGCAGACATCGCCGTGCTCGAGGAGCAGGCGGCCGCGCCGTCCCTGTGGGACAACCCGGACGAGGCGCAGAAGATCACCAGCAAGCTCTCCCACCTCCAGGCGGAGGTCAGGAAGACGGAGGCGCTGCGCGGCCGGATCGACGATCTCGGCGTGCTCTTCGAGATGGCCGAGGAGGAGGACGACCCGGACACCCGTGCCGAGGCCGACTCCGAGCTGGCCGCCGTGCGCAAGGCGCTGGACGAGATGGAGGTCCGGACGCTGCTGAGCGGTGAGTACGACTCCCGTGAGGCGCTCGTCAACATCCGCGCCGAGGCCGGCGGCGTCGACGCCGCCGACTTCGCCGAGAAGCTGCAGCGCATGTACCTGCGCTGGGCCGAGCAGCGCGGCTACAAGACCGAGGTGTACGAGACGTCGTACGCGGAGGAGGCGGGCATCAAGTCCACCACCTTCGCCGTCCAGGCTCCCTACGCCTACGGAACCCTCTCCGTCGAGCAGGGCACCCACCGCCTCGTGCGTATCTCGCCCTTCGACAACCAGGGCCGCCGCCAGACCTCCTTCGCGGGTGTCGAGGTGCTGCCCGTGGTCGAGCAGACCGACCACATCGAGATCGACGAGTCCGAGCTGCGCGTGGACGTCTACCGCTCCTCCGGGCCCGGCGGCCAGGGCGTGAACACCACCGACTCCGCGGTACGCCTCACGCACCTCCCCACCGGCATCGTCGTCTCCTGTCAGAACGAGCGGTCGCAGATCCAGAACAAGGCCACCGCGATGAACGTCCTGCAGGCCAAGCTGCTGGAGCGGCGCCGGCAGGAGGAGCAGGCCAGGATGGACGCCCTCAAGGGCGACGGCGGCAACTCCTGGGGCAACCAGATGCGTTCCTACGTGGTGCACCCGTACCAGATGGTCAAGGACCTGCGCACCGAGTACGAGGTCGGCAACCCCGAGGCCGTGTTCAACGGTGAGATCGACGGGTTCCTGGAGGCCGGCATTCGCTGGCGCAAGCAGCAAGAGAAGTAACTTTGTCGACATGACAACTGCCGCCCGAGTGGCGGCAGTTGTCGTATGTCTGGGTTTTACATCACACTCACAGGCTCCAAGTCCCGGCAAACGCCGCCCCATCGGACATTGCGCGCGCAACGGCCTTGACGTTGCTTTGAAAAGTGGGAAGGGTGAAGCGTGGCATGCGTATCTCTGGGGCGCATGTGAACCGGGGGAATGGATGACTCGGACCGGCTCGCACGCCGCTTCGGGTTTCGTCGGCCACCCCCGTCGATCACGGCAAACCCCGCACGCCGCCTCATTGACGAACAGCTACTGGGGGTAGCAACCATATGACGAAGAAGACGCGGATCCGGGTCGCGCGGATAGCCGCCGGCGCCGTGATCACGGTGGGTGCCTCGCTGACCGCCGCGGGTGCCGCCTCGGCCGCGGGCATCGATGTCCAGGCGGGTCCGATCGACATCGGTGTGAGCACCGACGGCCCGGCCGACGGTGGCAACGACGCCGGTGGCACCGGCTGCGACCCGATCGGGATCTGCGAGTCCGCCGGTGGCCAGTCCGCCGGTGGCAACGACGCGGGTGGCCAGTCGGCCGGCGGCAACGATGCCGGTGGCAACGACGCGGGCGGTAACGACGCGGGCGGTAACGACGCCGGTGGCAACGACGCCGGTGGCAACGACGCGGGCGGCAATGACGCCGGTGGCAATGACGCCGGTGGTAACGACGCGGGCGGTAACGACGCGGGCGGTAACGACGCCGGTGGCAACGACGCCGGTGGTCAGTCGGCCGGTGGCAACGACGCGGGCGGCAATGACGCGGGCGGTAACGACGCCGGTGGCAACGACGCCGGTGGCCAGTCGGCCGGCGGCAACGACGCCGGTGGCCCCAGCACCTCGGGTGGCTCCAGCACCTCGGGCGGTTCCAGCACCTCCGGTGGTTCCAGCACCTCCGGTGGTTCCAGCACCTCCGGTGGCTCCAGCACCTCGGGTGGCTCCAGCACCGGCGGTGACAACGGCGGCTCCAGCACCTCCGGCGGGAACGGGCACACCACCCCCGACGGCGGCAACAACAACGCCTCCCAGGAGGAGGGCTCCTCGGCCCTCACCGACACGGGCTCGGACACCTCGGCCCAGGGCGGCGACAAGCAGCTCGCCGAGACCGGTGCCGGACAGACCGCGTTCCTGCTGGTCGGCGCCGCGACGATGATCGCCGGCGGCATCGGCTTCCGCGTTCTGCCGCGTCTGGTGAACGGCCGGGGCGGCGCGGCCGCCTGAGCGTAGCCGTACGGACGCGCCGTGTAGGTGCGGTACGTCGCGGAAGGGCCCGGAGCGTGACGCTCCGGGCCCTTCCCGTGTCCTTGCCCGGTTCTGCCGGTCCTTTTACGCGGTCTGGTGCGCCAGCAGCGCCACCGCGGCGATCAGCACCGCCAGCAGCGCGATCAGCGCCATCGGATTCAGGCCCGCGAAGAAGGCCTGCTGCTGCAGTCGCTCGCGGTTGGCGCGGCACACCGGGCACCGGCCCTCGCTCACGGGCGCCGCGCAGTTCGCGCACACCAACCGGTCGTACGTCATGCGGTCGCCCTCCTTGCTCCGGCCATCATCCCTACAACGCTTCCTGGAACGAGAACGTTCCCCCTCCACTCTGCCAGGTTCCCGCGCGGCTTGCGCGGGGCGCCCGTGCGGCGGTGGTCTCCGCCGGGGCACGACCGCCGGTCCGCCGCGGGCTCCGGCGCCCGCCCGGTGCGGTCGCACGCCGATACGGCCCCGTGCCCTCGCCGCGACAGCCCCGGCCGCGAGGGAAAGTCCCGTACAAAAAGGCACAAGTCTCGCCCAACCGCAACCGGACCCTGCGCTTGTGTACTCGGTTCGCGTATGGTCACGCTCATCTACCCCCGGCGACCCGTGGTGCATCCGTGATCCGATTCGACAACGTCTCCAAGGTCTACCCCAAGCAGACCCGCCCAGCCCTGAGGGATGTCTCCCTGGAGGTGGAGAAGGGCGAGTTCGTCTTCCTCGTAGGGTCCTCCGGCTCCGGAAAGTCCACCTTCCTGCGGCTCGTACTCCGCGAGGAGCGGTGCAGCCACGGCCAGGTGCACGTCCTGGGCAAGGACCTCGCGCGACTCTCCAACTGGAAGGTGCCGCAGATGCGCCGCCAGCTGGGGACCGTGTTCCAGGACTTCCGGCTGCTGCCGAACAAGACGGTCGCGGAGAACGTGGCCTTCGCCCAGGAGGTCATCGGCAAGTCGCGCGGCGAGATCCGCAAGTCCGTGCCGCAGGTGCTCGATCTCGTCGGGCTCGGCGGCAAGGAGGACCGTATGCCGGGCGAGCTGTCCGGTGGTGAGCAGCAGCGCGTGGCCATCGCGCGGGCCTTCGTCAACCGGCCCAAGCTGCTCATCGCGGACGAGCCCACGGGCAACCTCGACCCGCAGACCTCCGTCGGCATCATGAAGCTGCTCGACCGGATCAACCGGACGGGCACCACCGTCATCATGGCGACGCACGACCAGAACATCGTGGACCAGATGCGCAAGCGCGTCATCGAGCTGGAGAAGGGCCGCCTCGTCCGCGACCAGGCCCGCGGCGTCTACGGCTACCAGCACTGACCCGCACCCCGAGTCACGTCCACGGAAAGGCTTAACCCGAGGCCATGCGCGCCCAGTTCGTCCTGTCGGAGATCGGTGTCGGTCTCCGCCGCAACCTGACGATGACCTTCGCCGTCATCGTGTCCGTCGCCCTGTCCCTGGCCCTCTTCGGCGGCTCCCTGCTGATGAGCGACCAGGTGAGCACCATGAAGGGCTACTGGTACGACAAGGTCAACGTTTCGATCTTCCTGTGCAACAAGAGCGACGCGCAGTCGGACGTGAACTGCGCCAAGGGCGCGGTCACCGAGGACCAGAAGAAGCAGATCCTCACCGACCTGCAGAAGATGCCCATCGTCGCGAAGGTGAACTACGAGTCGCAGGACGAGGCGTACAAGCACTACAAGCAGCAGTTCGGCAATTCCCCGCTGGCCGGCTCGCTCACGCCGGACCAGATGCAGGAGTCGTACCGGATCAAGCTCAAGGACCCGAAGAAGTACCAGGTGATCGCGTCCGCCTTCAACGGGCGTGACGGTGTGCAGTCGGTGCAGGACCAGAAGGGCATTCTGGACAACCTCTTCCAGCTGCTCGGCCTGATGAACCAGGCGGCGCTCTTCGTGATGGCGCTGATGCTGCTGATCGCCCTGCTGCTGATCGTCAACACGGTGCGCGTCTCCGCGTTCAGCCGGCGGCGCGAGACCGGGATCATGCGCCTGGTCGGCGCCTCGGGCTTCTACATCCAGGCGCCGTTCATCATGGAGGCGGCGGTCGCGGGCCTGATCGGCGGCGGCCTCGCCTGTGTGTTCCTGGTGGTCGGCAGGTACTTCACCATCGACCACGGCATGGCCCTGTCCGCCAAGCTCACGCTCATCAACTTCGTCGGCTGGGACGCGGTGTTGACCAAGCTGCCGCTGATCCTCGCCACCAGTGTGCTGATGCCCGCGCTTGCGGCGTTCTTCGCGCTGCGCAAGTACTTGAAGGTGTGACGCATGCCAAGAGGGCCGTACGTGCATCCGGACGTGCGGCCCTCCGCCTTGTCCTAGACTCACGGCCATGTCAGGCCGAGACCTGTTCTGTCCGCCCCGCCGCACCCGCCGCGGGGCCGCCCTGACATTGGTCTTCGCCGGCGTCCTGGTCGCCGGCGCCGCCACCGGATCCTTCCCGGACACCGGCCCGGCGGGCTCCCCGGGCCGCAGGGCCGCCGCCGGCCCGCAGCGCACTGCCCCGCGCCACGAGGACGTGCGGAAGGCCGCCGCCGAGGCCATGGCCGACGGGAAGTCGCCGATGGAGGCCGCCGAGCGGGCCGTCAGCCGCAGCGGGGACCGCTGGGGCGCCGTCTACTCCGAGGGCGAGTACCAGGAGTTCCAGGAGGCCCTCGACGGCCAGTACACGGGCGTGGGCCTGTGGGCCCGGCGCGAGCAGGACGGCCGTATCGAGGTGACGAGGGTCCAGCCCGGCTCGCCCGCGGCCGACGCCGGGATCCGCAGGGGCGACCGGTTGCACAGCGTCGACGGCCGACCCGTCGACGGACGGCCGGTCACCGAGGTGGTCTCCTTACTCCGCGGTGACGCCGAGGACGCGCCCGCCGGTACGACGGTCAGGCTGGGCCTGGAGCGCGGCACGCGCGCGTGGACCGAGACCCTGCACCGGGTCAGGCTGTCCACCGACTCCGTGACCGCCCGCACACTGTCCGGCGGAGTCACCCTCATCAGGATCGCCGCCTTCACCAAGGGCTCCGGGGACGCCGTCCGCGCCGCCCTGCGCGAGGCCCCGGCCGATGCCGGAGTCGTGCTCGACCTGCGCGGCAACTCGGGCGGCCTGGTCACCGAGGCCGTGGACACCGCCTCCGCCTTCCTCGACAGCGGCCTGGTCGCCACCTACGACGTCGACGGCGCCCCGCGCTCCCTGCACGCCGCCGGCGGGGGCGACGCCACCCGGCCCCTGGTCGTCCTGGTCGACGGCGGCACCATGAGCGCGGCCGAGCTGCTCACCGGGGCCCTGCAGGACCGGGGCCGCGCGGTCGTGATCGGTTCCCGGACCTTCGGCAAGGGCTCCATCCAGATGCCGACCGAGCTGCCCGACGGCTCGGTGGCCGAGCTGACCGTGGGCCACTACCGCACCCCTTCGGGCCACGCCGTGGACGGCCGGGGCATCGTCCCGGACCTGGACGCCGGCCCGCAGGACGCCCTCCAGCGGGCGGAGACGGTCCTCACCGGTCTCGGCGACCCCTCCTAGCTCGCCAAATACGCTTCCCACCCACCCCCTCCATGGTGCGAAAATGGTCGGCACTATGAGCAAGGGAATGTACGTACCGAAGGAGTCCCAGCCCAAGCAGGGCGCAGGGGCCGCCAAGGCCAGGGACGGCGAGAAGGGCGGCAAGCGCAAGATCGTCGCCCAGAACAAGAAGGCCCGGCACGACTACGCGATCGTCGACACCTACGAGGCCGGGCTCGTGCTCACCGGCACCGAGGTCAAGTCGCTGCGCGAGGGACGGACCTCGCTGACCGACGGCTTCGTCCAGATCGACCGGGGCGAGGCGTGGCTGCACAACGCCCACATCCCCGAATACCACCAGGGCAGCTGGACCAACCACTCCGCGCGCCGCAAGCGCAAGCTGCTGCTGCACCGCGAGGAGATCGACAAGCTGGAGTCCAAGGCCCAGGAGACGGGTCACACCATCGTGCCGCTCGCCCTGTACTTCAGGGACGGCCGCGCGAAGGCCGAGATCGCGCTTGCGCGAGGCAAGAAGGAGTACGACAAGCGGCAGACCCTGCGGGAGAAGCAGGACCGGCGTGAGTCGGACCGTGCGATCGCGGCGGCGAAGCGGAAGCAGCGCGGCGTCTAGCCGGGCCGCCGGGAATGGGCTGGCATCGGCGTGCGTCGGTCACGTACGATGGCACTGCACTCCACAGAGGGTGCGCGCCCCCTCTCCGGAGGGATTGAAAAATCAACATGGGGATGATCGGTTTCGACAGCGGCTGTCGAAGCAGGGGAAGCGTGTCGAGGAAGCGGCAATGATCTCGTAAACCATATGTCGCAAAAAATAATCGCCAACACCAAGCGCGATTCCTTCGCCCTCGCTGCCTAAGTAGCGACTTGCGAAGTGTCAGCCCGGGGCTGTTCCCGACCCGGATCCTGGCATCAGCTAGGGGACTAAACCTTGATCCCGGTCACGGGGTGAAGAGGGAAATCTAACAGTGACTGAGCCCGTCGGCGACTTGTTCGCGTGATCGCCGGGGCTGAGAAAATCACAGCGGACTGCACACGGAGAAGCCCTGATTCCGCACCGTTGGACGCGGGTTCGATTCCCGCCATCTCCACCAGTGGAGCACTCCTCCGCACCCCATGTGGGCAAGGCCCCGTCGCTTCGAGCGGCGGGGCCTTTGTCATGCGGTCCGTGTCCGGCCCCTCGCCGAGTTGATCAAGAGGGCGGCGGTCGCCGCCGCCACCGGGACCGCGAAGGCGGTGGCGCAGGAGAGGTGCTCGGCCGCCCAGCCGCCCGCCGCCGAACCGGACGCGATCCCCATGAGCAGCCCGGTCACCACCAGGCTCATGCCCTCGTTGAGCCGGTCCGCCGGGGTGCGCCGCTGCACCAGGGTCATCGCGGTCACCATCGTCGGCGCGGTCGCCATGCCCGCGACCAGCAGCGCGCCCGCCAGGGCCACGAGCGAACCGGTGACGGCGGCCGCGAGCCAGGGCAGCGCCATCAGGACGGCCATCGCCGGCAGGCACCGGGCCAGGCTCAGGCCCGACGGTTTCAGCGCCCCGTACAGCAGGCCGGCCGCACACGAACCGGCCGCCTGCAGCGCGAGGACGGCACCGGCCGCCGCGCGATGCCCCTGCGCGTCGGCGTAGGCGATCGTGACGACCTCCATCGCACCGAACACCGTGCCCATCGCCACGAAGCAGGCCAGCAGCGGCGGTATCCCCGGGCTGCGCAGCGGTGACGGCGCCTTCGAACGGGCCCGCGGCGGCGGCTCGGTCGCCCGCTGCGCGGTGAACAGCAGCATCCCGGCCAGCAGCAGCACGGCCCCGACGAGCGTGCCCGCCTCCGGGAGGAAGGCGCCGGTCAGGAAGGACGCCAGCACCGGCCCGAGCATGAAGCACAGCTCGTCGGCGGCCTGTTCGAAGGAGTTCGCGGTGTGCAGCGCGCCGGGGTCCTCGCCCAGCAGGTGGGCCCAGCGGGCGCGGGACAGACCGCCGATGTTCGGGGTGGCCGCGGTGGCGGCGTACGCGGCGAACAGGGTCCAGTCCGGGGCGCCGTAGCGGACGCACAGCAGCAGGGCGAGGCTGCCGAGCACCGCGGTGAGCGTGGCCGGTACGGCGACGCGGGCCTGCCCGTGCCGGTCGACGAGCCGGGCGATCCAGGGCCCGGCCACCCCGGTCGCCGCGAGCCCGGTGGCGGTGACGGCCCCGGCGAGGGCGTACGAGCCGCGGGACCCGGCGATCATCACGACCGCGCTCACACCGAACATGCCGATGGGCAGGCGGGCGATCAGATTGCCGGCGGTGAAGGCGCGGGTACCGGGAAGCGAAAAGAGCCGCCGGTATCCGGTGTGCTGCTGCTGTACGTCTGTTGTTCGGTCGTCTTCGGTGTGCTGCTGCTGTACGTCTGTTGTTCGGTCGTCTTCGGTGTGCTGCTGCTGTACGTCTGTTGTTCGGTCGTCTTCGGCGGGCTGCTGCTGTACGTCTGTTGTTCGGTCGTCTTCGGCGGGCTGCTGCTGTATGTCTGCTGTTCGGCTGTCTTCGGTGTGCTGCTCCTGTCCGTCGGGTGTCCGGCTGTCCTCGGTGGTCTGTTGCGGCATGGCTCCACGGTCGCCCGGAGAGGATCAAGCGGTCCAACACCTTCTCGGTGCCGATTCACGCACCCGCGTTGTAAGTTCGGCGCCATGTCCGCCCCCGCCGCCATAGACCCCCGCCTGCTACGGGCCTTCCTCGCCGTAGCCGAGGAGCTGCACTTCACCCGCGCCGCGGCCCGCCTGTACGTCGCCCAGCAGGCGCTCAGCCGGGATGTGCGACGGCTGGAGCGGGAGCTGGGCGCGGAGCTGTTCGTACGGACCACCCGGCAGGTCACCCTGACCCCGGACGGCGAGCGTCTGCTGCCGCACGCGCGCCGTGTCCTCGCCGCCCAGGACGACCTGCTCGCCGCCTTCGGCCAGGCCCGGCCGATGCTGGTCGACCTGAACTCGGCCGGTCTCGGCACCGGCCGCCGTGTGCTGCACCGGGCCCGGGAGCTCGCCCCCGACTGCGAGCTGATGGCCCGCTACGAGAGCGGCCTGACGGGAGCCGCGGCCGATCTGCTCGCGGGCCGGCTGGACGCCTCCTTCGGGCGCTTCGCGGGCCTGGACCCGGCCCTGCGCTCGGGCCTGGAGCAGCAGCCGGTGCGCTACGAGCCGATGGCCGTCGTCCTGCCCGAGGACCACCCCCTGGCCGCGCTGCCGGCGGTGCCGCTGGCCGCGCTGGCCGGGGAGACGGTGTACGCGGGCGCCGGGAACCCGCGCACCCGGGAGTGGACCGACCTCGCCCTGCAGCTCTTCGAGGGGCGCGGCATCCGTCTCACTTCGCCCCTTCCGCCGACGGCCGGGGACGAGGAGTTCGAGCGGATCATGGCCAGGACGCGGAACCCGGTTCTGGCCGTGGTGGACTTTCCGGCCATGCCCCGCACGGTGCTGCGGCCGCTCGTCGACCCCGTTCCGCTGTCGCCCGTGTCGCTGGTCTGGCGCAAGGGGCTGGTCCATCCGGGCCTGGACGCACTGCGCAGGGCCGCGGCCGAGATCGCCCATGCCGAGGGGTGGCTGCGACGCCCCGTCGACCGATGGATTCCGGCCACGGACGACGAGGTGATGGGCCTGCGCCGGTGACACCCCGGCAGCCCCCCGCATGCCCGTTCCCGCGGCCTCCGGCCATGCCCATGACCCCGGCCATGCCCATGACCCCGGCCGTTCCCATGGTCCCCGGCCGTTCCCATGGTCCCCGGCCGTTCCCATGGTCCCCGGCCGGCCGTTCCTATGACCTCCGGCCGTTCCCATCGCCTTCGGCTGTTCCCATGCCCCCGGCCGTTCCCATGCCCCCGGCCGTTCCCTCACCGACGCCCCGCACCGCGCGTGAGAGCAACGTTCCCTTCCGGTGACTCACAGCCACAGGCAGGAAACGCGCTCTCCCTACCTTCGGGCTGAGTCCGTCCTGGGCCGACCGAGCACCGGAGCACCGTGGAGGCGCAATGACAGCCCCAGCCCCAACCCGTCGTAGTGGCCGCTGGATCGAGCGCTGGGATCCGGAGGACGAGGGCTTCTGGAAGGAGGGCGGAGAGAACATCGCCCGCCGCAACCTCTGGTTCTCGGTGTTCTCGGAGCACATCGGGTTCTCGATCTGGACGCTGTGGTCCGTGCTCGTGCTCTTCATGGGGCCCGAGTACGGGCTCAGCCCCGCCGACAAGTTCCTGCTGACCTCCGTGGTCACGCTCGTCGGCGCGGTCGCCCGGGTGCCCTACACCTTCGCCGTCGCCGTCTTCGGCGGACGCAACTGGACGATCGTCTCGGCCGGTCTGCTGCTCGTCCCGACCGTCGCCGCGTTCGTGGTGATGGAGCCGGGGACGTCCTTCTCCACCTTCCTCCTCGTGGGGCTCCTCGCCGGGATCGGCGGTGGCAACTTCGCCTCCAGCATGACCAACATCAACGCCTTCTTCCCGCTGCGCAAGAAGGGGTGGGCGCTCGGGCTCAACGCCGGCGGCGGCAACATCGGCGTCCCGGTCATCCAGCTCGTCGCCCTCGCGATCATCGGGGCGAACGGCGGGCCGCGCGTGCTGCTGGGGATCTACATCCCGCTGATCGTCGTCGCCGCCGTCCTCGCCGCGCTGTTCATGGACAACCTCGCGACCGTGAAGAACGACACGGGTGCCGCCAGGGACGCGGCGAAGGACGGGCACACCTGGATCATGTCCTTCCTCTACGTCGGGACGTTCGGCTCCTTCATCGGGTACAGCTTCGCCTTCGGCCAGGTGCTCACCAACGAGTTCGGGCGCACCCCCCTCCAGGCCGCCTACCTCACCTTCGTCGGCCCGCTGCTCGGCTCCCTCATCCGGCCCGTCGGCGGCCGGCTCGCCGACCGCTACGGCGGGGCCCGCATCACCCTCTGGAACTACATCGGCATGGCCGCCGCCACCGCCTGCCTCGTCTTCGCCAGCATGGAGAAGTCGCTGCCGCTGTTCGTGTCCGTCTTCGTCGTGCTGTTCGTGCTCAGCGGGCTGGGGAACGGTTCGACGTACAAGATGATCCCGGGCATCTTCCAGGCCAAGGCCGTCGCCAAGGGGCTGCAGGGAGAGGAGGCGGCCGCCTACGGCCGGCGGCTCTCCGGCGCCTCCATGGGGCTGATCGGCGCCGTCGGCGCACTCGGCGGTGTCGGCATCAACCTCGCCTTCCGCCAGTCCTTCCTCTCCTACGGCTCCGGCACCGGCGCCTTCGTCGCGTTCCTCGCCTTCTACGGTGTCTGCTTCGTGGTCACCTGGGCCGTATACCTTCGTCGCCCGGCAGCCCAGGTCCAGGCCGAGGCCACCGCTGCGGAGGCGAAGCCGCAGCTCAGCTACGCCGAGGTGTGACGTCGCATCGGTAACACCGTGGACATCAAGCCGAACCGAGCCTGTCACGCACCGTTGACAGGCTCGTTCGGTATGCGGGCCAGGTAGGAGAGCCATGTACGACGAACAGCAGCAACCCGACCAGGGACCCCTCGCCGGGTTCACCGTGGGTGTGACGGCCGCGCGCCGTGCCGATGAGCTGGGCGTGCTGCTGGAGCGGCGCGGCGCCACCGTGCTGCACGCGCCCGCCCTGCGCATCGTGCCCCTGGCCGATGACGGCGAACTGCTCGCCGCCACCAGGGAGATCATCGACCGGGCGCCGGACGTCGTGGTGGCCACCACCGCCATCGGATTCCGGGGCTGGATCGAGGCCGCCGACGGCTGGGGCATCGGGGAGCAGCTGCTCGGGCGGCTGCGCGGGGTGGAGCTGCTCGCCCGCGGGCCCAAGGTGAAGGGGGCCGTTCGGGCGGCCGGGCTCACCGAGGAGTGGTCGCCGTCGAGCGAGTCCATGGCGGAGGTGCTGGACCGGCTGCTGGAGGAGGGCGTCGAGGGGCGCCGGGTCGCCGTACAGCTGCACGGGGAGCCGCTGCCGGGGTTCGTGGAGTCGCTGCGGGCCGGGGGAGCGAAGGTCGTCCCGGTGCCGGTGTACCGGTGGATGCCGCCGGAGGACATCGGGCCCGTCGACCGGCTGATCGACGCCGTCGTCTCGCGCCAGGTGGACGCGCTCACCTTCACCAGCGCCCCGGCCGCCGCGTCGCTGCTGTCGCGGGCCGAGGTACGAGGGCTGCTCGGTGAGCTGCTGGTCGCGCTCGGCCATGACGTGGTGCCCGCGTGCGTCGGCCCGGTCACCGCGCTTCCCCTGCAGGCCCGGGGCGTGGACACCGTGCAGCCGGAGCGGTTCCGGCTCGGACCGCTCGTCCAGCTGCTCTGCCGGGAGCTGCCGGGACGGGCCCGGGCGTTGCCGATCGCCGGGCACCGGGTGGAGATCCGCGGCCATGCGGTGCTGGTGGACGGTGAGCTGAAGCCGGTGCCGCCGGCCGGCATGTCCCTCCTGCGGGCGCTCTCGCGGCGGCCGGGATGGGTGGTGGCCCGCGCCGAGCTGCTGCGCGCGCTGCCCGGCGCCGGGCGCGACGAGCACGCGGTGGAGACCGCGATGGCCCGCCTCCGTACGGCACTGGGCGCGCCGAAGCTGATCCAGACCGTGGTCAAGCGGGGGTACCGGCTGGCGCTGGACCCGGCGACGGACGCGAAGTACGCGGACGCGTAGCCCGGGGAAACCCGCTCGACCGGGGTGCCCCCTCGAGGAGATCCTCCGGACATGGAGTTCCTCTGCTACCACCGCGACAGGCCCGGCTCCGTAGCACTGCGGGGCGAGCTGCTGGAAGAGCACTGGTCCTACATGGACCGGTACACGAGGGAGATGATCGCCCGGGGCCCGACCCTGGCCGACGACGGCGACACGCCCACCGGAAGCCTGCACATCGTCGACCTGCCCGATCCGGCAGCCGCCCGCGCGTTCGCCTTCGACGAGCCGAACCACCAGGCCGGCGTGTACCGCGACGTGCTGCTGCGACGGTGGCGCAACCTGCTGGGTCGCACCATGTGGGACTTCCCGGGCGGCCCGGCCGAC
Source organism: Streptomyces sp. NPDC107581 (assembly GCF_055657175.1). NCBI lineage: Bacteria > Bacillati > Actinomycetota > Actinomycetes > Kitasatosporales > Streptomycetaceae > Streptomyces > Streptomyces sp. NPDC107581. The sequence goes on from NZ_JBVKBH010000012.1 coordinate 84,217, forward strand.
GGCAACCGCTACCTGGTGCTCGGCCTCGGCGCCGGGCAGGCCGCCGACCTCGCGGTGCCGCCCGGCCGGGACGAGCTGATCGCCTACGGACCCCTGCTGGCCGACGACGGCACCGCCTGGCTCGGCACCGCGGCACTGGTCCGGGCGCCGGACCGGGAGACGGCACGCGCCGTCCTGACCCCGGACCGGTACGCGGACATCGAGGTGCACAACTGGGTGTTCGGCGGGCGGCGCTCATGACCTGAGGACGTCCGGCCGATGCCTTCCCACCTCGAACCACAGCAGCTTCCCGGCGCCGCGATCCAGCGGGCCGTCGGCCAGGGCCAGGCCGCCCCATGCGTCGGCGTATTCCTGTACGAGGTGCAGCCCGCGGCCCTCTTCGGCGTCCGCCGGGGCGAGCGGGACACGGTTGCCGGGCGGTTCGCCGAAGGGGCGGGGATCCGAGGGTGACCGTCCCAGACACCGACCCGCAGCCGACCGTCAGCCAGGGCGGTCAGCCGCAGGGACGCGGGGCCGCTCGTGTGCCGGTAGGCGTTGGTGACCAACTCGGACGTCAACAGCTCCACGGCATCGCGGACTTCGGGCCGCCCGTGAGAGTCCAAGGCCGCGCGTACGGTCATACGTGCGACGCGTGCCGCACGCGGATCATGGGGCAGGCGAAGCGCGTACACCCAGGTGTCGTGCGGGGATACGGTGCGACGGCTGGGTGCCGAGCTGCGGGCGTACTCGTGGCTGGTGGGACAGCTACCGCGACCACCTGCCCGTCGGCCTCGCCGATCTTGCCGAGTTGGAACACCACGCGGCGGCACTGCGTGTTGCCCTGGTCATCCACATCCCCGCGTTGCTCCAGACAACCGACCATGCCCGAGCTCTCTTCAGGGAGGCGGTACCGCCACTGCGGCAGTACGAGATCGAGCACCGGGTCAGCCACCGGATCAAGCGGCAGGAAATCCTCCACCGCGAAAATCCGCCTGCGTACACAGCAGTGATCCACGAGTGTGCGATGCGCATGGGATATGGCGGTCCCGGCACAGTGCGTGCTCAGCTCAAGCATCTGCTGACGATGAGCGAGTTGGAGCATGTGACCGTGAAGATCATCCCGTTCGGCAGGGGCTCCTACCCCGGCACGGGACAGTCCGTCGACTATCTGGTGGGGCCGGTTCCTCAGCTCGACACTGTTCAGTTGGACACCCATCACGGATGTGAGTTCCTGGACGCCGAGGCCCAGTTGGAGAAGTACCGACTCGTCCTCGACCGCATGGAGGCGAGCGCTCTCGAACCCGAAGAGTCCCGTGACCTTGTCCACCGTATTGTCCAGACCATCTGAGGGAAGCATGTCCGAATTCCACTGGCAGAAGTCCACCTACAGCCCCGACGCCTCCAACTGCGTCGACATAGCCACCACCCCCTCGGCCATCCACATCCGCGACTCGAAGACCAGCACCGGCCCCCACCTCACCCTCACTTCCTCCAGTTGGGCGGACTTCCTTCGCTACGCGGCGGATGGGGGAGGCTCGTCCACTCCGTGTTGACGGTTTCCCGAAACGGAAGCCGGGGCCTCCTGCTGGGCGGCCGGCACGGTCAGACGTCCAGCAGGCCTCGCCCCCTTCACCCGCCCGCCCGCTCGTCCCGCACGTCGGGGTGCGGAGGGCGAGCGGGCTCAACAGGACTGCCGACTCGCCGCCGAGCAATCGCAGTCCGGCAGGCACGTGTCATGAAGGCCGGCTGGAGCGCCCGTGTACCAGCAGCGCCCGTGTCAGACATCCCAGGGCCACCGTCGACAACACTGCCCGTACGACGTTCCACGTCACCCAAGGGTCCTCGAAGTGCTCCCGCAGAGCAGCGGGCGCGCCCTTCCCCGCCAGGGCGTTGTTCAGCGGGATGTTGAAGGCCGCCGTGACGAAGAAGACCAGGGCGTACGCCGCGAGCGCCGCCCAGACCCAGCGGGCGGGGGCCGAGCCCCGCAGCTGCCATGCCGATGTCCCCGTCAGCACCAGTGCCCCCATGAAGCTCAGGAAGAACACCGGGTTCTGGATCACGGCGTTGATGTCACGCATGACCGCGACGTACGTGCGGTCGTCGCTGCGCGCCAGCGCCGGCATCACCGCACAGGCGAAGACGTAGAAGACCCCGGCGATCAGGCCCATGGCGACCGTGGCCGCGCCCAGGGCGACCGTGCTGCCGCGTGCGACCCGCGCAGTCGTCGCAGCCGACGCAGCCGCCGTAGTCGTTGTGGTCGTCGGATTCGACGCGCTCGACGCGTTCTTGGTGTCCTTCATGTCTTTCAGCCAACCGGACCGCCCCCGTCCCGCCCATGGCCGAAGCGCGCACCCGCATACGGGGGCGTCCAGCCCGCGGTGCCGGGCGTGCCACGCGGGTTCGTTCGCCCCGTGCGGATCCGGCCGCCCCGCGGCAGTGCGCGTGCGACCGCGTGTGCAGCCGCAGCCGCAGCCGCAGCCGGGCCGGAACCGCAGCCGCAGCCGGACCCACGCGCGGTGCACCGCCGTCCCCGCCGGGGACGGGCCGCCCGGGGACGTCGCGGACCGGGCGGCACGGCTTGGCCCGAAGGGGTGTGCCCAGGCGGTACGAGGGCTTCCGGAGTCGTGTGCGGGCAGGCACTGTGAGAGAGGCAGACGCCTCCCCTGGTGACCCTAGGCGGTGACAGGCACATGGCACTGGGTACGCCCACGGCCCCCTACGAGCTGCGGTTCGACGCCGGACGGATCTGTCTGGATCTCCTCGCGACCACCCACCCCGTCGAACGGCTGGACGCCGTCGGGCCGTTGTGCGTCTGGATCGCCGGGTCCGGACTCGTGCCGCCCGGCACCCCGCTGGGCCGTGCCGACGCCTCCTGGCCGACGGGGTTCCGGGAACTGCGCGGACATGTCGGGCATTTGGTGCGGTGGGGGTCCCCCTGTACGAACGCGGCCGGGAGCGCGGGACCCGATCCGGCGGACGCACGGTCGTACGATCATGCGCTCGGCCGGCTCAACGAGGTCGCCCGTGCCGCGCCTCCCGCCCCGCGCGTGGTGCGCGGCGAGGACGGCACACTGGTGCAGGAGCTGGCCGGGGAGCCCGGGTGCGCGGAGCTGCTCGCCATCGTCGCGCGGGACGCCGTGGAGCTGCTCACCGATCCCGTGGCGCGGGCGGCCGTCAGGGAGTGCGAGGGGGACAACTGCCCGCTCGTGTACCTGGACACCTCGCGGGGTCGCCGGCGGCGCTGGTGCTCCAGCGAGGTCTGCGGGAACCGTGAGCGGGTGGCCAGGCACCGGCGACGGGTCGCCCTCGCCCAGGCCTGATTGTCCGGTACGGGCCTTCTGTCGGATTGCTTCCGCGAGAAGGCCGACGTGATTTCGGCAACACGCCGGTTTGCCCGCGGGCTTGCACGGGCAGCCCGGCCGCCCCAGGCGATGTGTCGGAAATGTAAAGATCACGCGGTGGGAATGTGCTCCCATGTCCCGCTCGTCACGTCATCCGCAGGAAAACTGTCAGGTCACATTGAACGCCCGGCCGCCCCCGTCCGTACGGGTGGGCGAGCGACCGACTGGGGGAACCCCCGGACACCGGAGGTGGGCGTGCGCAAGGATGCGGCCGTGGCCAATGAACGTGGAACGAGGGCCCGACATCGCATGTCCTCACAGCCCTCGGAACCGGATGAGGAGCTGATGCGCTCGCTGTACCGCGAGCACGCCGGACCTCTGCTTGCGTATGTCCTCAGGCTGGTCGCCGGAGACCGGCAGCGCGCCGAGGACGTCGTACAGGAAACGCTCATCCGTGCCTGGAAGAACGCCGGTCAGCTCAATCGGGCGACCGGATCGGTACGCCCCTGGCTGGTGACGGTTGCGCGCCGCATCGTCATCGACGGCCACCGCAGCCGGCAGGCCCGGCCGCAGGAGGTCGATCCGTCGCCGCTGGAGGTCATCCCCGCGGAGGACGAGATCGACAAGGCGCTGTGGCTGATGACGCTGTCTGACGCGCTCGACGACCTGACCCCGGCCCACCGGGAGGTGCTCGTCGAGACGTACTTCAAGGGGCGTACCGTCAACGAGGCGGCGGAAACTCTGGGCATACCCAGCGGAACCGTCCGTTCCCGGGTGTTCTACGCCTTGCGGTCGATGAAGCTGGCACTGGAGGAGCGGGGGGTGACGGCGTGATGAGCGGGTACGGGGGTATGCAAGGGTTCGGCACGGGTGGTTCGGGTATGTCTGGGTCCATGCAGGGATCACAGGCCCCGAACGAGCACGAGACCGTCGGCGCCTACGCCCTCGGGATCCTGGACGATGCCGAAGCAACCGCTTTCGAGGCACACCTCGCCGGCTGTGAATGGTGCGCCCAGCAGCTGGACGAGCTGGCCGGGATGGAGCCGATGCTGGCCGCCCTCGCGGATCTGCCGGGTTCCGGCAGCACGCCCGCGATCGGCGAGTCGCTCTCGGCCAGGCCGAGCCCGCGCGTGGTGGAGAGGCTCGTCGACGAGGTCGCCGACCACCGTGCGCAGAAGCGGCGCAAGAGCTTCTACATGGTCGCCGCGGCGGCCGCACTGATCATCGCCGGTCCGCTGGCGGTCATGGCGGTGAACGACGGCGGTGACTCCGGACAGACGGCCACACCGCTGGCCGCCACCGCCCAGACCACCTTCGACCAGATGCCGAACAAGGTCTCGGGCACGGACAGCGCGACCGGCGCCTCGGCGACCGTCGGCCTGGCGGAGAAGGACTGGGGCACCTCGACGGTCCTCCAGCTCAAGGGCGTCAAGGGGCCGCTCAAGTGCTCCCTGGTCGCCGTCGCCAAGAGCGGCGAGCGCCAGACGCTGGGTTCCTGGTCCGTCCCGAAGTGGGGCTACGGCATCCCGGACGCCAAGACCCCGGAGTCCAAGAAGCCGCTGTACATCGGCGGCGGCACGGCGCTCAAGCCCAACGAGATCGACCACTTCGAGGTGATGACCTTCGACGGGAAGAAGCTCGTCGAAGTGGACGCGTAGCTTCTGCGGGCCCCTTTCGCGTACGGTTGACGGCTGCCCAGCACGTCAGAAGGGGGCCCGGTGGCCGCTCAGGCTCAGCAGGAAACCGCGGTCGACTCGGTTCGGGACCGGGAGATCAGCGTCGAACAGGAACACCTCGACCGGGTGTACCGACGCCTTGAGGAGAAGATTCACGAGGCGGAGTTCCTCATGAACGACGCGGCCCAGCGTGGCCAGGTCGGCACGCCGGGCGCGCTCGCCGAGCGGGACGCCCAGGTCTTCCGGGCCGGTATCCACCTCAACCGGCTCAACAACGAGTTCGAGGACTTCCTCTTCGGACGGATCGACCTGCTTCTCGGCAAGGACGGGAAGAAGGGCCCCGACGGGGCGTACACGGCGGTCGAGCCCGCCGAGGGCGCGGTCCGGTCCGACAGCACCGCCGACATCGCGGAGACCCTGCACATCGGCAGGATCGGCGTGCTCGACGAGGACTACGCCCCGCTGGTCATCGACTGGCGGGCGCCCGCCGCCGCCCCGTTCTACCGGTCGACCCCGGTCGATCCGGGCCGGGTCGTGCGGCGCCGGGTCATCCGCTCCAAGGGCCGCCGGGTCCTCGGCGTCGAGGACGACCTGATGCGCCCCGAGCTGACGGCCTTCCTCGACGGCCGTCAGCTGGCCGTCATCGGCGACGGCGCCCTGATGGCCGCCCTCGGCCAGGCCCGCAGCCACACCATGCGGGACATCGTCTCGTCCATCCAGGCCGAGCAGGACCTGGTCATCCGCGCCCCCGCCGCCTCCGTGACCTACGTGGAGGGCGGCCCCGGCACCGGCAAGACCGCGGTCGCCCTGCACCGCGCCGCCTACCTGCTCTACCAGGACCGCAGACGCTACGCGGGCGGCATCCTGATCGTCTCGCCGACCCCGCTGCTGGTGGCCTACACCGAGGGCGTGCTGCCCTCGCTCGGCGAGGAGGGCCAGGTCGCCATCCGCGCGATCGGCTCGCTCGTCGACGGCGTGGAGGCCACGCTCTACGACTCCCCGTCCGTGGCCCGCGCCAAGGGCTCGTACCGGATGCTGAAGGTGCTGCGGAAGGCCGCCCGGGGCGCGCTGGAGCTGGGCCGGGGCGGCGGCGCCCCGGCCGGGCAGCTCGCGCTCGACGACGAGGACGGCGACAGCGCGCCGCAGGCCCCCGCCGGCCCGCCGGCCCGGCTGCGGGTCGTCGCCTTCGGGCGTCGCCTCGAACTGGAGGCCGCCGAGCTGGAACGTATCCGCCGTACCGCCCTCGGCGGCACCGCGCCGGTCAACCTGCTCCGTCCGCGCGCCCGCAGGCTGCTCCTGGACGCCCTCTGGGCGAAGTCCGGCGCGGCCGGCCGGCACACCGACCCGGAGCTGGCCGCCGAGCTGCGCTCCTCCTTCGACGAGGACGTCACGACCGAGGACGCCTTCCTCGCCTTCCTCGACGCCTGGTGGCCCGAGCTGACCCCGAAGGGGGTTCTGGCCGCCATGGCGGACGAGCGGCGCCTGGGCCGCTGGGCCCGCCGGATCCTCAACCCCGGCGAGGTCCGCAAGGTCGCCCGCTCGCTGAAGCGGGACGGGTACTCCGTGCACGACATCGCCATGCTCGACGAGCTCCAGGCGGTCCTCGGCGCCCCGGCCCGGCCGAAGAAGAAGCGCGAGCTGGACCCGCTGGACCAGCTCAGCGGCCTGGACGAGCTGATGCCGGTGCGCGAGGAGACCCAGCGCGAGCGGGCCGAGCGGCTCGCGCAGGAGCGCACCGAGTACGCGCACGTCATCGTGGACGAGGCGCAGGACCTCACGCCGATGCAGTGGCGCATGGTCGGCCGCCGCGGCCGGCACGCCACCTGGACGGTCGTCGGCGACCCCGCCCAGTCCTCCTGGTCCGACCCGGACGAGGCGGCCGAGGCCCGCGACGAGGCCCTGGGCTCCCGCCCCCGGCGCCGCTTCCGGCTCACCGTGAACTACCGCAACCCGGCCGAGATCGCCGAGCTGGCCGCCAAGGTCCTGGCCCTGGCCATGCCCGGCTCCGAGGCGCCGTCCGCCGTACGGTCCACCGGTGTCGAGCCGCGTTTCGTGGTCGTCCGGGACTCCCTGGAGAAGACCGTGCGCGCGGAGGCCGAGCGGCTGCTGGGGCTGGTGGACGGCACGGTCGGCGTGGTCGTCGCGATGAACCGGCGCCAGGAGGCCCGGCGCTGGCTGGCCGGGCTCGGCGACCGGGTGGTGGCGCTCGGCAGCCTGGAGGCCAAGGGTCTGGAGTACGACGCGACGATCGTCGCGTCCGCGGCGGAGATCGCGGACGAGTCCCCGGCCGGTCTGCGTGTGCTCTACGTGGCGCTGACCCGGGCGACCCAGCAGCTCACGGTCGTCTCCGGGGAGCGGGACGAGCCGGACGCGGCGGGGGTGCCGGACCTGCTGCGGGACTGAATCCTGTGAACCCGGCCGACGGGAATGGCCGTACGGGATCCGTTTGTTAGCCTTGGTGTGGCACCGGCCCGATCCAAGCCCCCGGGCCCAACCTTAGTCCCTGCGAGGGACCCCTTGCCGCGAGGCGAGCATGGCGGGTCGGTGTCATGAACGTGTGGGAGGCCCACGTCACTGATGTGACGTGGGCCTCCTGCTTTCCCTGGACGGCCTCTTTCCTTGCCTGATCGCTTCTCGTATGGTGGAAGTGATTTTCCGAAATCACGCGCCTGCCGTGAACAAAACGTCCGCAATCCAGGGCGACTACCACGTACTCAGGGGTAGGTGCGACGATCGGACGGCACAACTCGCGACACGGTGAAAGCAGAGGAAGTCGGCCATGGCAACGGCGCCCAGCGTCTCCTACTCGATGACCATCCGGCTGGAGGTGCCCGCGAGCGGAACCGCCGTCTCGCAGCTCACCACCGCCGTGGAGTCCTCCGGAGGCTCGGTCACGGGCCTCGACGTCACCGCGTCAGGACACGAGAAGCTCCGTATCGACGTCACCATCGCGGCCACCTCGACCGCGCATGCCGACGAGATCGTGGAGAAGCTCCGCGGCATCGAGGGCGTCACCCTCGGCAAGGTCTCCGACCGTACGTTCCTCATGCACCTCGGCGGCAAGATCGAGATGCAGTCCAAGCACCCCATCCGCAATCGTGACGACCTCTCCATGATCTACACGCCGGGTGTGGCCCGCGTCTGCATGGCGATCGCCCAGAACCCCGAGGACGCCCGGCGCCTCACCATCAAGCGCAACTCCGTTGCGGTCGTGACGGACGGCTCCGCCGTGCTGGGCCTCGGCAACATCGGCCCCAAGGCCGCGCTGCCCGTCATGGAGGGCAAGGCGGCCCTCTTCAAGCGCTTCGCCGGCATCGACGCCTGGCCGCTGTGCCTGGACACCCAGGACACCGACGCCATCGTCGAGATCGTCAAGGCGATCGCCCCGGGCTTCGCCGGGATCAACCTGGAGGACATCTCCGCGCCCCGCTGCTTCGAGATCGAGGCCCGGCTGCGCGAGGCCCTCGACATCCCCGTCTTCCACGACGACCAGCACGGCACCGCGATCGTCGTGCTCGCCGCCCTGACGAACGCACTTCGCGTCGCGGGCAAGGCGATTGAGAACATCCGCGTCGTCATGTCCGGCGCCGGCGCGGCCGGCACGGCCATCCTCAAGCTGCTGCTCGCGGCGGGGGTCAAGAACGCCGTCGTCGCCGACATCCACGGTGTCGTGCACTCCGGCCGCGAGGACCTGGTCGACGCCCCGGCCGACTCCCCGCTGCGCTGGATCGCCGACAACACCAACCTCGAGGGCCTCACCGGCACCCTCAAGGAGGCCGTGCGCGGCGCCGACGTCTTCATCGGCGTCTCGGCCCCGAACGTCCTCGACGGCGACGACGTGGCCGCCATGGCCGAGGGAGCGATCGTGTTCGCGCTCGCGAACCCGGACCCCGAGGTCGACCCCGCAATCGCCCGTCAGACGGCCGCTGTTGTGGCCACCGGCCGCTCCGACTTCCCGAACCAGATCAACAACGTACTGGTCTTTCCGGGTGTCTTCCGTGGCCTGCTGGACGCCCAGTCCCGTACCGTCAACACCGAGATGATGCTCGCCGCCGCCAAGGCCCTGGCCGACGTGGTGACCGAGGACGAGCTGAACCCGAACTACATCATTCCGAGCGTCTTCAACGACAAGGTCGCGGGCGCGGTGGCGGGCGCGGTCCGCGAGGCCGCGAAGGCGGCCGGAGCGGCGTCCTAGCCGCTCGTGTCGTACTGTGCAGGGGCTGTGAGGATCGCCACGACGGCCCCTGCACCGGCGCGTCGCGGAACCACCTGGCGCCGGGCGCCCTCTAGGGTGACGGCCGAGCAGGCGCTTTTCGTGTGACTCCCTAGGGTGTTCTCACGACTCCTACGGGTGCCGGATTGGCTTTCCCGCCGCAGGTAGGGGCAGGATGCGTCCCTGGGCGCGAGCGCATCGGCATCGATCTCACCTCACGCCTCAACGGCAAGAAGAACACGGGAGTAACAACATGAACCGCAGTGAGCTGGTGGCCGCGCTGGCCGACCGCGCCGAGGTGACCCGGAAGGACGCCGACGCCGTGCTGGCCGCGTTCGCCGAGGTCGTCGGCGACATCGTCTCCAAGGGCGACGAGAAGGTCACCATCCCCGGCTTCCTGACCTTCGAGCGCACCCACCGTGCCGCTCGCACCGCGCGCAACCCGCAGACCGGCGAGCCCATCAACATCCCGGCCGGCTACAGCGTGAAGGTCTCCGCGGGCTCGAAGCTCAAGGAAGCGGCCAAGGGCAAGTAAGCGCTCCGCTGTGGAGCGCCGCCCGACGGGAGCCGCTCCGGTTCTCCGGAGCGACGCCCGGCGGGAGCGCTGTGGGTGACTGCGGGCCGCCTGAGGCCGGTCGCGCAGTTCCCCGCGCCCCTGCAGGGCGCGCCTCAGCCTGAGACGCCGAACGGGCGGTCCCCCTGGTGACAGGGGGGCCGCCCATTTGCCGTTCGTGACGCCTGGCCGAGCGCCCTGCCGGGCAGTTCGGCCTCGGCGCCCGGCTCGACCGGTCTCTCCGTGCTGTGCTTGCCCGGGGACGCCACCCGGACCCCCGGCCGGGAGCGGTGTCTCTCCGGGCGCCGGGGTCGTGCGGTTCAGGTCAGCCGAGCGCCTTGCCGGGCAGTTCGACCTTGGCGCCCAGTTCCACGAGCTTCTCCATGAAGTTCTCGTAGCCGCGGTTGATCAGCTCGATGCCGTGGACGCGGGACGTGCCCTCGGCGGCGAGGGCCGCGATCAGGTACGAGAAGCCGCCGCGCAGGTCGGGGATGACCAGGTCGGCGCCCTGGAGCTTGGTGGGGCCGGAGACGACCGCGGAGTGCAGGAAGTTGCGCTGGCCGAAGCGGCAGACGGAGCCGCCCAGGCACTCGCGGTAGAGCTGGATGTGCGCGCCCATCTGGTTGAGCGCGGAGGTGAAGCCGAGCCGGGACTCGTAGACCGTCTCGTGGATGATGGACAGGCCCGTCGCCTGGGTGAGGGCCACCACCAGCGGCTGCTGCCAGTCGGTCTGGAAGCCGGGGTGCACGTCCGTCTCCAGCGCGATGGACTTCAGCTGGCCGCCCGGGTGCCAGAAGCGGATGCCCTCGTCGTCGATCTCGAAGGCGCCGCCCACCTTGCGGTAGGTGTTCAGGAACGTCATCATCGAGCGCTGCTGGGCGCCGCGGACGTAGATGTTGCCGCTGGTCGCCAGCGCCGCGGAAGCCCAGGACGCGGCCTCCAGGCGGTCCGGCAGGGCGCGGTGGGTGTAGCCGCCGAGGCTGTCCACACCGGTGATGCGGATCGTGCGGTCGGTGTCCATCGCGATGATCGCGCCCATTTTCTGCAGTACGCAGATCAGGTCCTCGATCTCCGGCTCGACGGCCGCGTTGGACAACTCCGTGACGCCCTCGGCCAGTACCGCCGTCAGCAGCACCTGCTCGGTCGTGCCGACGGACGGGTACGGCAGCCGGATCTTCGTACCGCGCAGCCGCTGCGGAGCCTCCAGGTACTGCCCGTCCGCGCGCTTCTCGATCGTGGCGCCGAACTGCCGCAGCACGTCGAAGTGGAAGTCGATGGGCCGGCCGCCGATGTCGCAGCCGCCGAGGCCCGGGATGAAGGCGTGGCCGAGCCGGTGCAGCAGCGGACCGCAGAACAGGATCGGGATGCGGCTGGAACCCGCGTGGGCATCGATGTCAGCGACGTTCGCGCTCTCGACGTGGGTCGGGTCCATCACCAGCTCGCCGGGCTCCTCGCCCGGACGGACCGTCACCCCGTGCAGCTGCAGCAGGCCGCGCACGACACGCACGTCACGGATGTCCGGAACGTTGCGCAGACGGCTCGGACCGCTGCCCAGCAGGGCGGCGACCATGGCCTTCGGCACGAGGTTCTTCGCACCGCGGACACGGATCTCACCCTCCAGCGGGGTTCCGCCGTGGACAAGCAGGACATCGTCGTTGACGGTCATGAATCTCGCGTTCCGATGAGTCGGGCAGGGGCCGGCCGATCACATAGCGCGGGGGCCGGAGGGACAGCGTAGTCGCCGTTCACCCCCCTCCCGTAAGGCCGAGTACCACCCAGTCGCGTCATAGCTGTGTCACAACACGAACCGTTCCCTATCGGGCACATGGGGTCACCGGCGGACCGGCGTGCGCCGGGGCCGCCCCTCTGCGCCCTGAGCTGCGTTCACTCCGGCACGCCGATTGGCTCCCCACTTCAGGGAAAGATGCGGGATCATGTCTGCCATGACCGAGGTGTCCTCGCTCACAGGGCGGCTGCTCGTGGCCACGCCCGCCCTGGCGGACCCGAACTTCGACCGTGCGGTGGTGCTCCTTCTCGACCACGACGAGGAGGGCTCGCTCGGTGTCGTCCTCAACCGCCCCACCCCGGTGGACGTCGGCGACATCCTGGAGGGCTGGGCCGATCTCGCCGGCGAGCCGGGCGTGGTCTTCCAGGGCGGCCCGGTGTCGCTGGACTCGGCGCTCGGCGTCGCGGTCATCCCGGGCGGCGCGGGCGGTGACCGGGCCCCGCTCGGCTGGCGGCGGGTCCACGGCGCGATCGGCCTGGTGGATCTGGAGGCCCCGCCGGAGCTGCTCGCCTCGGCCCTCGGCTCGCTGAGGATCTTCGCCGGTTACGCCGGCTGGGGCCCCGGCCAGCTGGAGGAGGAGCTGGTGGAAGGCGCCTGGTACGTCGTCGAGTCCGAGCCGGGGGACGTGTCCTCACCGGCCCCGGAGCGACTCTGGCGCGAGGTGCTGCGCCGCCAGCGCAACGAGCTGGCGATGGTGGCGACGTATCCGGACGACCCGTCTCTCAACTGATGCCTGTGAGCTTCAGTACCCTTGCTGATATGAGCACTCTTGAGCCCGAGCGCGGGACTGGTACGGGGACCCTCGTAGAGCCGACGCCACAGGTGTCCCACGGCGACGGCGACCACGAGCGCTTCGCCCACTACGTCCAGAAGGACAAGATCATGGCGAGCGCCCTCGACGGCACCCCCGTCGTGGCGCTGTGCGGCAAGGTGTGGGTCCCGGGCCGTGACCCGAAGAAGTACCCCGTCTGCCCCATGTGCAAGGAGATCTACGAGTCCATGGGCAGCGGCGGCGACGACAAGGGCGGCGACAAGAAGTAGGGGTCTGCCGGCCCGGCCGAGCACCGCAGGGCCCCCGGGACGCGTCCAGGCGCGTCCCGGGGGCCTTTGTGCTTTCTGGTCACAGAGTGGTTGAGACCTCTTGTCGGCATGTTCATGTTGTTCATAGCCTCCGTGGTGTTGTGCAGAGCGAAACAGTCATTGCATATGTTGCAACGCACTAACTCTCCGGAGGAACGCTCCATGAAGCCGTCCGTCCCACTCGCCGCACTGCTCACCCTCCTCGTCGCCACCGCCTGCGCCCCGCAGTCCTCCTCCAACTCCGCCTCCGACAAGGACGAGAAGACCGGCACCCTGAGGGTCTGGCTCTTCCAGGAGGTGGGCAACGCGCCGAAGAAGAAGGTCGTCGACGAGGTCGTAGCCGCCTTCGAGAAGGCCCACCGGGGCACCAGGGCCGCCGTCGAGTACATCCCCGTCGAGACCCGCGCCCAGCGCATGAAGGCCGCCTTCAACGACCCGAAGTCCGCCCCCGACGTCATCGAGTACGGCAACACCGACACGGCGGGCTACGTCCACGACGGCGGACTCCTCGACATCACCAAGGAGTTCTCCGCCTGGAGCGAGACGAAGAACACCGACCCGACCGCCCGGCAGTCGGTCACCGTGGACGGAAAGGTCTACGGCGCGCCCTTCTACGTCGGTGTCCGCGCCCTGTACTACCGCACCGACGTCTTCCGCGAACTGGGCCTGAAGCCCCCGCGGTCCCTGGCCGAGCTGGCCACCACCGCCCGGACGATCCGGGCCGCGAAACCCGATCTGTACGGACTGGCCGTGGGCGGCGCCTACACCTACGGCGCCATGCCCTTCATCTGGGCCGACGGCGGCGAACTGGCCACCGGCAAGGGCGGCTCGTACGCCTCCGCCCTGGACGGCGCGGCGGCCCGCAAGGGCATCAAGGCCTACACGTCCCTCTTCTCCGCCGACAACTGTCCCGCCGCCAAGTGCGCGGGCATGGGCGGCAACGACACGGTGACCGCGTTCGCCGCGGGCAAGGCCGGCATGGCGATCGGCGGCGACTTCAGCCATGCGGCCGTGGAGGCAGGGAAGGTGAAGGGCAAGTACGCGGTCGTACCGCTGCCGGGCGCGGCCGCCGGCTCGATCGCCCCGGCCTTCGCGGGCGGCAACAACATAGGCGTCCTCAAGAGCACCGCCCACCGCACCCTCGCCGTGGACCTCATGGAGCGGCTGGCGTCCAAGAAGACGCAGTCCGACCTGTTCGACGCGATGGGCTTCCTGCCGACCTTCACCGATGTCCGCGACCGGGCGGCGGCCCGGCAGCCCTTCGTGAAGCCGTTCGTACGGACGCTGGCGTCCGGCACCAGGTTCGTCCCCGTCTCGCCCGCCTGGTCGCAGATCGACTCCTCGCTCGTGCTGCCGACGATGTTCCAGGAGGTCATCAGCGGCAAGAAGAGCGTGGACGCGGCGGCCGAGGGGGCGGCGAAGAAGATGGACTCCGCGTTCGGTTCGGCCGGGTGAGGGCGCCCGACGGCTCGGGGAGCGCGGCTCCCGGGCGGCTGCGGGTCCGTCGCGGTCTGCCGCACCGACGCGGCGGAGCCGCACATGACAGGGCCCCGCGCCCCTCGGCGGGGTGGACGCCCTGGTTGTATCTGGCCCCGGCCCTCGTCGTTCTCGGCGGGCTGCTCGGCTACCCGGTCTACCAACTCGGCCTGATCTCCCTCTTCCGGTACACCCAGGCCCAGGTCAGCGGCGGGGAACCGGCCACCTTCCGGGGGGCCGGCAACTACGCCGACCTGTTCTCCGACGGGCAGTTCTGGCAGGTGCTGCTGGCCACCGTGGTGTTCGCCGCCGCCTGTGTCGCCTCCACCCTGGCCGTCGGCTGCGCGCTCGCCGTCCTGCTCACCCGCGTGCGCGCCGCCCCCCGGCTGGCGCTGATGCTGGCCGCGCTCGGCGCCTGGGCGACCCCGGCCGTGACCGGCTCCACGGTGTGGCTGTTCCTGTTCGACCCGGACTTCGGGCCCGTCGACCGGGTGCTGGGGCTGGGCGACCACTCGTGGACGTACGGGCGCTACAGCGCCTTCCTCCTCGTCCTGCTCGAAGTGGTCTGGTGCTCCTTCCCCTTCGTGATGGTGACGGTCTACGCCGGGATCCGGGCCGTACCCTCCGAGGTGCTGGAGGCCGCGGCCCTGGACGGCGCCTCCCAGTGGCGGATCTGGCGCTCGGTGCTCGCGCCGATGCTCCGGCCGATCCTCACCGTCGTCACCGTCCAGTCGGTCATCTGGGACTTCAAGGTCTTCACACAGATCTACGTCATGACGAACGGCGGCGGCATCGCCGGCCAGAACCTGGTGCTGAACGTGTACGCCTACCAACAGGCGTTCGCCTCCTCCCAGTACGGCCTCGGATCGGCGATCGGCGTGGTGATGCTGCTGATCCTGCTCGCCGTGACGCTGGTGTACCTGCGGCTGCTGCGCCGGCAGGGGGAGGAGCTGTGAATCCTCGCCGGGTGCGTGTGCGGCGTCCGTGGCGGCTGGCCGCCGAGGCCTCGGCCCTGCTCATCGCGGCCGCCGTCGCCTTCCCGCTGTACTGGATGGTGCTGAGCGCCTTCAAACCGGCCGGTGAGATCGAGTCCGACCGGCCCAGGCCGTGGACGCTCTCGCCGTCCCTGGACGCCTTCCGCAGGGTCTTCGGACAGCAGGAATTCGGCCGGTACTTCGTCAACAGCCTGATCGTCGCGGGCACCGTCGTGGCCGTCTCCGGAGTGATCGCGTTTCTCGCGGCGACCGCCGTCGCGCGATTCCGTTTCCGCTTCCGGACCACGTTGCTGATCATGTTTCTGGTGGCCCAGATGGTGCCCGTGGAAGCCCTCACCATCCCCCTGTTCTTCCTCATGCGGGACGCCGGGCAGCTGAACACCCTCGGCTCGCTGATCCTGCCCCACATCGCCTTCTCGCTGCCCTTCGCGATCTGGATGCTGCGGGGGTTCGTGAAAGCGGTGCCCGAGGCGCTGGAGGAGGCCGCGTACCTGGACGGGGCGAGCCGCGGGCGATTCCTCTGGCAGATCCTTTTCCCGCTCGTCCTGCCCGGCCTGGTCGCCACGAGCGTGTTTTCCTTCATCTCGGCATGGAACGACTTCCTGTTCGCGAAGTCCTTCATCATCAGCGACACCTCGCAGTCGACCCTGCCGATGGCCCTGCTGGTGTTCTACAAGCCGGACGAGCCGGACTGGGGCGGGGTCATGGCCGCGTCCACGGTGATGACGATTCCGGTGCTGGTCTTCTTCGTACTCGTACAACGACGCCTGGTCTCGGGGCTGGGCGGAGCGGTGAAGGACTGAGGTCTGAGGTCATGAACGACAAGGTCGGAAAACCGTTTTTCCCGGAGCCCGACGTGGCGTTGATCCCGGCGCCGGGCCGCGTCTCGGCCTCGCTGCCCGACGGCGGCACCGGCTACGTCATCAGCGCGGACACCGAGATCGAGGCCACCGAGGGAACCGAACGGGTCGCGCGGTGGCTGCGCTCCACCGTCGGTGCCGCGACCGGATTCCCGCTGCCGCCGCACCGCGACGGCCGGAACCGCATTCTGCTGCGGATCGTCCCCTCGCTCGCGGACGAACTCGGCAGCCCCGAGGCCTACCGCCTGTGCGCGGACGGGTATCTCATCGCCATCGACGGTGCGAGTGAGGCGGGCCTCTTCTGGGGCGCGCAGACCTTCCGTCAGCTTCTCGGTCCCGAGGCATTCCGGCGGGCCCCCGTCGGCCGCCGGGCGCAGTGGGACTTCCCCGCGGTCACCCTCCACGACGCCCCCCGTTTCCGCTGGCGCGGCCTCATGCTCGATGTCGCCCGGCACTTCATGCCCAAGGAAGGCGTGCTGCGCTACCTGGACCTGATGGCCGCGCACAAACTCAACGTCTTCCACTTCCACCTGACGGACGACCAGGGCTGGCGCATGGAGATCCGCCGCCACCCGAAGCTGACCGAGGTCGCCTCCTGGCGCGCCCGGACGAAATTCGGTCACCGTGCCTCGCCGCTGTGGGAGGAGAAACCGCACGGGGGTTACTACACCCAGGACGACATCCGGGAGATCGTCGCCTACGCCGCCGAGCGGCATATCACCGTCGTCCCGGAAATCGACGTACCGGGCCACTCGCAGGCCGCCATCGCCGCGTATCCGGAACTCGGCAACACCGACGTCATCGACACCACCGCCCTCACCGTCTGGGACACCTGGGGGATCTCTTCGAACGTACTCGCCCCCACCGACACCACGCTGCGCTTCTACGAGGAGGTGCTGGAGGAGGTCCTGGAGCTGTTCCCGGCGGACGCCGCCGAGTTCTCGGCGTTCGTCCACATCGGCGGGGACGAATGCCGCAAGGACCAGTGGAGCGAGTCGGTGACCGCCAAGACCCGCATCACGGAACTGGGTCTGGCCGACGAGGACGAACTGCAGTCCTGGTTCATCGGGCACTTCGACCGGTGGCTCGCCGCGCGCGGGCGCCGCCTGATCGGCTGGGACGAGATCCTGGAGGGCGGGCTCGCGCCGGGCGCCGCGGTGTCCTCCTGGCGCGGCTACGGGGGCGGCGTCGCCGCCGCACGGGCCGGACACGACGTCGTCATGTGCCCCGAGCAGTACGTCTACCTGGACCACCGGCAGGCGCCGGGCGAGGACGAGCCCGTGCCGATCGGTTTCGTGCGCACCCTGGAGGACGTCTACCGGTTCGAACCCGTTCCGCCCCAACTCACCGAGGACGAGGCCCGGCACGTGCTGGGCACCCAGGCCAACGTCTGGACCGAGGTGATGGAGGACAGCGCGCGCGTGGACTACCAGACCTTCCCCAGGCTGGCGGCCCTCGCCGAGGTCGCCTGGAGCAGGCTGCCCGCCCCGCAGGAGCGGGACTTCGCGGACTTCGAACGCCGGATGGCCACCCACTACCGGCGACTTGACGCCCTCGGCGTCGCCTATCGGCCACCTGCCGGGCCCCGGCCCTGGCAGCGGCGCCCGGGCGTGCTCGGCCGCCCGCTCCAGGGGCCGCCCCCGAACCGGTAGAGGCTCGGGAGAGCCCCCGGGGAGACCCCGGGGGCTCGGGGGAGACCCGGGAATGACCTGAGGAGACCCGCGAGGGAGACTCGGGGAAGACCTGGGGAGACCCGCGAGGGAGACTCGGGGAAGACCCGGGGCGACCCATAGAACAGATAGCGGAAAAATCCCAACAGGGCCTCTGAAGAGTGGCAATTCGTGCGCAGCGGCGATGACGTGCGAAAACGGACTATCTCCCCGGCGAGGTGGGCGAATGCCTCCTAGCGGACCCCCGCGTTCGCCCCTTGCGAAGATGTGCCAGAGTTGCCACGTCCGCCCTGTGAGCACGTACCGTACGGCCACACAGGTGGGACCAGGTGGGGCAGCGGGAAGGGGCAGCCGGTTTGACCACGCACGCACCGCAGGCGGCGCAGGCCGTCACGCTGCCCACGACACTGGACGAGGCCGTGGCGGCACTCGCCGCCATGCCCACGGCGGTCCCGGTGGCGGGCGGCACCGACCTGATGGCCGCCGTCAACTCCGGCCAGCTCAGGCCCGCCGCCCTGGTGGGCCTCGGGCGGATCAGCGAGATCCGCGGCTGGCAGTACCAGGACGGCCACGCGCTGCTCGGCGCGGGCCTCACACACGCGCGGATGGGCCGCCCCGACTTCGCGGCCCTGATCCCGGCGCTCGCCGCAGCCGCGCGCGCCGCGGGCCCGCCGCACATCCGTAACGCCGGCACCCTGGGCGGCAACATCGCCACTGCCGCCCCTACGGGTGACGCGCTGCCGGTCCTTGCCGCCCTGGAGGCGACGCTGATCATCGCGGGCCCGGGCGGAGCCCGCCGGGAGATCCCGGTGTCGCACCTGCTGGCCGGCGTGGAGATGCTGCGGACCGGCGAACTCATCGGCTTCGTGCGCGTGCCGCTGCTGCACGCCCCGCAGGTCTTCCTGAAGGCGACCGGACGCACCGGCCCGGGCCGCTCGGCGGCCTCCGTGGCGCTCGTGCTCGACCCGGCCCGGCGCGGGGTGCGCTGTGCGGTGGGCGCCATAGCGCCGATGCCGCTCAGGCCCCTGGAGGCCGAGCAGTGGGTCGCCGGGCTCATCGACTGGGACAACGACCGCGCACTCGTCCCGGAGGCGCTGAACGCCTTCGGGGAGTACGTCGCCGCGGCCTGCATCCCCGACCCGGCCCCGGAGCCGGACGGTTCCGTGGCCCAGCTTCCGCCCGCCGTACTGCACCTGCGGCGCACCGTCGCCGCGCTGGCCCGACGAGCACTGGGGAGGGCGCTGTCGTGACCGACGACCAGCACGGAGAGGGCGCGCCCCGCGGCGGCGGCCGCTGGGACCCGTTGCCCCAGGGCGACTACGACGACGGCGCCACCGCGTTCGTCAAGCTCCCCGAGGGCGGCATCGACGCCCTGCTGTCCGGTGACAGCCCCCTGGCCGCCCCCGGCCACGGCTATGTGCCGCCGCGGATAGCGGCGACCCCGGGCACGGGCGATCCGGCCGCCACCGGCACCTGGGCGAGGCCCGCCGACGGTCATCAGTGGCCCGACCCGAACGCCGTGCCCCAGGACCGGGCGGCGGACGACCGGTTCACGTACCACCCCGCGGCCACCCAGCAGTGGACCTTCGAGGAGCCCGCGGCCCCGCCCGTGCCCGGACACGACGTCACCGGGCAGTGGTCCATTCCGGTCGCCGAAGGCGATCTTCCGGACGAATCGGGCGAGTTCACGACATCCGCGCTGGTCGAGCAGTGGGGCGGGACCCCGCCGGCCACCCTCCCCGGCGGTGCGCCCGCACCCTGGGCGACGGAGGGCGCCGGACAGCCGTGGGGACAGCCGGAGGCCACGCCGCGGCAGGGCGAGTCCGCCGCGGCGAGCCTGCCGGGCCACGCGCCGGCGCACCCCGGCCCCGGTGGTCATCCGGCCGACCCCTCGGCCGTCCCCGGCCCCGGTGCGCATCCGGCCGACCCCTCCGCGGTCCCCGGCCCTTCCGCGTCCGGGGAGTTCGCGCCCGAGGGGTTCGCGCCCCGGGGGACGTACGGCGGGACCCCGGCCGAGCACGCACCCCGGCCCGCACCCGAGGCCGGCCGCGAACCCGGACACCCCGGCCCCGCTCCCGCGCACCCCGGACACGGGCCCGGCGCGGACGAGCACCCGGCGAGGCGGGCGACGCCCGCCTCTGACGGCCACGGCCCCGCGCAGGCCCCTGAAGGCCCCACGGACGGCCCGGCGGGCCACGACGGGACCGACGAGCCCGAGCCCGCACCAAAGGCCGCGGGAACGGCCGTCACGGCCGACGCGACCGGCCCGGCCGGCCCGACGGCCCCGAGCGGCACGGCCGCGGCGCACGGCACCGCGGCCGCTGCCGACACGCCCGGCTCCGGCGGCCCGTCCGAGACGTCCGGAACCCACGACACGCCGGACGATCCCGAGGCTTCGGCGGCCCCGGAGCAGGACGCCCCCGAGGACCACGCCCCGGCGGCCGCCCCGAACGACGACCACCCCCTCGCCTCCTACGTCCTGCGGGTCAACGGCACCGACCGCCCCGTCACCGACGCCTGGATCGGCGAGTCCCTGCTCTACGTCCTGCGGGAGCGGCTCGGCCTCGCCGGGGCCAAGGACGGCTGCTCGCAGGGCGAGTGCGGCGCCTGCAACGTCCAGGTGGACGGGCGCCTGGTGGCGTCCTGCCTGGTCCCGGCGGTCACCGCGGCCGGCAGCGAGGTCCGTACCGTCGAGGGCCTGGCCGCCGACGGACAGCCCTCCGACGTACAGCGGGCGCTCGCCCGGTGCGGTGCCGTGCAGTGCGGTTTCTGCGTGCCGGGCATGGCGATGACCGTGCACGACCTGCTGGAGGGCAACCCGGCGCCGACCGAGCTGGAGACCCGGCAGGCCCTGTGCGGCAACCTGTGCCGCTGCTCCGGCTACCGCGGCGTCCTGGACGCCGTCCAGGAGGTCGTCGCCGAACGCGAGGCGCACACCGCCGCCGACGCTGAGACGGACGGCGACGAGGCGCGTATTCCGCACCAGGCGGGCCCGGGCTCCGGCGGCGTCAACCCGTCGGCGTTCGACACACCCGGAGTCTTCGACAGCCCCGGCACCTTCGGTGCACCGGGACCGCACGACCAGCACTACGGCCAGGACGGAGGCCAGGCGTGAGCAACGAAACGGCCACCGCGACCACCGCAGCGGAAGCACCCCCCGCCGTCGACCCGTTGCCGCACGGCCTGGGCGCCTCACTGCCGCACGCCGACGCCCGCGCCAAGACCGAGGGCACCTTCCCCTACGCGGCCGACCTGTGGGCCGAGGGCCTGCTGTGGGCGGCCGTGCTGCGCTCCCCGCACGCGCACGCGCGCATCGTGTCGATCGACACCACCCACGCGCGCGAGATGCCCGGCGTACGGGTCGTGGTCACCCACGAGGACGTGCCCGGCACCCCCCGCCACGGCCGGGGCACCCCCGACCGCCCGGTGTTCGCCTCCGAGGTCGTACGGCACCACGGCGAGCCCATCGCGGCCGTCGCCGCGGACCACCCGGACACCGCGCGGATGGCCGCCGCCGCCATCATCGTCGAGTACGAGGTGCTCGAACCCGTCACCGACCCCGAGCAGGCCTTCGAGGCCGAAGCCCTGCACCCCGACGGCAACCTGATCCGGCACATCCCGCTGCGCCACGGCGACCCGGACGCGGCCGGCGAGGTCGTCGTCGAGGGCCTGTACCGCATCGGCCGCCAGGACCCGGCCCCCATCGGCGCCGAGGCCGGTCTCGCCGTGCCGCGTCCCGACGGCGGCGTGGAGCTGTACCTGGCCTCCACCGACCCGCACGCCGACCGCAACACGGCCGCGGCCTGCTATGGCCTGTCCCCCGATCGGGTGAAGATCGTCGTCACCGGGGTGCCCGGCGCCACCGCCGACCGCGAGGACCAGGGCTTCCAGCTCCCGCTCGGCCTGCTCGCGCTGAAGACCGGCTGCCCGGTGAAGCTCACGGCCACCCGCGAGGAGTCCTTCCTCGGCCACGTCCACCGCCACCCCACCCTCCTGCGCTACCGCCACCACGCCGACGCCGAGGGCAGGCTGGTGAAGGTCGAGGCGCAGATCCTGCTGGACGCGGGCGCCTACGCCGACACCTCCGCCGAGGCCCTCGCCGCCGCCGTCTCCTTCGCCTGCGGCCCCTACGTCGTCCCGAACGCCTTCATCGAGGGCTGGGCCGTGCGCACCAACAACCCGCCCTCCGGCCACGTACGCGGCGAGGGCGCCATGCAGGTGTGCGCCGCCTACGAGGCGCAGATGGACAAGCTCGCGAAGAAACTCGGCCTGGACCCGGCCGAACTGCGCCTGCGCAACGCGCTCGCGACCGGCGACGTCCTCCCGATCGGCCAGACGGTGACCTGCCCGGCCCCCGTGGCCGAACTGCTCCAGGCGGTCCGCGACTTCCCCCTCCCGGCCCTGCCCAAGGACACCCCGGAGGAGGAGTGGCTGCTGCCCGGCGGCCCCGAGGGCGCGGGCGAGCCGGGCGCGGTGCGCCGGGGCGTCGGCTACGGCCTGGGCATGGTGCACATGCTCGGCGCGGAGGGCGCCGACGAGGTGTCCACGGCGACCGTGAAGGTCCACGACGGCGTGGCGACCGTGCTGTGCGCGGCCGTCGAGACGGGGCAGGGGTTCACCACCCTCGCCCGGCAGATCGTCCAGGAGACGCTCGGCATCGACGAGGTACACGTGGCACCGGTCGACACCGACCAGCCGCCGGCCGGCGGAGGCTGCCGCGGCCGCCACACCTGGGTCTCCGGCGGCGCGGTGGAACGCGCGGCGAAGATGGTCCGCACCCAGCTGCTGCAGCCCCTCGCGCACAAGTTCGGCATGTCGACGGAACTGCTCCAGATCACCGACGGCAAGATCACCTCGTACGACGGTGTGCTCTCGACGACCGTCACCGAGGCGATGGAGGGCAAGGAGCTGTGGGCCACGGCCCAGTGCCGCCCGCACCCCACCGAGCCGCTGAACGCCGAGGGCCAGGGTGACGCCTTCGTGGGTCTCGCCTTCTGCGCCATCCGCGCGGTGGTGGACGTGGACATCGAACTCGGCTCGGTCCGGGTGGTGGAGCTGGCCGTCGCCCAGGACGTGGGCCAGGTGCTGAACCCGGTGCAGCTGGCCGCGCGCATCGAGGCGGGCGTCACCCAGGGCGTGGGCATCGCCCTCACCGAGAACCTGCGGACGCCCCGCGGCCTGCTCCGCCACCCCGATCTGACCGGATACGCCCTGCCGACCGCCCTGGACGCGCCGGACATCCGGATCGTGAAGCTGGTCGAGGAACGGGACGTGGTCGCCCCCTTCGGCGCCAAGCCGGTCAGCGCGGTCCCGGTCGTGACGTCGCCCGCGGCGATCGCCGCGGCCGTCCGCGCCGCGACCGGCCGCCCGGTCAACCGCCTCCCGATCCGCCCGCAGGCCGCGGTGGTGACGCCCCAGTGACCACGCCCACGCCCCCCGAAGAGCCGCGTTACGAACCTCCGCCCAGCATGGGCAAGTTGTTCGTGTGGATCCTGCTGTTCATCGTGGCGGCGCTGGCCGTGGTCCTGGGCGGCATCTACTTCACCTGAGGAATCGCCCCTGAGGACCGCCTCTGGGGAACCGATCCCGAGGAACCGATGCCGAGGAACCGATTTCGAGGACGTTCTCCCCGGGGAACTTCTTCAAGGACCCTCTTCAAGGACCCTCTTCAAGGCCGCTCTTCAAGGACCTTCCGTGAGGCCTCTGCGGGGCCTCTGCGAGGCGAGGGCCCTCTTCCGGAGGACCTCTGCGAAGCACCTCTTCGAGGGACTTCTGCGAGGAACTTTTGCGAGTGACGTCCCCCGTGCGGAAGTGACCCACCCCGTGCGGAACGGAGGCGGCTCGGCAGACGTCTCTTGTCCAAGGGCGTTGTCAGTGGTGCGGCGTAGTGTTCCGGGCAGTGGGGTGACGGCCGCTTCCGACGGGACGCCGGAGGCCGGCCGGGCCTGCCCCGCCCAGGGGACGGACGCACAGAGGAAGATCGCGGGGGAGCGATGAGCACGACCGATGCCGGAGTTCCGGCGATCACGCTGACCGAGGCGGAGTTGGAGCGGTACGTCACGCACGCGCCGACGCGCGGCCTGCTCGCCGGCCCCGGACTGCCCTCGGACACCGACCTGTTGACGTTCTCCCCGCTCCGCAGGCACGGCCTGCGCACCCTCGGCGACGCCGCGGACGGCCCCTTCCGCCTGGCCGAGGACCTGCGCGGCCGCCTGGTGATAGGCGAACTCCTCAGCCCCGCGGGCATGGAGCGCGAGTCGATCCTGCTCGACGGAGACACCGGGGAGATCACGACGGCCTACCTCTTCGACCCGTCGGACCCCCGCCCCTTCGCCCCCTCCCTGGACACCCTCCTGAGATTCGCCGCGGTCACGGAGGAACTCGTGGGCCTGCGCGGCCGTTTCGCCTCCCTGTCGGGCCAGTACGGACCCAAGACGGTGACCGAGGCCTCCCGCCGTCTCCTCGCACTCTTCGAGGAGGGCACGGACGGCAAGGTCCCGCCGTACTGGAAGGTGGCGGCCCTGATCCGCCCGCTCGCCCTCATCGCGGGCCCCGGCACGGCCCTAGGCCTCACCCTGGACGTCCCCGCCCGCATCCTGGACCAGGAGTTCGGCAACGGCCGGGTGGCCCGCTTCGAGGAGGTCGACTTCCCGGTCACGCTCACCCATGAGCCGACCCGCCGCTTCCTGCGCGAGACGGGCCTGCCGGAGGAGGCGGTCCTCTTCCACACCGACACCGACGTCCCGCTGCCCACCCTCACCGAGTACTTCACCGCCGAGCGCGCCGACGAGTACCCGCTGGACCACCTCCCCGCTCACGCCGACCACCTGATCCGCCTCGGGTACCTGGTCGAGGACAACAGTCTGGTGGTCGACGGCAGGACGGGAGCGGTCCTCACCTTCAGCGAGCCCGAGGCGACGCTCCATCCCCTGAACACCGACGTCTCCACCCTGGCTTTCACCCTCTGGCTCCTGCACCACGAGCGCACCATCGACGGCCACCTGGCCAACGAACTGACAACGGCCACCTACGACCAACTGGCCGCGGCCATGATCCAGACCCTGACGTCCATAGACCCCACCGGCCCGCACCCGGACACCGACTGGCACTACTGGACGGAGCTCTTCCAGGATGAAGCGGGCGGGGTGCTCTGAAGCGCCGCCCGGCACAAGGCCGCGGCGGGAGGCGTGCCCACGGGGCGTCTCGGTCAACCGGTGCACGTCGCAAGGGTGTTGGCGGCGCGCAGGCTCCGGCGGCACCGCTCGGGCTCGGGTAAGCGCGGTCCGGCCGGGCACCCGCTACCACGGCCGCCCGCTATCAGCACATGGTGGATGCCGTGCGGACGGACATCGCGCGGCAGGTGGACGGCTTGATCTGGAAGCCCGAGACGGACCGGCCGGGACGACGGCGACGACGGGGCGGCCGACGTGCTTGTACCGGTCCGTTGAGACGCTTGGGGGCAGGCTTTCTGGCCTGCCCCCTAGTTCACAGCCTTGCCTCCCAAGAGCCCAACCATGGCACCGAAACCGAGGTTGGCAAGGGTGGCACAAGTGTTCATCGCCGACTTAGCCGCTTCGGTGGGCTTCTCCACGAAGATCCCAATGTAGAGATATGCCATGAGTGTCACTACCGTGATCACCGTTACGCAGAGGAAGACCAGCTTGAAGTGGGCGGTCACTGTGGTGACGACTGGCGTACTTACAGTGCCCGTTGGCGCTTCGGTGATCGTGGGATTGCTGGCCACTTGGGAGTCGGTGCCCGCAGCACTGTCACTCATCTGACGCGCCTCCTGCGGACACAGAGGCCTCTCCCGAGGGGGTAGACGTTGCTTCGTCCTTGATCGTCAGGAATGCAACGACGCTCGCAGCGAGATCTGCTGCTTGAGCCTTGCTGAGTCCACGTGCAAGCGCGTTCTCGGCGAGGGCGCGTGCCACTTGAGCGCGCTGAGATTCGGTTAATTCGGGTCGTTTATCGTCAAAGCGGACGATCAGGGAATCTTCTCTGGGGCGCCAAAAGATCGATCCCAGGATCTGACGCACCTTGTCGCTAGCGAAACCAACGATGAGTCCGATCATTATTGGTGTCACGCCCGCGACGAGACTCGTCCACTCCGGTTCCACGCCCACCCCCTCAGGCACATCCGGTACCGCCAAGCCGCGACCCCACATTGTGCTACTCAAGGCCCGTCCATGGGGGCAGATCATGTGAGTTTTGGCGTCGGGTGCTGGCCGGAGATGTAGGAAGTGAGACGGAAACTGAGGCGAACGGCGTAAAGGGTGGTATCCCCGGAGGGATGCCACCCTTTCGTTTTGCCTGGTCAGGCAGCTGGAGGCCGTGGCGGGAATCGAACCCACGTAACTCGCTTTGCAGGCGAGCCCCTCAACCACTCGGGCACACGGCCGTAGTCGACTTCTTCTTGCACGGCCGTGGTGGGGATGGAACCCACGCAACTCCCCGCGAGCGGCGCTCGCTGATGGATGCGGCGCGGGCGAGCCCCTCAACCACTCGGGTACACGGCCGTGTTCGTGGAACGACCGTACGGCGATGCCGGGAAGGGGCTCAAGGGAGACGGCGGCGTTGCAATGGGACTGCCACACCGCGTTCATGAAGCGCGGGGCGTACGACCAAGGTCCCAGGGCGGCCGGGACCACCGACAGGGGTCAAACCCCGTCGTGGAACTTACTCTGGCGACCATGGCCGCCCTCGAATCCCCTGATGCCACCGCGCTGGACGATGCCGCCGCGACGGACGGCGGTGTGCTGAGCCGCTCCTACCGGGCGCTCAGCGTCGGCATCGTCTCGGTCGTGCTGCTCATCGCCTTCGAGGCGACCGCCGTCGGGACCGCGATGCCGGTCGCGGCGCGGGAGCTGCACGGGGTGGCCCTGTACGCGTTCGCGTTCTCCGGGTACTTCACGACGAGCCTGTCCGGCATGGTCCTGGCCGGGCAGTGGTCGGACCGCAAGGGCCCGCTCGGCGCGCTGACCACGGGAATCGGCGCCTTCGCGGCCGGGCTGGTCGTGGCCGGGACCGCCCAGGCGATGTGGGTGTTCGTCCTGGGCCGGGCCGTGCAGGGCTTCGGCGGCGGGCTGGTCATCGTCGCGCTCTACGTCGTCGTCGGGCGCGCCTACCCCGAGCGGCTGCGGCCCGCGATCATGGCCGCCTTCGCCGCCGGGTGGGTCGTACCGTCCATCGTCGGCCCGCTCGCCTCGGGCGCCGTGACGGAGCACCTCGGCTGGCGGTGGGTCTTCCTCGGCATCCCCGTGCTGGTCGTCTTCCCGCTCGCGCTCGCGCTGCCCCGGATACGGCGGCGGGCGGCAGGGCCGGTACCGGGCGCCGAAGGCCCCGCCTCCTTCGACCGGCGCCGCATCCGCCTCGCCCTCGCCGTCTCCCTGGGCGCCGGCCTCCTCCAGTACGCCGCCCAGGACCTGCGGTGGCTCTCGCTGCTGCCCGCTCTCGCCGGTGCCGCCCTGCTCGTGCCCGCCGTCCTCGGGCTGCTGCCGCGCGGCACCTACCGTGCCGCGCGCGGGCTGCCCTCCGTCGTGCTGCTGCGCGGGCTGGCCGCCGGGTCCTTCATCGCCGCCGAGTCCTTCGTACCGTTGATGCTGGTCACCCAGCGGGGACTGTCGCCGACGCCGGCCGGGTTCTCGCTCGCCGCGGGCGGGGGCACCTGGGCGCTGGGGTCGTGGGTGCAGTCCCGGCCGCGCGTGCAGCCGCACCGGGAGCGGCTGACCACGGTGGGGATGGTGCTGGTCGCCGCCGCGATCACCACCGCGCCCAGCGTGCTGGTGCACTCCGTGCCCGTCTGGATCGTCGCCGTCGCCTGGGGCTTCGGCTGCTTCGGCATGGGCCTGGTGATCTCCTCCACCAGCGTGCTCCTGCTCCGGCTGTCGGCCCCGCACGAGGCCGGCGCCAACTCGGCCGCCCTGCAGATCTCCGACGCCCTGTCCAACGCGGTCCTCCTCGCCGCGACCGGCGCCGCCTTCGCCGCCCTGGGCGGCGGCAGCGCGACGGCCGCCACGGCCGCGGCCGACGGCACCCGTCCCGCCGCCTTCGCGGCCGTCTTCCTGCCCATGGCGGGGGTGGCGCTGGCGGGGGCGTGGGTGACCGGGCGCCTGAGGGAACGGTGAGCCGGGAACGGTCCCGGACGGCTGCGGCACCGCATACGCCCTGGTCATCGATGCGGCCTCCGGGAAGGTGACCGGCGCCGGAGTGATCGCGGCGCCGCCACGGCAGTTGTGACGTGGATCCCACCCATGGGCGACCCGCCCACGTTCGCGCGTTGACGGGGGTGGGGCGCCGGTAGGGTGGCCCGGTTGTCATACGTAGCCGAGCCGCCCGCCCGTCACCCGCCACCATCCTGACCGGCGTGTTGCGCGCGGCCCCTTCGATTCGACCCCATGACCACGGAGACCGTGACTACTACAGCCGCTTCCTCCTCCCACCACCTTTCCCCCGCCTTCCCGGGCCGTGCGCCCTGGGGTACCGCCAGCAAGCTGCGTGCCTGGCAGCAGGGGGCGATGGAGAAGTACATCCAGGAGCAGCCGCGTGACTTCCTCGCCGTCGCCACGCCCGGCGCCGGCAAGACGACGTTCGCGCTGACCCTCGCGTCCTGGCTGCTGCACCACCACGTCGTGCAGCAGGTGACCGTGGTCGCGCCGACCGAGCACCTGAAGAAGCAGTGGGCCGAGGCCGCGGCCCGGGTGGGCATCAAGCTCGACCCCGAGTACAGCGCCGGCCCGCTCGGCAGGGAGTACGACGGAGTCGCGGTCACCTACGCGGGTGTCGGCGTGCGCCCGATGCTGCACCGCAACCGCGTCGAGCAGCGCAAGACCCTCGTCATCCTCGACGAGATCCACCACGCCGGTGACTCCAAGTCCTGGGGCGAGGCGTGCCTGGAGGCGTTCGAGCCGGCGACCCGGCGGCTCGCGCTGACCGGTACGCCCTTCCGGTCCGACACCAACCCCATCCCGTTCGTCACGTACGAAGAGGGGACGGACGGGATCCGGCGGTCCTCCGCCGACTACACGTACGGCTACGGCAACGCCCTCGCCGACCATGTCGTCCGGCCGGTGATCTTCCTCAGCTACAGCGGCAACATGCGCTGGCGCAC
This sequence comes from Streptomyces sp. NPDC107581, assembly GCF_055657175.1. Classification (NCBI taxonomy): domain Bacteria; kingdom Bacillati; phylum Actinomycetota; class Actinomycetes; order Kitasatosporales; family Streptomycetaceae; genus Streptomyces; species Streptomyces sp. NPDC107581. The sequence goes on from NZ_JBVKBH010000012.1 coordinate 112,956, forward strand.
CAAGGCGGGCGACGAGATCGCCGCCCGGCTCGGCGAGCCGATGACCAAGGACGCGATCAGCCAGGCCTGGCGCACGGCGCTCGATGCGCGCGGCGAGTGGATGCCCAGCGTGCTGCGCGCCGCCGACCAGCGGCTGACCGAGGTCAGAAAGGCCATCCCGGACGCCGGAGCGCTCGTCATCGCCTCCGATCAGGAATCCGCCCGCGCCTACGCCAAGCTCATCCGCGAGATCACCGGCACCGGAGCCACCCTCGTCCTGTCCGACGACGCCGGCGCCTCGCAGCGGATCGACGACTTCAGCGGGAGCGACGACCGCTGGATGGTCGCGGTGCGCATGGTGTCCGAGGGCGTCGACGTGCCGCGGCTCGCGGTCGGGGTGTACGCCACCACCATCTCCACTCCGCTCTTCTTCGCGCAGGCCGTCGGGCGTTTCGTACGGTCCCGTCGGCGCGGCGAGACCGCGTCCGTGTTCCTGCCGACCGTGCCCGACCTGCTGACCTTCGCCAACGAGATGGAGAAGGAGCGGGACCACGCCCTCGACAAGCCGAAGAAGGAGGGTGAGGAGGACCCGTACGCCGAGTCCGAGAAGGAGATGGACGAGGCGAACAAGCAGCAGGACGAGGACACCGGCGAGCAGGACATGCTGCCCTTCGAGGCGCTGGAGTCCGACGCCGTCTTCGACCGGGTCCTCTACGACGGCGCCGAGTTCGGCATGCAGGCCCACCCGGGGAGCGAGGAGGAGCAGGACTACCTCGGGATCCCCGGGCTGCTGGAGCCCGACCAGGTGCAGATGCTGCTGCAGAAGCGGCAGGCCCGGCAGATCGCGCACAGCCGCAAGAAGCCGGACACCGAGGCCGACCTGCTGGAACTGCCCGCCGAGCGGCGGCCGGTGGTCAGCCACAAGGAGATGATGGAGCTGCGCAAGCAGCTCAACACGATGGTGGGCGCGTACGTCCACCAGAGCGGCAAGCCGCACGGGGTGATCCACACCGAGCTGCGGCGGGTGTGCGGGGGACCGCCGAGCGCGGAGGCGACCGCCGGGCAGCTGCGGCAGCGGATCGCCAAGGTGCAGGAGTGGGCCACGCGGATGAAGTGACCCGGCCACACCGGTCACTCGGCCACTCCGGTCACCCCGGTCACTCGGCCACTCCGGTCACTCGGCCACTCCGCTCACCCGCTCACTCCGGTCACCCGGCCACCCGGCCGGCCCGGTCACGCCGGTCACCCCGGCCGGCCCGCTCGGCCGGGAGGCGGCCGTCCCGGGGCTCCGCCCCGGAGTCCGCCGTGCGCTGACCAGCCAAGGACCCAGCAGGTTCCTGGGGCTGCATATTCATGGTGGCGTGCGTATCCGGACGAAAGCAGGCAGGCCGGATCTGGCCTTGCCCGGATTCTGGACGGAGACTTCCGCTCAGCGAACCGCCTTCGCTAATGTCCCGCTACGCACACGCCCCGTGGCAGCGCCGCCGCGGAGCGCAGCCGTGAAGCGACAAGGCCCGGAGCCGCCGGGCCGTCCTGCCGATCGGCGGCCTCTGAAGCGCGTCGCCGACGGGACTCGGTGACGCATCTGCCGCTCAGGGGACGCCGGCCTCACCATCAAAGGAGTGGGCGTCGTGACCGCGGAGACCTCTCAGACGCTCGACCGGGGACTGCGCGTCCTCAAGCTGCTGGCCGACACGGACCACGGGCTGACCGTCACCGAGCTTTCCAACAAACTGGGCGTGAACCGGACTGTGGTCTACCGGTTGCTCGCCACGCTGGAGCAGCACGCGCTCGTACGGCGTGACCTGGGCGGGCGGGCCAGGGTCGGACTGGGAGTGCTGCGGCTCGGCCGCCAGGTGCACCCGCTGGTACGGGAGGCCGCCCTGCCCGCGCTGCGCTCGCTCGCCGAGGACATAGGGGCGACGGCGCATCTGACGCTGGTGGACGGGACCGAGGCACTGGCCGTCGCCGTGGTCGAACCGACGTGGACGGACTATCACGTGGCCTACCGGGCCGGTTTCCGGCATCCGCTGGACCGGGGAGCCGCGGGCAAGGCGATTCTCGCCGCGCGGCGGTCGCCGTCGGCCGATCCCGGCTACACGCTCACGCACGGCGAGCTGGAGGCCGGGGCGAGCGGAGCCGCGGCGCCGCTCGTCGGTGTGACGGGGGTCGAGGGCAGCGTGGGCGTGGTGATGCTCGCGGACTCCGTACCGGAGCGGGTGGGGCCGCGGGTGGTGGACGCGGCCAGGGAGGTTGCGGAGGCGCTGCGCTGATCCGTGTGCGGCCGCCCTGCCCGGCCGCACCCTCCCGGGGGACACCTCGGCCACCTCCCACCGCGTCGCCGCGAACATCACCGAGCCGTTCGTCCTGGGAAACGGCCGCCTCCCGGTCCGGGGGACGGCCGCCTCCCGGTGCGGAGGACGGCCACCTCCCGGTCTGGAGGACGGCCACCTACCGCTCCGGAGGACGGCCACCTACGGCTCCCGGCCACGCCGGGCATCGGCATCGAGCCGCTCCCGGAGGCGTCCTGCATGGGCATCGAGCCGCTCCCGGCCACGCCTCGCATCGGTGTCGAGCCGCTCCCGGCCACGCTGCGGCGTTCCACCCGGGCACGCCGGGGCCCGTGTGCCGGGTGAGGGGCCGGTGGCCGGAGCGGGGCGCCGCGTTAGATTGACTCCGTGCTCTCACGTCTCACGCGTCGCCAGGCCGTCGCCGTCTGTGCCCTGCCCGTCGTGGCCCTGCTCGCCACGGCGGCGTTCGCGCCGCTGCCGTTCTCGGTGGCACAGCCCGGCAGTACGGCGAACGTGATCGGTGAGAACCGGGGTACCCCGGTGATCACGATCTCCGGGGCGCCGACCCGGAAGACCAGCGGACAGCTGCGGATGACGACCATCGTGGCGACCGGTCCGGACACTCGGGTCTTCCTCAAGGACGTGGTCGACAACTGGTTCCGCACCGACCGGGCCGTGATGCCCCGCGACGCGGTCTACCCGAGCGGCAACAGCCTCAAGCAGATCGAGAAGCACAACCTGGACCAGATGCAGGAGTCCCAGGACGCGGCGACCCAGGCGGCGCTGAAGTACCTGGACCTGAGCGCCGACAAGGTGAAGGTCGACCTGAAGCTCGCCGATGTCGGCGGGCCCAGTGCGGGGCTGCTGTTCACCCTGGGCATCATCGACAAGCTGGACGGCGACGGCAGCGGCGGCGAGCTCACGGGCGGGCGCACCATCGCCGGTACGGGCACGATCGACGCCGACGGCAAGGTCGGCGCGGTCGGCGGTGTGTCGCTGAAGACGCAGGCCGCGCGGCGGGACGGAGCGAGCGTCTTCCTGGTGCCGAAGGCCGAGTGCGCCGATGCGAAGGCCGAGCTGCCGAAGGGGCTGCGCCTGATCCCGGTGACCACGCTGAAGGGCGCGGTGAACGTCCTGACGGCGCTGGAGAAGGGCAACGGCTCGGTCCCGAGCTGCTAGCCCGGCACCGGTTGCGCCGCAGCCGGCTTCCCTGCTCCGCCACAGCCGCGTTCCCCGCGTCGCGGTCGCTCGCTTCGCGACCCCTGTGTCCCGTGCCACTGGATCTTGACCGTTTGCCATCGGACTTTGACGGACGCGAGTTTGTGTCATCGGAGTTTGATCACCGCAGGTCAGCGACTCAGCGCACCGAAGGTGCGCTGAGTCGCTGACCTGCGCTTATGTGCAGTGCCTCGTAAACGTGCAGGTCAGAGCGTTGCGATCTTCGTGCAGGCTGCTCGATTTGTGGGGACGGTGGGGTCAGGAAGGCTTGACCGCCGAGACCGGGGTGACGGTCACCTTGTTGTCGCACTCGGCCCACACCCCGTCGTTCAGGGCGACCTGGTGCTTCCCGGAGTGCGGCAGCCCGATGACCATCGTCGGATACGTCACCGGGTCCTTGCCCGACACGCAGTAGCCGTCGCCCTCCCCCTGGACCTGGACGAAGGTCAGCTTCACCCACGCCTTGCCGTGCGGCCGGACCGTCACGGTGGCCGCCCTGCCGGTGGGGGTGACCTTGAGCGGGGTGTTGTGGGCGGGGGAGCCGTTGCCGGCGCCCGCGACTGTCGGATGGCCCTTCAGGACGCACGTCCTCCGGGAGACGTTGGTGAACTGCACGACCGCCGCCCCGGTCCCGGTCCCGACGGGCCGGTGGACGGCCTGCCGGGCGCTGACCTGGAGGGCGGAGGCCGGGCAGGCGGGCGGCGGGGTGGAGGTGGTGGTGCTCGCCGCCATGGCGGTGCCGGGCAGGATGCCGGTCACCGCCGCCGCGACGGCCGTGACCGCCGTCGTCGCCAGAGCCGCCCTGCGAATGCCGTTGCTGTGACGCATGCTGTCGTCCCCCTGAGTCGTCTCGTCCGCGGGTTTCGGTCGTCGGTTGCTGCCCCGCGGTACGCGTGGTCGTGGTACGTGAGTGCAGACAGGGCGGGAGAGCGGCAGGGTTCCGTGCGGCGACTACTTGTGACGGAACGGTGACGACAGGCTGCACCCGTGCAGATGGCCGTCAGGGCAGACAGCAGCACCTCCAGCGCGCCACGGGTTTTACCACGCCCCCGGCACGCACCGAAGGTGCTCTGAGTCGCTGACCTGAGGTGATCAAACTCCGATGACACAAACTCGCGTCGGTCAAAGTCCGATGGCAAACGGTCAAGATCCAGTGGCACGGGACACCCTGTTCCGGTGCTGCCGGCTTCCCCGCGTCGCGGCCGCCTACTTCACGAAGCCCTGCTCCTTCATCCAGTCCAGTGCCACCTGGTGCGGATCCTGCCCGTCGACGTCCACCTTGGCGTTCAGCGTCTGCGCCACCGTGTTGTCCAGCCTCTCGTTGACGGGCTCGATGACGCTCGCGATGGCCGGCCACTTCTTCAGCACCTTGCTGTTGATCACCGGCGTCGCGTTGTAGTTGGGGAAGAACTTCTTGTCGTCGGCCATCACGGCCAGGTTCATCGACTTGATGCGCCCGTCGGTGGTGAACACCTCCCCGTAGGTGCACGCCCCCTTCTCCACCTGCGTGTAGATGATCCCGGTGTCCATCTGGGTGACGTACTTCGCCGGCACGCTCATGCCGTAGGCCTTCTCCATGCCGGGCAGCCCGTCGGCCCGGTTGGCGAACTCGCTCTCCACGCACAGGGTGACGGCGGCCGGATCGCTCTTGGAGAGCGCGGCCACCTCGGACAGCGTCCTGGTGCGGTACTTGCGGAAGTTGGCCTGGTTCATGGCGAGCGCGTAGGTGTTGTCCAGCTTCGAGGGCGGCAGCCAGGTCAGCCCGTTCTTCAGGTCGGCCCTGCGTACCGCCTCCCACTGCTTCTGCGGGTCGGGAATCGGCCGGCTGTTGCCCAGGTAGGTGATCCAGCCGGTGCCGGTGTACTCGTACTGGGCGTCCGCGTCCCCGTTCTTGACCGCCTCCCGTGACCCGATGGACCCCTGGATGCCCGTCCGGTCGAGGACGTCCGCCCCGGCGGCCTGGAAGGCGATCCCCATGATCGCGCCGAGGATCAGCTGCTCCGTGAACTCCTTTGACGTGACGGTGAGATGGGCTCCCTTCAGCGGCTCGCCCACCCCGACGGAGCCCGGCCCGACGTCGTCGGCCATCGGGGAGCCGCTGGTCAGACCGCAGCCGGAGGACGGTACGACGAGCAGCGCGGCCAGCAGTGCACGGGCACGGCGTCTCATGACCCCGCCTCCAGCCCCCGTGGCCGCAGCAGCACTTCCGCCAGCGAGGCCAGCCAGTCGACCAGCAGGGCGAGCGCCACGGTGAGGACCGAGCCCAGCACCAGCACCGGCATGCGCTGGGTGGTGATGCCCGTGGTGATCAGCACGCCGAGACCGCCGCCCCCGCCGAAGGTCGCCAGGGTCGCCGTACCGACGTTGAGGACCAGGGCGGTACGGACGCCCGCGAGGATCAGCGGGACGGCGAGGGGGAGTTCGACGCGGCCGAGCACGCCGAACGGGGACATTCCGATGCCGCGGGCCGCCTCCAGCAGGGTCGGGTCGTTGCCCTTCAGGCCCGCGATGGTGTTGGCCAGCACGGGCAGCACGGCGTAGACGATGATGCCGATCAGGGCCGCTCTCGTGCCCGTGCCGAGCCAGATCACCAGCAGCGCCAGCAGGCCGATCGCCGGGGTCGCCTGGCCCATGTTGGCGATCGTCATCGCCAGCGGGGTGGCCCTGCGGAAGGCCCGGCGGGTGAGCAGGATGCCCAGCGGGATCGCGATGACCAGCACGAAGAAGGTCGAGATCACCGTCAGCTCCACGTGCTGCCACAGCGCCTTGGAGACCTGCCCGCCGGACAGCGCGTTCTCGGAGATGGTGTCGAGCTGCGCCTGCCGGAACCAGAGCCAGGTGGCCAGGAGCAGGGCGGTCAGGAACGCCGGCAGGACGGTCAGCCGCTGCCAGGTCAGGCGGCGTGCGGGCGGGCGCTGCCGCGGCGGCGGGGCCTCCTGCTCCGCCTCGCCCTCGTCCCGGAAGACGACACCCCTGACCTCGTGCTCCCCTTCGGGGCGCTGCTGGGCGGTGTTCACGCCTTCGTCTCCTCGCCGTGGCCCTCCTGCTCGACGTGGGTCTGCTGGGCGCGGGCCTCCTCCAGCTCGTGCTGGGCCTCCATCGCCTCCAGCCGGTCGGCCTCCAGCAGTTCGTGCACCGAGTTCATGAGGGTCTCCATGTCGACCACGCCGATGTACTCGCCGCGTCGCCCGGTGACCGCGACCCGCCCCGCGTTGTCGGTGAGCACCGCCTCCAGCGCGTCCCTGAGGGTCCCGTCCCGGGTCACCGTGTCGTGCACCAGCGTGCCGGCGCGGGCCAGCGAGCCCCGCGCCCGCATCAGGTCGCCTCGCCGCAGCCACTTGTAGGGGCGGCGGCGCCTGTCGAGCAGCAGGATCTCGTTGGTGCCGATGCCGCGGAGCATGGTGAAGATCTGCTGCAGCGGGGTGTCCAGGGTCACCGTCGGGTACTCCCGCATCTCCACGTCCCGCACCCGGGTCAGGTTCAGCCGCTTCAGGGCCGCGCCCGCGCCGACGAAACCGGAGACGAAGTCGTCGGCCGGGTTGGTGAGGATGGCCTCCGGGGTGTCGAACTGGGCGATGTGCGAGCGCTCGCGCAGCACGGCGATCCGGTCGCCCAGCTTGATCGCCTCGTCGAAGTCGTGGGTGACGAAGACGATCGTCTTGTGCAGCTCGTGCTGCAGCCGGATCAGCTCGTCCTGGAGGTGGTCGCGGGTGATCGGGTCGACCGCGCCGAACGGTTCGTCCATGAGCAGCACCGGAGGGTCGGCGGCCAGCGCCCGGGCCACGCCGACGCGCTGCTGCTGGCCGCCGGAGAGCTGGCGCGGATAGCGGCCGTGGAACTCGCCCGGGTCCAGCCCGACCAGGTCGAGCATCTCCTCCACCCGCTGCCGGATCCGGGACTTGGACCAGCCGGTCATCTTCGGTACGAGTGCGATGTTCTGGGCGACGGTCATGTGCGGGAACAGCCCCGAGGACTGGATGGCGTACCCGACCTTGCGGCGCAGTCGCACCGGGTCGATGTCGGTGACGTCCTCGCCGTCGATGCGGATGCGGCCGCCGGTGGGCTCGATCAGCCGGTTGATCATCTTGAGCGTCGTGGACTTCCCGCAGCCCGACGGACCGACGAAGATCACCGTCTCGCCGGCCTTGATCTCCATGCTCACGTTGTCCACGGCCGGCTGCGGATTGCCCGGGTAGCGCTTGGTCAGGTTCTCCAGTTCGATCGTGGCGCCGTGGGAGCCCTGGGAAGACGTCTCAGACACGGATCCCCCTGGGAATGGTCAGCCGCCCGATCAGCACATACGCGGCATCGAACAGGAGCGCGAGGATGACGATCCCGAGCGTGCCCGCAAGCACCTGGTTCAGGGCGTTCTTGCTGCCCAGCGAGGCCAGTCCGCGGAAGATCTCGTTGCCGAGGCCGGGGCCGGAGGCGTAGGCGGCGACGGCCCCGATGCCCATCAGCATCTGCGTGGCGATCCGGATGCCGGTCAGGATGGGCGGCCAGGCCAGCGGCAGCTCGACCCGCAGGAGCCGCATCGGCCGGGACATGCCGATGCCGCGGGCCGCGTCCACCAGGGTCGGGTCGACCCCGCGCAGGCCCACGATGGCGTTGCGCACGATCGGCAGCAGTCCGTACAGGGTCAGCGCGATCACCGTCGGCGCGACGCCCAGACCCACGACCGGGATGAGCAGGCCGATCAAGGCCAGGGACGGGACGGTGAGGATGGTGGAGGTGGTCAGGGTGGCGAGGTTCCCCGCCCACTCGGTGCGGTAGGTGACGATCCCGATGAACACCCCGACGACGGTCGCCACGACCATGCACTGGAAGACCGCGCTGGCGTGCTGGTAGGCGTCCATGAGGAGCTGCTGGTGACGGCTGCCCAGGTACTCCCAGAAGCTCACGCGCTCACCCCGGCTCGGCTGGGTCCCTTCCTTGCTGCCCGCGCTCCACGGCCTGTTCGCCTAGGGCGGCCTGCTCCACCAGCGGGATGATCCGCAGCGGAACGGGGTTCTCCATGACGATCGCCGTGGAGGCCCGGACGATGCCATCAAAACCGATGACCCGGTCGATCACCCGCTGAAGATCGGCGTTCGAACGGGCCACCAGCCGGCACAGCATGTCCCCGCTGCCCGTGGTGGTCAGCAGCTCCAGCACCTCCGGCACGGTCGCCAAGTACGCCCGGACGTCCGCCCCTTGGCCCTGCCGGATCTGCAGGGTGGCGAACGCGGTGACCGGATAGCCGAGGGCCGCCGGGTCCACCTGGGGTCCGAACCCCCGGATGACTCCATTCGACTGAAGCCGGTCCAGCCGCGCCTGGACCGTGCCCCGGGCGACCCCCAGCCGCCGTGACATCTCCAGCACGCCGATGCGCGGCTCCCGCGCCAGCAGCACGATGACGCGCCCGTCCAGTTGATCGATCGCCATGCCCGCCTCCCGGATGGTCATCCTGTACAGAAAGCTCGCCGACACCGTCGTATCACTGAGCAGATTGCCCAGTGAACGCGGGAACTATTGCGCACCTTGCAGAGCAGAGCCACCCTTCCGCTATGACGCAGACCACACACCACACTCCCGACGCGACCGCCGCGCAGGCCGACCCCTTCCCGGTCAAGGGAATGGACGCGGTCGTCTTCGCCGTGGGCAACGCCAAGCAGGCGGCGCACTACTACTCGACCGCCTTCGGCATGCGGCTGGTCGCCTACTCCGGACCGGAGAACGGCAGCCGCGAGACCGCCAGCTACGTGCTGGAGAACGGCTCCGCCCGTTTCGTCTTCACCTCGGTCGTCAAGCCGAGCACCGACTGGGGCCGCTTCCTCGACCGGCACGTGGACGAGCACGGCGACGGCGTCATCGACCTGGCCATCGAGGTCCCGGACGCGCGCGCCGCCCATGCGTACGCCATCGAGCACGGCGCCCGCTCGCTCGCCGAGCCGTACGAGGTCAAGGACGAGCACGGCACGGTCGTCCTCGCCGCGATCGCCACCTACGGCGAGACCCGCCACACCCTCGTCGAGCGCACCGGTTACGACGGCCCTTACCTGCCCGGCTTCGTCTCCGCGTCCCCGATGGTCGAGCCGCCCGCCCGGCGCACCTTCCAGGCCATCGACCACTGCGTCGGCAACGTCGAACTCGGCCGGATGAACGAGTGGGTGGCGTTCTACAACAAGGTCATGGGCTTCACGAACATGAAGGAGTTCGTGGGCGACGACATCGCCACCGAGTACAGCGCGCTGATGTCGAAGGTCGTCGCGGACGGCACCCTCAAGGTCAAGTTCCCGATCAACGAGCCCGCGATCGCCAAGAAGAAGTCCCAGATCGACGAGTACCTGGAGTTCTACGGCGGCGCCGGCGTCCAGCACATCGCGCTGAACACCAACGACATCGTGCAGACCGTACGCACCATGCGCGCGGCCGGCGTCCAGTTCCTCGACACCCCGGACTCCTACTACGACACCCTCGGCGAGTGGGTGGGCGACACCCGGGTCCCGGTCGACACGCTGCGCGAGCTGAAGATCCTCGCCGACCGCGACGAGGACGGCTATCTGCTGCAGATCTTCACCAAGCCGGTCCAGGACCGCCCGACCGTCTTCTTCGAGATCATCGAACGGCACGGCTCGATGGGCTTCGGCAAGGGCAACTTCAAGGCCCTGTTCGAGGCGATCGAGCGTGAGCAGGAGAAGCGCGGCAACCTTTAGCCGCCGGGCGGGCCGGCTCCCGGCCGGGGCAGCTCGGCGGGACGGCCGGCCCCCGGCCGGGGCAGTTCGGCGGGCCGGTCGCCCCGGCTAGGGCAGCTCGGCGGGCAGGGGCTCGTCCGGTACCTCACCCAGCTCCTGCAAGGCCGAGTGCGCCGCCGTGGCCCGCAACGGCGAGAAGTACGGGTTGATCCGCAGCGCCTCCTGAAGGTGCCGCCGGGCCGGCCCGTACTCCTCCAGCTCGCGTTCGATCATGCCCAGGTGGAACGCGTACAGCGCACTGCGCACCCCGCCCCCCTTCACCTTGTCGGTGGCGATCGAGGCGTACTCCAGCGCCTCCGTGTCCTCGCCCGTGCGGTGCAGCGCCCAGCCGAGGGCGTCGGCCACCTCGATGCCGGGCTGGCGCAGCCACTCCTCCCGCAGCCGCGCCACCGCCTCCTCGGGATCCCCGTGGTCCGCCTCGAACTGCCCGATCAGCAGCTCCTCGTCGACCCCGCCGGCCACCGTCTCCCGCACCCGCTTCTTCAGCAGGCCGTACTGCTCCTCGGCGGACGGGAACATCCCCATCGACTCGTACAGCTCGCCCAGCTCCAGCGCGATCCGGGGATCCGGCTGCCCGGCGAGGGCCGCCCGGTACGCGGCCAGCGCCTCCTCGGTGCGGCCGAGCGCCGCCAGCACCCGGCCCCTGCCCGCCAGCGCCGCCCGCAGGCCGCCATCGAGCCGCAGCGCGGCCTCGAAGTGCCGCAGCGCGTCCTCCCGGTCGCCCCGCTCCCAGGCCAGCTGCCCCACCCCGGTCAGATAGGCGGCCTGCTCGGCGGGGGTACGGGCGGCCGCCGCCGCGTCCGTCAGCTGGGCCACCGCGTCCTCGCGCCAGCCCCGGTCCCGGTAGACCGCCGACGCCCGCGCCATCACCGCGGGCCGCGCGGCCGCCCCGGCATGCAGCCCCATCAGCTTGTCGAGAGAGCTCCGCGCCGCCTTGTAGTCGCCGATCCCGGTGTAGGCGTCGATCAGCGGCGGATACGCCGTCCACTGCTTCGGGGCCAGCTTCAGCGCCTGCTCGCCGTACCGCTTCGCCGCCGGAAAGTCGCGCCGCGCGTTCGCCAGCGAGGCCAGCCCGTCCAGCGCCACCGCGCTCTGGGCGCTCTGGGCCGCCCCCGCGCCCCGCACTTCCAGCGAGGTCCGCAGAGCCCGCTCGGCCTTCGGATAGTCCGCCGCATCGGCACTCTGCCGCCCCCGCTCCAGGTACGCGGCCCCCAGCGCCGCCCAGGCCCGAGCGTCCTGCGGCCGCGCCCGCACCCTGCTCTCCTGCTGCCCGATGAGCACCGCCAGATCGGGCAGCGCGGCCGGCAGCCCCGAGGTGACCGCCGTCAGCGCCTGTGCCTGTGCCTGTGCCTGCGCACGTGCCTGCGCCCGCGCCTGCGGGCCCGCCGCGGGCGGACTCGCCCGGCGGTGCGGCCCGTCCGGCCGCAGCATCAGCACGGCGCCCGCCACGACCCCGCCCGCCAGCGCGGTGACCAGCACGCGCCGCAGCCACCGTCGGCGCCGGCGCGGCGAGGGCGGCCCGCCCACCGGGGACGGGCCGGGGGCGGAGTGGCCGTACGGTCGGATCTCCATGGCGCTCACTGTGCGTCAATATGACGAGCGCGCCCGGGTGGCCCAAGGAAGGCACGGACGGGGTTCACACCGATGGCCCCGAGTGCGACGCTGTGATCATGAGCCGTATCGAAGCGCGTCGCGATGAGGACGCCGCAGCAACCGATGGCCTCACCGACCGGCTCCTGGCCGGCCTGCCCGCCGAGGCCGTCCTGACCGACCCGGACGTCACCGCGTCCTACGCCAACGACATGGCGAGCTTCTGCCCGGCCGGCGCCCCGGCCGTGGTCGTCCTGCCGCGCACGGTCGAACAGGTCCAGCACGTCATGCGCACCGCCACCGCACTGCGCGTCCCGGTCGTCCCGCAGGGCGCCCGCACCGGCCTGTCCGGCGGCGCCAACGCCACCGACGGCTGCATCGTGCTGTCCCTCACCAAGATGGACCGCATCCTGGAGATCAGCCCCGTCGACCGGATCGCCGTGGTCGAACCGGGCGTGGTCAACGCCGCCCTGTCCCGCGCGGTCGAGGAGCACGGGCTGTACTACCCGCCGGACCCCTCCAGCTGGGAGATGTGCACCATCGGCGGCAACATCGGCACGGCGTCGGGCGGCCTGTGCTGTGTGAAGTACGGCGTCACCGCCGAGTACGTGCTCGGCCTGGAGGTCGTCCTCGCCGACGGCCGCCTGATGTCCACCGGGCGCCGTACCGCGAAAGGCGTGGCCGGCTACGACCTCACCCGCCTCTTCGTCGGCTCCGAGGGCTCGCTCGGCATCGTCGTCCGGGCGGTCCTGGGCCTGCGGCCCAAGCCGCCCCAGCAGCTGGTCCTGGCCGCCGAGTTCGCCTCCGCGGCCACCGCCTGCGAGGCCGTGTGCCGGATCATGGAGGGCGGTCACGTCCCCTCCCTCCTCGAACTGATGGACCGTACGACCGTCAAGGCGGTCAACGACCTCGCCCACATGGGTCTCCCGGAGACCACCGAGGCGCTGCTGCTGGCCGCCTTCGACACCCCGGACCCCACCGCCGACCTCGCCGCCGTCGGCGCGCTGTGCGAGGCCGCCGGCGCCACCCAGGTCGTTCCGGCCGAGGACGCCGCCGAGTCCGAACTCCTCCTGCAGGCACGGCGGCTCGCGCTGACCGCGCTGGAGGCGGTCAAGGGCACGACGATGATCGACGACGTGTGCGTGCCCCGCTCGAAGCTCGGCGCGATGCTGGAGGGCGTCGAGCGGATCGGCGCCAAGTACGGGCTCACCATCGGCGTCTGCGCACACGCCGGGGACGGCAACACGCACCCCACCGTCTGCTTCGACGCCCTCGACCCGGACGAGTCCCGGCGGGCCCGCGAGTCCTTCGACGAGATCATGGCCCTCGGCCTGGAACTCGGCGGCACCATCACCGGCGAACACGGCGTGGGCGTCCTGAAGAAGGAGTGGCTGGCGCGGGAGATCGGCCCGGTCGGCGTGGAGATGCAGCGGGCGGTCAAGCAGGTCTTCGACCCCCTGGGCATCCTCAACCCCGGCAAGCTGTTCTGAGACCCCGGCGAGCCGTGCCGGCCGCTCCCGTACGGCCCTCACCGGGCGAGCAACTGGTCGAGCGCGTCGTCGATGCCCAGCTGCCCGCCCTCGGCCCCCGGGGGCACCGCCACCAGCGTCCGCTCCAGCCAGGCCGACACCTGGGCGGCGGGCGCCTCCAGCAGGGCGTCCCCGTCGGGCGAACTCAGCCCCATCAGCACGACGCTGCGCCCGTCGACCTTCGTCGGCCACACCCGCACATCCCCCTGCCCGCACGGCCGGAACACCCCCTCCACCAGGAGTTCCCGGGCGAACGTCCAGTTGACGGGGTGCTCGGAGTTGATGTGGAAGCTGAAGTGGATCGCGTAGGGATCGTCGGAGCGGTAGCTGAGCCGGGCCGGGACCGGGATGCTCCGCTCGGGCGACAGGATCAGCTTCATCTCCAGCTCCCGCTCCACCACGGTGTGACGCATGACCAGGGTTTCCTCTCTCCCGGGGCCACTCGGATCGGGCCCGTACCAGGGGAGAGGGAGCAGGGGCGCGGCCATTACGCGGGTTCGGGGAAGTTTTCCCGCGCCGGTGCCGGACCCGTGCACGGCGTCGCCCGGAAAGGGGTGGGTCCGGCGGGACTGGCGGTGTGGCATGCCCGGGTCTGATAGATGTGGAGGCCCCCATCCCACCCCCGAGCAGATACGGGACGACGGACATGAGCGCCCCAACCCCGGCCCCCGGTGACGACAGGCCCCGCGAGGGCTACTACCCGGACCCGTCCATCCCCGGCTACGTCCGGTACTGGAACGGCGCCTCCTGGGTGCCGGGCACCAGCCGGCCGGCGCCCAAGGACGGCGAACCGCTCGCCCCGCCGCCCGGCGCCCGCCCGGCGGCCCCGGCCGTCGAGGAGACGGGCCCGCACTTCTTCGACGAGGACCCGCAGCCGGGTTCCTCCGGGCCGGAGCGCAAGCCCGCCTGGGGCACCGACCCGAGGATCCCCGCGGACCGTCAGTCCCCGCCGTCCGGCCATGCCGCCCGCGCCGACGGCACGGCCTCGATCCCGCCGGCACAGGACGAGGCCGCCGACTCCGGCGGCACGTTCATCTTCCGCCGCCCGGTCCCCGGCCCCGCGGCGGTCGCCGACGACGGCACGATGACGTTCCGTCCGGTACCGGGCCAGGGCGGCCGGCCGGGAGCCCCCGGTCCCGCGTCCCCGGGCACCACCGGCACGCCCGGTTTCGGCGCGCAGGGGCCCGTCGGGGCGCCCGCGGCCCACCCGGGACCGGCCGCCGCCGGCGGTCGGGGCGGGGCCGCCGGACCCGGTGTGCAGGGACCGGTCGGGGCGCCCTCGGCACAGTCCGCCCCGCCCGCCGGCCCCGGTTTCGGCGCCGGGGCGGCCGCCGCCCGGGCCGCGGCCGCACAGGCGCCGCCGGCAGCGCAGGCCCCCCAGCCGCCGCAGGCACCGCAGGCGCCCCAGGCACCACTGGGTTCCGCGCGCCCTTCCGCCGCACCCCCCTCGGTACCGCAGCAGGGCGGCCCTCAGCAGGCGGCCGCCACCCCCTTGACCGCGGGTCCCGGCGGCGGCCAGGCCTCCTGGGCACAGCAGGTGCACCAGCTGGCCGGAGGCGGGGACGAGCAGCCGGTGGCGCCGTGGAAGCCGCCGGTGGAGGACCCGTTCCAGGCGGTGGCCCGCCGGCAGGCCGCGGCCCGCCCGGCCGGTCTCGGCAGGCGCTTCGCCGCCCGTCTGATCGACAACGTGGTCCTCGGTGCCGTCACCGCCGCCGCCGCGGTCCCGTTCGGCGTCCAGGCGGCCGACCACGTCCAGCACAAGATCGACGAGGCCAGGCTGTCCGGCCGTACCGTCACCGTCTGGCTCCTCGACGGCACGACCGGCACCGCGCTCGGCATCGTCCTCGGCGTGCTCCTGCTCTTCGGTGTGCTGTACGAGGTGCTGCCCACCGCCAAGTGGGGCCGCACGCTGGGCAAGAAGCTGTGCGGCATCCAGGTCCGGGACATCGAGGGGCACGAGCCCCCGGCGTTCGGCGCGGCCCTGCGCCGCTGGCTGGTCTACAGCGTCCCCGGCCTGCTCGGCATCGGGGTCGTCGGTGTGCTGTGGTGCCTGTTCGACCGGCCCTGGCACCAGTGCTGGCACGACAAGGCGGCCCACACCTTCGTCGCGCGCTGACCGGGTGGGGCGGCTGTACTCCGTACGGCCGCCCGTCGGATGCGAAGGCGGGGCGTACGCGGTCCACTCGGGCCATGAGCAGCGAACCGCCCCCCGGCTCCGGAGAGCAGCCCCCCGAGGACGACCCGTTCCAGAAGCGGCCCCCGTCGGGCCAGGGGTCGGGCTCGCCGTACGACACCCCGTACGGCGCCCAGCAGCCACCACCGCCCGGCGACCAGCCACCGCCCGGCGGCCAGCCACCCCCGGGTGGGCAGCAACCCCCGCCGTGGGGAGGACAGCAGCCTCCGCCCTACGGCGGCGACCAGCAGCCACCCCCGTACGGCGGACAGCCCCCCTACGGCGGACAGCCTCCCCAAGGCGGTGGCCCCTACGGTGGCGGGCCCTACGGCGCCGGCGGCCCCGGCTACCCTGCCGATCCGCTCGCCGGCATGCCCCCGCTCGCCGACAGCGGCAAGCGCACCCTCGCGCGGATCATCGACATGATCCTCGTGGGCATCGTCGTCTGGCTGGTCACCTGGCCCCTCGGGGTGCACGAGTACAACGTGAACGGGGACAAGATGGAGGTCGGCCGGTCCCTCTGGCAGTCCTTCGCCGCCGCCGTCCTCTACGTCGCCTACGACACCGTCCTGATCGCCAAGTGGGGTCAGACCCTCGGCAAGAAGTGGCTCAACATGCGGGTGGCGAACCTGGACAACGGTTCCACCCCCAGCACCCAGACCTCGCTGATCCGGGCTCTGGTGCTCTGGCTGCCGTTCGCCTTCTGCTGCGCCTGCATCTGGACGGCCATCTGCGGCGGCTGGAGCTTCTTCGACAAGCCGTACAAACAGGGACTGCACGACAAGGCGGCCAAGACGGTCGTGGTCGCCCTCGGTTGAGCCGGCGCGGGTGCCCGGCCGCTATGGGTGCCCATACGAGAGCGGCGGGTCCGCGGGAGTGGACGCGGGCCCGCCGCTTTCGTGTGCGGCCCGTCAGAGCGCGGTGGTCACCGGCTCCTCCTCGGGTGCGGTCTCGGCGGACGAAGCGATCGAACGCGTCCTCGGCAGTGGCACCGTCATGGCCACGAGCAGCCCGAGCGCGAACGCGGCCAGGGCGATGACGGTGATCCCGAGGCCCGAACCCGTCTGGGACAGCAGCAGCATGGCGAGCGTCGAGAAGACCACGGTGCACGAACCGTAGAGGAGCTGTGCGGCAGTCGGACGAGGCATGGCAATCGTGTCCTCGGAAGATGGATGGGGGTGCCTTCGACTCTATTCGCGTGCATGCCCGAACCGGACGCCGGGTAAGCGTGACCTAACCCACGGTGCCGGTGCACAGGGGGCGCACGGAGTCATGGCGTCCGGCGCGAGGGCGGGTCCGCGCGACCGCCGGCCGGCATGTTCAGCCGTTCGTAAAGCGAACTTCTGCTCCGCATAGTGCACTTGTTCTGCTCAAGTCAAGGTCTGTCTTTTCTTCTAAACCTCTAGTCAAATGTCGTCACTTGATTACACGCGTTGATCATGCGCGCACGGACCTTTCCATGACCCGGAACCCCCCTGTCCGTGTGCGCGGCGCGGGGGAGGAACTCAAGTGACCAGCAGACCCTGGATGTTCAGAGCCGCGGCCATCGGCGTGACGCTCGCCACGGCTTCCGCCGGCTTCGCGACCTTCGCCGCCGCCGAGGCCGGCACCGCGACCCGGTCCGCCGCCGTGAACCGGCACGACCCGGCCCCGGTGAAGCAGCAGAAGCACGACCTCGACGGTCCGATGAGCAAGACCCAGAAGGCTCAGCGCCAGGAGGCCCTGAACCAGCTCATATCGGGCAAGGCCAAGGCTCAGGAGCGCAACGGCTCGAAGGTCGTCCAGCTCAAGAGCAAGAAGGGCGACAGCAAGTACGTCGAGCTGGGCCGCGAGAAGACCGACAAGATCTTCACCATCCTGGTGGAGTTCGGGAACCAGACGGACCCCAAGTACGGCGGCACCCCCGGCCCGCTGCACAACCAGATAGCCGCGCCGGACCGCAAGAAGGACAACAGCACGGCCTGGCAGAAGGACTACAACCAGAAGCACTACCAGGACCTCTACTTCGGCACCGGCAAGAACACCGAGTCGCTGAAGAAGTACTACGAGAAGCAGTCCTCGGGCCGCTACTCGGTCGACGGCGAGGTCACGGACTGGGTCAAGGTCCCCTACAACGAGGCCCGCTACGGCAACAACGCCTGCGGCCAGACCAACTGCCCGAGCGTGTGGAACGCCGTCAGCGACGGCGTCAACGCCTGGGTCGCCGACCAGAAGAAGGCCGGCAAGTCCGACGCCGCCATCAAGACGGACCTGGCCAAGTACGACCAGTGGGACCGCTACGACTACGACGGCGACGGCAACTTCAACGAACCCGACGGCTACATCGACCACTTCCAGCTGGTGCACGCCGGCGAGGACGAGTCCGCGGGCGGCGGCGCCCAGGGCAAGGACGCCATCTGGGCCCACCGCTGGTACGCCTTCGGCACCGACACCGGCGCCACCGGCCCCGCGGGCAACAAGCTCGGCGGCGCGCAGATCGGTGACACCGGCATCTGGGTCGGCGACTACACCATCCAGCCCGAGAACGGCGGCCTGGGCGTCTTCGCCCACGAGTACGGCCACGACCTCGGCCTGCCGGACGAGTACGACACCGCGGGCGGCGACAACTCCACCGGCTTCTGGACGCTGATGTCCTCGGGCTCCTGGCTGGGCACCGGCAAGGAGTCCATCGGCAACCTGCCCGGCGACATGAACGCCTGGGACAAGCTGCAGCTGGGCTGGCTGAACTACGACAGCGGCAAGGCCGGTGTCTCCTCCTGGCACAAGCTGGGCCTCGCCGAGTACAACACCAAGTACCGCCAGGCGCTGGTGGTCTCGCTGCCCGACAAGGCGGTCAAGACCGAGGTCGTCACCCCCGCGCAGGGTGCGAGCCAGTGGTGGAGCGGCAGCGGTGACAACCTCAAGAACACGCTGACCCGTTCGGTCGACCTGACCGGCAAGTCCTCGGCCGCGCTCAGCCTGGACGGCTGGTACGACATCGAGAACGGCTACGACTGGCTCTACACCGAGGCGTCGACCGACGGCGGCGCCAACTGGACCGCGCTCGACGGCACGGTGGACGGCAAGGCCATCGGGCGCGACGGCTCCGGCAAGCCGGCCCTGACCGGCACGGTCGACGGCTACAAGAAGCTGTCGTACTCGCTGGACGCCTACGCGGGCAAGAAGATCGACGTCCGCTTCCGCTACCTGACCGACGGCGGTGTGGCGCAGAAGGGCTTCGCGGCCGACGAGATCGCGGTCACCGCGGACGGCACGGCGCTGTTCTCCGACAACGCGGAGACGGCGGACCCGGCTTGGACCGCCACCGGCTTCTCCCGCATCGGCGCGTCCTTCACCAAGGACTACAAGCAGTACTACATCGCCGAGAACCGCCAGTACGTGTCGTACGACAAGACCCTCAAGGTCGGCCCGTACAACTTCGGTTCGGCCAAGCGTCCGGGCTGGGTGGAGCACTACCCGTACCAGAACGGCCTGCTGATCTGGAAGTGGGACACCTCCCAGGCGGACAACAACACGAACGCCACCAACGGCCACCCGGGCACCGGCCAGATCCTTCCGGTCGACGCCCACTGGAAGGCCCTGAAGTACTCCGACGGCACGCTGCTGCGCAACCGCATCCAGGCTTACGACTCCCCGTTCGGCCTGGACGCCACGGACGGCTTCACGCTGCACAAGGCGGACGTCGCGACCAAGATCAAGTCGCAGAAGGGGGTGCCGGTCTTCAATGACCACACCAGCACCTACTACGACGCGTCGAACCCGACCGGCGGTGTCAAGATCACTGACACCAACACCAAGATCAAGATCATCAAGCAGGCCAAGGATGGCTCGACGATCGAGCTGGAAGTCGGCCCCGCGGTGAAGTAACGGATAACTCTGCAGGTCAGAAGCGTATCGGCGGTGACCCCCTAGCGGGTCGCCGCCGATCGTGTTTAGGTGCGTCCTGTGGTCCGCTTATTGACACCGACCGAAACGGGGATGTGACCGCATGGCCGCAGGAGGCTTCTGCAAGCTGCCGAACGGCACGGTGGTGGTGGCGCTGAATCTGCCCAGCCCGACCCCAGCCGGGGATCCCGCCGGGGTGCGGGTCCTGGTGCACGCCCAGAACCGCGCCCGGGCCCTGACGCGTCTGCGCAACCTGGGGCTGCGCGCGATCTACCTCCGGGGGAACGCCGCTCCTCCGACGCCGGACGAGATCACCGCGGTCCTGCACCACCCGGACGGCCTCATATGGCGCACGGCTCCCGACAGCGGTGTCACCGTGATGGAGCTGTGGCACCCCATCCGCGCGCTGCTCCGCAGACCACCGGTGGCACAAGGCTGAGGGGGCCGGGGGCGGGGACCTGGGCCGGGGGCGGCACGCAGGCGGTGGCACAGGCCGCCGGGCCTCCGCGGGCACGCCGCACCCGGCCGCGCAGTTCCCCGCGCCCCTGGGTGGGCTGTCCTGACCGGAGCGGTCCGGTGCCGGTTGCCTGTGTGGTGCGGCCTTCGTCTTGCCGGTCGCGCAGTTCCCCGCGCCCCTGGGTTGGCTGTCCTGCCCGGAGCGGTCCGGTGCCGGTCGCTTGTGTGGGCCGGCCTCCACCGCTTCCCTTTCTCCGCCGCGACTCTTCGCCGCGACGATGATCAGCCGTGACGGTGCCGGCCGGCGGTGCCGGGCTTGCCGTGGTCGCCGTTCCCGGTGCTCGCACCTCCGTCGCCGTCCGCCCTTTCTCCGCCGCGACGGTGATCAGCCGTGACCGTGACCGGTCGGCGGTGTCGAGGTCGGTCGGCGGTCGTCGGTGCCGGGGTTTCTAACCGCTGACGACTGGCTTGCCGGTGAGTTCGATGCCGGCTTCGCGGAGTTCTTCCAGGGCGCGCTCGGTGGTGTGCGGGGCGACTCCCGCGGTCAGGTCGAGGAGGACCTGGGTGCGGAAGCCCTCCCGGGCCGCGTCCAGCGCGGTGGCGCGCACGCAGTGGTCCGTGGCTATGCCGACCACGTCGACCTCGTCGATGTGGCGCGAGCGCAGCCACTCGGCCAGCTGGACCCCGTTCTCGTCGGCGCCCTCGAAGCCGCTGTACGCCGCCGAGTACGCGCCCTTGTCGAACACCGCGTCCACCGCGCCGGAGGCGACGGCCGGTGCGAAGTTCGGGTGGAAGCCGACGCCCTCGGTGCCCGCGAGACAGTGCGCGGGCCAGGAGCGGACGTAGTCGGGGTTGTCCGCGAAGTGGCCGCCGGGCGCGATGTGGTGGTCGCGGGTGGCGACCACATGGCGGTATCCGGTCCCCGCCGCCTGCCCGATCAGCTCGGTGATCGCGGCGGCGACATCCGCACCCCCGGCCACCGCGAGGCTGCCCCCCTCGCAGAAGTCGTTCTGCACATCTACGACGATCAAGGCGCGACGCATGGTGGGTGTCCTTCGACGGTCGGTTGAGTATCTGAGCCTAGAGACTTCGGGGCCCGTTCGGGAGGGGGCTTGAACGGGGGCGGACAGGGGGCGCTCTCTAGCTCCCCGCGCGCCCCTGGAGGTGTGGCCCGTGGGCGTACTCCGTCGGAAGGACGGGTTCCCCGCGGGAGAGCTGTGTCGCGGACAGCGGCAGGTTGGCGCGGGCCGCGATGTGCCGCTCGCGGGTCACGTCCAGCGGCTCGCGCGTGACGACGTCGCCGCCCTTGACCAGCTCCACCAGCAGCTGCCGGTCGGCCAGCTCGGCCGGCACCGGCCCGGTCCCGATCACCTCGGCCTCGGCCACCCCCTCCTCGTCCAGCCGCCGCGCCGCCCACTTGCGCCCGCCCACGGAGGTCTTGCCCCCGGTGGACTTCTTCGCGACCGGCACCAGCGGCGCCGCCGGATCGGCGGACTCGGCCCGGGCGACCAGCTTGTAGACCATCGAGCAGGTCGGATGCCCGGAGCCGGTCACCAGCTGGGTGCCGACGCCGTACGCGTCCACGGGTGCCGCGGCGAGCGAGGCGATGGCGTACTCGTCCAGGTCCGAGGTCACGACGATCTTCGTGGCGGTGGCCCCCAGCTCGTCCAGCTGCTGCCGCACCCGGTGCGCGACCAGCAGCAGGTCCCCGGAGTCGATGCGCACCGCGCCCAGCTCGGGTCCGGCCACCTCCACCGCCGTGCGGACCGCCTCGGCGACGTCGTAGGTGTCCACCAGGAGGGTCGTGTTCCTGCCGAGCGAGTCCACCTGGGCCCGGAAGGCGTCCCGCTCGTGGTCGTGCAGCAGGGTGAAGGCGTGTGCGGAGGTGCCGACGGTCGGGATGCCGTAGCGGAAGCCGGCCGCGAGGTCGGAGGTGGTCGCGAAGCCGCCGACGTAGGCGGCCCGGGACGCGGCCACGGCGGCCAGCTCGTGGGTGCGCCGGGCACCCATCTCGATCAGCGGGCGGCCGCCGGCGGCCGAGGCCATCCGGGAGGCGGCGGCCGCGATCGCCGAGTCGTGGTTGAGGATGGAGAGGATCACGGTCTCCAGCAGCACGCACTCGGCGAAGCTGCCCTCGACCCGCATGATCGGCGACCCCGGGAAGTACACCTCGCCCTCGGGGTATCCCCAGATGTCACCGCTGAAGCGGTAGCCGGCGAGCCACTCCAGGGTCTCCTCGTTCACGATCTTCCGCTCCCGCAGGAAGCCGAGGACGCCCTCGTCGAAGCGGAAGTTCTCGACCGCGTCCAGGACCCGTCCGGTGCCCGCCACCACGCCGTAGCGGCGCCCGTCCGGAAGCCGCCGGGTGAAGACCTCGAACACGCTGCGCCGCCCGGCCGTGCCGGCCTTCAGCGCGGCCTGCAGCATCGTCAGCTCGTACTGGTCCGTGAAGAGTGCCGTCGAGGGAACGTCCACGGGCAGTCCAAGGTCCGCCACGTCCATCAAATCTCCCCTAGCTCGTGACCCGCCGGGTACCCCAGCCCCGGCCGGGGACCCGGGGGTTGACCCCCGGTATGTGCAGCATGGCAAGCATGCTACCCCCATTTCGTCAGTGTGACGATTTATCGAGCCCGTGGCAGCATGGCTGTGTGACGTCACCCGCGCCCGTAGAGATCGAACGCACCGAGTCGGCGGAGGAGGTCTTCGCCGTACCCGAGCCCGACGTCCCCTGGGTCACGATCGTCCACAACGACCCGGTCAACCTCATGAGCTACGTGACGTACGTCTTCCAGACGTACTTCGGCTATACCAAGGACAAGGCCACCAAGCTCATGCTCGACGTCCACCACAAGGGCCGGGCGGTCGTCTCCAGCGGATCCCGCGAGGAGATGGAACGCGACGTGCAGGCGATGCACGGCTACGGTCTGTGGGCCACCCTCCAGCAGGACCGGAAGTAGCGAACCCATTTCGATGCCCGGACACTTCGAACCGATCCCCGGCGGCGGCGCTGCCGTCGCGCTCGACGAGGTCGAGATCTCCATCATCCGGTCGCTGGCCGTACAGCTCCTGGAGCTGATCGGCCCCGGCCCCGCCGAGGACGCCTCCGCCGACCCGCTCGCCGAGCTGTTCGCCGAGGGCCCGAGCGAGCCGCCCGCCGACCCGGTGCTCAGAAGGCTCTTCCCGGACGCCTACTGCGACCCGGAGAAGGCGCCCGGTTCGCCGGGCGAGGCCGAGGAGCGGCAGGCGCACTCCGCCGAGTTCCGCCGCTACACCGAGAACGACCTCAGGGCCGGCAAGCGCGACAGCGCCCTCACCGTCATCCGCTCCCTGGACGCGCTGTCCCCGGTGGGGGAGGGCGGGGCGGTGCTCAAGCTGTCCCCCGAGGAGTCGCGGGGCTGGCTGGGCGCCCTCAATGATCTGCGGCTGGCGATCGGCGCCCGGCTGGAGATCACCGACGAGGACGACACCGACCTGCTCTACCGGCTCCCGGACGAGGACCCGCGCAAGCCGATGGTGATGGCCTATCTGTGGCTGGGCGGCCTCCAGGAGACGCTGGTGACGACCCTGATGCCCTGATCGTCCCGGTTCCGTGTTCGCTCAGAGGACGCTCAAATCCGGATAACGATCCTGTCACCGTTGCGGACTGGTTTGCCGCATTAGTGCGCTCTTTGTCCGCTTCTTCCTGTGCTGTGCGCCACAATGCACCCCTGTGATCAGTGTTGCGGCCGTGATAAATCTTCACGACCGCCCGGCGAACACCACCCATGTTCGGCCGGGTGCGCCACCGAGCCGGCGACCGCCGGCCAGGCACGGGCGGGCTCGCAAAACCCGCCCAGCTCCATCAATCCGGGGGGATCGAAACCCGATCCGAGGCCGACGAAAGGCCCGGGTCGGCATGGAGAAAGGCGCACCACACATGACCTCTGAGAAGGTCACCGAAGCCCCTGAGGAAGGCTACGAGCGCGGGCTCGGCAGCCGTCAGGTCCAGATGATCGCCATCGGCGGAGCGGTCGGCGTCGGTCTGTTCCTGGGAGCCGGGGCGAACATCGCCAAGGCCGGCCCCAGCCTCATCCTGATGTACGCCCTCGCGGGCGTGATCATCTTCTTCATCATGCGGGCACTTGGCGAGCTGCTGCTCTACCGCCCGGTTTCCGGTTCCTTCGCGGAGTACTCACGGGAGTTCCTGGGCCCGTTCTTCGGCTACTTCACCGGCTGGACGTACTGGCTGATGTGGGTCGTGACCGGCATGGCCGAGCTGACGGCCGCCGCGATCTACGTCAACTACTGGTTCCCGTCCGTCCCGCAGTGGGTGACGGCGCTGGTCTTCCTGGTGGTCCTCTTCGTGGCCAACCTGATCTCGGTGAAGCTGTTCGGCGAGATCGAGTTCTGGTTCTCCATGGTCAAGGTCACCGCCCTGGTCGGCATGATCGTGATCGGCCTCGGCGTGCTCACCTTCGGCTTCAGCGCCGCCGGTGACACCGCGTCCGTCTCGAACCTGTGGCAGTTCGACGGCTTCTTCCCCAAGGGCATCGGCTCCTCCCTGATGACCCTGCAGGGCGTCATGTTCGCCTACCTCGCCGTCGAGCTGGTCGGCGTCACCGCGGGCGAGTCCGAGAACCCGGAGAAGACCCTTCCGAAGGCGATCAACACCCTGCCCTGGCGTATCGCCCTGTTCTACGTCGGCGCGCTCACCGTGATCCTGTGCGTGGTGAAGTGGACCCAGTTCGCGGCGGGCGTCAGCCCCTTCGTGAAGGCCTTCGCCATGATCGGCATCCCGGCCGGCGCCGGCATCGTCAACTTCGTGGTGCTCACCGCGGCCCTGTCGTCCTGCAACTCGGGCATGTACTCCACGGGCCGCATGCTGCGCACCCTCGCGGACAACGGCGAGGCGCCGCGCGTCTTCTCCAAGCTGTCGTCGACCAAGACCCCGGCGCTCGGCATCACGGTCTCGGTGGCCTGCATGGGCATCGGCGTGGTCCTCAACTACATCGTCCCGGAGAAGGCCTTCGGCTACGTCACCTCCGTCGCCACCGCGGCCGGCATCTGGACCTGGCTGATGATCCTGGTCAGCCACGTCCTGTACCGCCGCGCGGTGGTCGCGGGCCGGCTGCCCGCCTCCTCCTTCCCGGCACCGGGCGGCGCGGTGTGCTCGTACATCGCCATCGCGTTCCTGCTCTTCGTCACCGGCCTGATCGCCTACGACGCCGACTCCCGCGTCTGCCTGTACGTGATGGCGGGCTGGGCTGCCGCGCTCGGCATCGGCTGGCTGGTCCTGAAGAACCGCACGCCGCAGATCGCCGACCGCGGCGAGCCTTCTCTGGAGAAGGTGGGCTGACCGCCCGGAAGACCATCCCAGGACGTCCGGCCGCCGGGAGTACTCGTGGCACCCCCGGCGGCTGCCGCTCAGGGCGTCCACCATGTGGGCCGTCCCGTACCACACCTCGGTACGGGACGGCCCGCATGCTTATCCTGACCCCCATGCTGACCCTCACCCAGGCCCTGTACGACCAGATCGTCGCCCACGCGCGCGAGGACCACCCCGACGAGGCGTGCGGCGTCGTCGCCGGCCCCGCGGGATCCGGCCGCCCCGAACGCTTCATCCCGATGCTGAACGCGGCCCGCTCGCCCACGTTCTACGAGTTCGACTCGCAGGATCTGCTCAAGCTCTACCGCGAGATGGACGACCGCGACGAGGAGCCGGTGATCATCTACCACTCCCACACCGCGACCGAGGCCCACCCGTCCCGGACCGACATCGGCTACGCCAACGAGCCCGGCGCCCACTACGTCCTGGTCTCCACCGCCGACACCGACGGCCTCGGCGAGTTCCAGTTCCGCTCCTTCCGGATCCTCGACGGAGAGGTCACGGAGGAGGAGGTCAGGGTCGTGGAGACGTACTGATTCCGGCTCCGTCTCGAACTGCGGTTGAAATCTGTCCGTCATGTGGGATCACACTCCAGGAGCCGGACCGGGAATCGATACGATGAGCCCATGGTTCTGAACGACGTGAGCGAGAAGACGCCGGGCATCCTGCTCGTGGCGCGGCTGCACGTCGACCTGTGCAGGCTCAACAGCGCCATCTGTTGACGTTCCCCGCCGCCGTACGGCCGTGAGCCGCGGCGCGCCGCCGCGCGCGCACACCGAATCGACGAACCCTTTCCGACAGGAGCCCAACCATGGCCATCGAGGTCCGCATCCCCACCATCCTCCGCCAGTACACCGACGGTCAGAAGGCGGTGGAGGGCAGCGGTGAGACCCTCGCCGCGCTGTTCGCCGACCTCGAGAACCGGCACGCGGGCATCCAGGCCCGCATCGTGGACGACGGCAAGCTGCGCCGCTTCGTCAACGTGTACCTGAACGACGAGGACGTCCGCTTCGTCGACGGCATCGAGACCAAGCTGTCCGACGGCGACACCGTGACGATCCTGCCGGCCGTGGCCGGCGGCATGGTCTGATCGGTCGCTGAGCACCCATGCGTTACGACTCCCCGCTGGCCGCGGTGGGCAACACCCCTCTGGTGCGCCTGCCGCGGTTGTCGCCGTCCGCCGACGTCCGGATCTGGGCCAAGCTGGAGGACCGCAACCCGACCGGCTCGGTCAAGGATCGCCCGGCGCTGCACATGATCGAGCAGGCGGAGAAGGACGGCCGTCTCACTCCGGGCTGCACGATCCTGGAGCCGACCTCCGGCAACACCGGTATCTCCCTGGCCATGGCCGCCAAGCTCAAGGGCTACCGCATGGTGTGCGTGATGCCGGAGAACACCTCGCAGGAGCGCCGGGACCTGCTGGGCATGTGGGGCGCCGAGATCATCTCCTCGCCGGCCGCGGGCGGCTCCAACACCGCCGTGCGCGTGGCCAAGGAGCTGGCCGCCGAGCACCCCGACTGGGTGATGCTCTATCAGTACGGCAACCCGGACAACGCGGGTGCCCACTACGCGACGACCGGTCCGGAGATCCTGGCGGACCTCCCTTCGATCACCCATTTCGTCGCGGGCCTCGGCACCACCGGCACCCTGATGGGCGTCGGCCGCTATCTGCGCGAGCACAAGCCGGACGTCAAGATCGTCGCCGCCGAACCGCGCTACGACGACCTGGTCTACGGCCTGCGCAACCTCGACGAGGGCTTCGTGCCGGAGCTGTACGACGCCTCCGTGCTCACCACCCGCTTCTCGGTCGGCTCCGCCGACGCCGTCACCCGCACCCGTGAACTCCTCCAGCAGGAGGGCATCTTCGCGGGCGTCTCCACCGGCGCCGCCCTGCACGCGGCGATCGGCGTCGGCCGGAGGGCCGTCGCGGCGGGGGAGAGCGCCGACATCGTCTTCATCGTGGCCGACGGCGGCTGGAAGTACCTCTCCACCGGCGTCTACACGGCGGCCACCACCGAAGAGGCCATCGAGACGCTGCAGGGCCAGCTCTGGGCGTAGGCCCTGCCGGGCCCGGCCCGCCCCGCCCTGCCGGGCCCGGCCCCATCAAGCACGCGCCAGCCCCCTCCCATGAGGGGGCTAAACCCATCCTACGGAGAGGCAAAGGATTCCGTCCGGTACTGCCGGTCGTCCTTTGGCCGGGGCTACGGTCCTCGCGCACCCTGTCATGTCACGCTCACTCGGCATCGGGGTGGCTATGAGTGTCATGCTCATGACTGCGCGGTTCTGCCGCCGCTACGCGCGTCACGGGCCTGCCCTACCAGTGCGAGAAACCCCACTTCCCCATGGAGGCAGTACCCCATGCGTGAGTCACGCCCGAGCGGGCCGGGACGGAGTCTGCGAAGACTCGTCTCCGTCGCTCTCCCCGCCCTCGCCCTGACCGTCGCCGGACTGGCCGCGGCACCTACGGCCGGAGCCCAGGCCGCCGCCCCCACGCCCCACACCTCCCGCGCCGCGCAGAACTCCAAGGCCCTGACCGCCCCCGAGCGGCAGACCTTCCACTCCACCGGCAAGGCCGGGCAGAAGGTCCCCACGACCCACCTGTGCGCCACCGCCGAGCCGGGCCACGCGTCCTGCTTCGCCCAGCGGCGCACCGACATCAAGCAGCGGCTCGCCTCGGCGCTCGCCGCCGCGGCCCCCTCCGGCCTGTCCCCGGCCAACCTCCACAGCGCCTACAGCCTGCCCTCGACCGGCGGCTCCGGCCTGACCGTCGCCATCGTCGACGCCTACAACGACCCCAACGCCGAGTCGGACCTGGCCACTTACCGCTCCACCTACGGCCTGTCCGCCTGCACCAAGGCCAACGGCTGCTTCAAGCAGGTCAGCCAGACCGGCTCCACCACCTCGCTGCCGACCAACGACACCGGCTGGGCCGGTGAAGAGATGCTCGACATCGACATGGTCAGCGCGGTCTGCCCGAACTGCAACATCGACCTGGTCGAGGCGAACTCCGCGAACGACACCGACCTCGGCATCGCCGAGAACGAGGCCGTCACGCTCGGCGCCAAGTTCGTCTCCAACAGCTGGGGCGGCTCTGAGGACTCCTCCCAGACCAGCGAGGACACCCAGTACTTCAAGCACCCGGGCGTCGCGATCACCGTCTCCTCCGGTGACGAGGCCTACGGCGCCGAATACCCGGCGACCTCCCAGTACGTGACCGCCGTCGGCGGCACCGCGCTCAGCACCTCCTCCAACTCCCGCGGCTGGAGCGAGTCCGTCTGGAAGACCAGCTCCACCGAGGGCACCGGCTCCGGCTGCTCCGCCTACGACGCCAAGCCGAGCTGGCAGACCGACACCGGCTGCTCCAAGCGCATGGAGGCCGACGTCTCCGCCGTCGCCGACCCGGCCACCGGCGTCGCGGTCTACGACACCTACGGCGGCTCCGGCTGGGCGGTCTACGGCGGCACCAGCGCCTCCTCCCCGATCGTCGCGGGCGTCTACGCCCTCGCGGGCACCCCGGGCTCCGGCGACTACCCGGCGAAGTACCCGTACCAGCACACCGGCAACCTGTACGACGTGACCAGCGGCAACAACGGCTCCTGCTCCCCGTCGTACTTCTGCACCGCGACCGCCGGTTACGACGGCCCGACCGGCTGGGGCACCCCGAACGGCACCACCGCCTTCACCGCCGGCACCAGCACCGGCAACACGGTGACCGTCACCAACCCGGGCAGCCAGTCCACCACCACCGGCGGCTCGGCCAGCCTGCAGATCCACGCCACCGACAGCGCGGGCGCGGCCCTGACCTACAGCGCCTCCGGCCTGCCGACCGGCCTGTCCATCAACAGCTCCACCGGCCTGATCTCCGGCACGGCGTCCACCGCGGGCACCTACCAGGTCACCGTCACGGCCAAGGACTCCACCGGCGCCTCCGGCGCGACCTCCTTCACCTGGACGGTCGGCTCCGGCGGGGGCGGCACCTGCACCTCGGCCCAGCTGCTCGGAAACCCGGGCTTCGAGTCGGGCAGCACTTCCTGGAGCGCCAGCAGCGGCGTCATCACCACCGACTCCGGTGAGGCCGCGCACAGCGGCTCCTACAAGGCCTGGCTCGACGGATACGGCTCCACGCACACCGACACCCTGTCCCAGTCGGTGACCATCCCGTCCGGCTGCAAGGCCAGCTACACCTTCTACCTGCACATCGACACCGCGGAGCACGGCAGCACCGCGTACGACAAGCTGACCGTGACCGCCGGTTCGACCACCCTCGCGACGTACTCGAACGCCAACGCCGCCTCCGGGTACACGCAGAAGACCTTCGACCTGTCCTCGTTCGCGGGCCAGACGGTCACCCTGAAGTTCAGCGGAGCGGAGGACTCCTCGCTCCAGACCAGCTTCGTCGTGGACGACACCGCCCTGACGACCAGCTGAGCCGTACGGCACCCGGTCCCGCACACGGACGCCATCCGTGTGCGGGATCCGTCCGCGCCGGTGGTACGTCACATCTGCACCAAGGGGCCGGTCGGCCGGCCACGGCAGAAAGGCGGACACCCATGCGCCGTACGACGCCCGTCGCCCTCGCGGCGGCAGCGCTGCTCCTGGCGGGCTGCGGCTCCCAGAGCGGCAAGGACAGCGACACCGGCAGCAACGGCAAGGTGTCACCGAAACCCTCCGCCCCCTCCTCGGGCGGCGGATGCGCTCCCCAGGTGGAGCTGAAGGCGGCCGACAGCGGCCGTACCGTCTGCCTGGCCAAGGGCGGCGAGCTGCGGCTCACCCTCGACGGCACCGCGTCCCGCCCCTGGAAGCCGGTCGCCGCGAACGGCACCGCGCTGCGGGCGATCAACGCGGGCTTCGTCATCCAGCCGGGCGACGCCAGCGCGGCCTACCGGGCCGCGGCTGCGGGAACCGCGAAACTGACGTCCTCCCGCCCGCTGTGCGCCGAGCCCACCGGCCCCGGCCAGGTCTCCTGCAAGGGCATCCAGGAGTGGACGGTCACCGTGACCGTGAAATAGGCGAAACGGATGAAACAGGGGCGGCTGCTACTAGCCGGCGAGGTGTCTGACCTGGTCCCACAGGACCGGGTCGACCACGCCCACCCGGCGCCGGAAGTCCCACACCGGCACCTCGCGCAGCTCGTCGGTCTGCAGAAAGCTGGGCCGGCCGTGGGCGTCGCCCACCGCCCCGGGCGGCAGCGGGATCACCCCGGAGCGCTCGTCGTGGTACTTGCTGGTGATCTTCGCGACCGTGGCCCGGTTGCCGCGCACGGACAGCACCAGACAGGGCCGGTCCTTCGCGTCCGCGCGGTCCTCGTAGGGCACGTTGGCCCACCAGATGTCCCCCGGGTGCGGATGGGCCGCCCGGGCCCGGTCCCGGGCCCCGGCGCGCCCGGGCGGACGCAGCCGGCGCCCGCCGGGCCGGCGCCCGCGGCCCCAGCCGTCGACGAGCGTGGCGATCAGCGCGAGCAGTACCACCGCCGCGAGCGCCAGCCACCAGGACGTGTCCATAACGACGACGTTACCGGCGCGCGCTCAGCATTGCGCGCCCTCTTCATTCTTCGTGCGCCCCCGGTCCAGCCGAACCGGTGACAGCACAGGTGAGTTCGCCCACAACGGCCCCTGGCGGAGGAGCGACCGGCCCTTTTGCGCCTTACGCTCGACAAACCGCACGACCCCCGCCCGCCCCTTGCCCGACCCCTCTCCTCAGCTCCCCGCCCACCCGGTTTCCCGCCTACGGAGGTTTCTGCTTCATGAAGCTCACCGTCGTCGGCTGCTCGGGGTCGTTCCCGTCCGCGGAATCGGCCTGTTCGAGCTACCTCGTCGAGGCCGACGGCTTCCGGCTGCTCCTGGACATGGGCAATGGCGCCCTTGGCGAGCTGCAGCGCCACTGCGGTCTCTACGACCTCGACGCGATCTTCCTGAGCCATCTGCACGCCGACCACTGCATCGACATGCTCGCGTACTTCGTCGCGCGCTACTACCGGCACGAGGGCGGCCGCTGCGCCCCGCTCCCGGTCTACGGCCCCGAAGGCACCGAGCACCGCCTGACCACGGCCTACGCCGACACCCCCTCGGCGTCCTCGATGAGCGAGGTCTTCGACTTCCACACGGTCAAGCCGTCCACGTTCGAGATCGGCCCGTTCACGGTGCACACCGAGCGGGTCCGCCACCCCGTGGAGGCCTACGGCATCCGGATCGAGCACGCCGGGAAGTCCCTCACCTACTCCGGGGACACGGGAGTCACCGAGGCGCTGGACGAGCTGGCCCGGGACACCGACCTGTTCCTGTGCGAGGCCGCGTTCACGCACGGCAAGGAGAACATCCCCGACCTGCACCTCAACGGCCGCGAGGCGGGTGAGACGGCGGCCCGCGCGGGCGCCCGCCGCCTGGTCCTCACCCACATCCCGCCGTGGACCGACCCGCAGGTCAACCTGGCGGACGCACGCGAGGTGTTCGCCGGGCCGGTGGAGCTGGCCGCTCCGCGCACGGTCTACGACATCTGAGGCGGCCCGCCCGGAGCGTGTCCGCAGACGAAGAATTCCCCGGCCGATGCACGGCCGGGGAATTCGTGTTCTGTCGCGATGACCGCGGCGGCCTACTTGGCCTCGGCCTTCAGGAGTTCCGCCAGTTCCTCGTCCGACTCACGGCCCGGGGTGGGCAGGTTGAACCGGATGATGGCGAAGCGGAACACGACGTAGTAGACGACGCCGAAGCACAGACCCACCAGCATCAGACCCCACGGGTTGCTCGCGATGCCCAGGTTCAGGCCCCAGTCGATCACGCCGGCCGAGAAGCCGAAGCCGTCCCGCATGCCCAGCGACCAGGTCAGCGCCATGGAGATGCCGGTGAGGACCGCGTGGATCGCGTACAGGACCGGCGCGATGAACATGAAGGTGAACTCGATCGGCTCGGTGACACCGGTGACGAACGAGGTCAGCGCGAGCGAGAACATCATGCCGCCGACCACCTTGCGGCGCTCCGGGCGGGCACAGTGCACGATGGCGAGGCAGGCGGCCGGGAGGCCGAACATCATGATCGGGAAGAAGCCGGTCATGAACTGGCCCGCGGTCGGGTCACCGGCCAGGAAGCGCCCGATGTCGCCGCTCTTGCCGTGGTAGTCGCCCGCCTGGAACCACGGGAAGGAGTTCAGCAGGTGGTGCATGCCGATCGGGATCAGCGCGCGGTTGGCGACACCGAAGATGCCGGCACCGACGGCGCCCGAACCGACCAGCCACTCACCGAAGTTGTGCAGACCGGTGCCGAGGACCGGCCAGATGTAGCCGAAGACGATGCCGAGGATCAGGCCGGCCAGGGCCGACAGGATCGGGACCAGACGGCGGCCGCCGAAGAAGCCCGCCCAGTCCGGCAGCTTGGTGCGGTGGAAGCGCTGGTAGAGCAGGGCGACGGTGAGGCCCATCACCACGCCGCCGAGGACCTTGGCGTCGGCCGGGGCGTTCATCATGACGACCTTGCCGTCGACGGCCGTCGCCACCTTGGGCAGGTTCTTGTCGGTGAACGTGCCGAGCACGTTCTTGAAGACCAGGTAGCCGACGACCGCGGCGAGCGCCGTCGAGCCGTCCGACTTCTTCGCGAAGCCGATCGCGATGCCCACGGCGAACAGCAGCGCCATGTTGTCGAGGATCGCGTTGCCGCCGGCCGCCATGAAGGAGGCTATCTTCGTGAGGAACGCGGGGTAGCTCGGGTCGCCCAGCATGTCGGTGTTGCCGAGGCGCACCAGGAGGGCGGCGGCCGGCAGGACCGCCACCGGCAGCATCAGGCTGCGGCCGATGCGCTGCAGCACAGCCATCACCCCGGCGCCCTTCTTCTTGTCCGCCGCGGGGGCGGCGCTGGCCGTGGTCACAAGTTCCTCCAGGGGGCAGGGCGCCGCCCGGGAACCATGGAAGGGGACGGCAGCGTCTCTGGTCTACACCACCCAGTGGTGTAGACCTGTTGTAGCACGATGAAGGCGGTATAAGGAACCCGCGAATCCGCTACCGCAGCGCTACGCGCCGTACCGGCCGAAAGGCCTCTTTGAGCAGACTCCGGGCAGACTCCGAGCGGCCCTGTGCGACGCCGGACCCCGGCAGCCGGGACGCCGGACTTCGGTGACCGCGACGCCGGATCCCTTGCAACTGCGACGCCGGACCTCGGCGGCGGTGATGCCGGACCTCGGCGGCGGTGATGCCGGACCTCGGCGGCGGTGACGCGCCGGACCCCGGTGACCCCGGCGGCTGTGACGCCGGCCCGGGGCTGCCGTCAGAGCTTGGTGACGTCCTCGACGTCCTCCTCCGGCTCACGGCCCGGAGTCTTCAGGTCGAACTTCGTGATCGCGAAGCGGAAGACCACGTAGTAGACGGCCGCGAAGCACAGACCGATCGGGATGATCAGCCAGGGCTTGGTGGCCAGGTTCCAGTTGATGACGTAGTCGATCAGACCCGCCGAGAAACTGAACCCGTCGTGCACCCCGAGCGCCCAGGTCACCGCCATCGAGACGCCGGTGAGCAGCGCGTGCACCGCGTAGAGCAGCGGCGCGATGAAGAGGAAGGAGTACTCGATCGGCTCGGTGATGCCGGTCACGAACGAGGTCAGCGCCACGGAGAGCATCAGCCCGCCGACCTCCTTGCGACGGTGCGGCTTGGCGCAGTGGGTGATCGCCAGCGCGGCCGCCGGGAGCGCGAACATCATGATCGGGTAGAAGCCGGTGGTGAACTGGCCCGCGTGCGGGTCGCCCGCCAGGAACATGTTGATGTCGCCGTGCACCACCGTGCCGTCCGGCTTGGTGTAGCTCCCGAACTGGAACCAGATGGGCACGTTCAGGAACTGGTGCAGGCCGACCACGAGCAGCGCACGGTTGGCGACGCCGAACACGCCCGCACCCCACGACCCCGCGTCCCGCAGCCAGCGGCTGAAGCCCTCCAGGCCGCTGCCGATCGGCGGCCAGACCCACAGGCACAGCACCGCGAAGGCGATGGCGATGAACGCCATGATGATGGGGACGAGCCGCCGTCCGTTGAAGAAGCCCAGCCAGTCGACCAGCCTGGTGCGGTGGAAACGGGCCCAGAAGAAGGCCGCCAGCAGCCCCATGACGATGCCGCCGAAGACCCCGGGGTTCTGGAACGTGAACGGCGACACCGAGCCGCCGCTGATCACCTGGCAGCCGACCTGCGGAACGGCCTTGGAACCACCGGGGCAGTCCTCGGGGAACTGGTGCAGCACCCCGTAGTAGACGAGAAAGCCTGCCACCGCCGCGAGCGCCGTCGAACCGTCCGCCTTCTTGGCCATCCCGATCGCCACGCCCACGCAGAACAGCAGGGGCAGGCCCAGCGAACCGTCGAGCAGGGCGCCGCCCGCTCCCTGCATCACCTGGGCGACCGTCGTCCAGCCCAGGCCCTGGCCCCCGACCACGCCGGGCTGGCCCAGCCCGATCAGCAGGCCCGCCGCCGGCAGCACCGCGATCGGCAACTGCAGGCTGCGGCCCATCTTCTGCAGGCCCTGGAAGAGTTTGTGCCAGCGGGCGCGCGCGGGACTGACCGTGCTTTCGGCGCTCATCGGCGTCCTCCCTGGCCGCTTCACCCGGCGCGGTTTGGCGACCGTCCCCACGGTGGTGTAGACCAGTCGGCGGACGGTTCCGCTGTCGTGATCGCCATCATTGGGCACGTACGGCACGACCGCTCGCAAAGATGGGCCAACTGTGGGTTACTGCGACAAAGCGGTTCGGATCAGGGAGAAGGAACATGGCCAGCAAGGCTGAGAAGATCGTCGCCGGCCTCGGCGGCATCGACAACATCGAGGAGATCGAGGGCTGCATCACCCGGCTGCGCACCGAGGTGTCCGACCCCGCCCTGGTCGACGAGGCCGCCCTGAAGGCCGCCGGCGCCCACGGCGTCGTCAAGATGGGCACCGCCATCCAGGTCGTCATCGGCACCGACGCCGACCCGATCGCCGCGGAGATCGAAGACATGATGTGAGCCCTCGGGATCACCCGGGTTCACCTGAAAGGGGCTCTTCCCACCGCGGGAGGAGCCCCTTGAGTCACTCCGGATAGGCTCGTTGCCATGTCTCGAATCGACGGCCGCACCCCCGAACAGCTCCGCCCGGTCACCATTGAACGCGGCTGGAGCAAGCACGCCGAGGGCTCCGTCCTCGTCTCCTTCGGCGACACCAAGGTCTTCTGCACGGCCTCCGTCACCGAAGGAGTCCCGCGCTGGCGCAAGGGAAGCGGCGAGGGCTGGGTCACCGCGGAGTACTCCATGCTGCCCCGCGCCACGAACACCCGCGGCGACCGGGAGTCCGTCAAGGGCAAGATCGGCGGCCGCACCCACGAGATCTCCCGGCTCATCGGCCGCTCCCTGCGCGCCGTCATCGACTACAAGGCGCTCGGCGAGAACACCATCGTCCTCGACTGCGACGTCCTCCAGGCCGACGGCGGCACCCGCACCGCCGCCATCACCGGCGCCTATGTCGCCCTCGCCGACGCGGTCTCCTGGGCCCAGGGCAAGAAGCTGATCAAGGCCGGCCGCCAGCCGCTGACCGGAACCGTGAGCGCGGTCTCGGTCGGCATCGTCGGCGGCGTCCCCCTCCTCGACCTCTGCTACGAGGAGGACGTGCGCGCCGAGACCGACATGAACGTCGTCTGCACCGGCGACGGCCGCTTCGTCGAGGTCCAGGGCACCGCCGAGGCCGAGCCCTTCGCCCGCGAGGAACTGAACGCCCTGCTCGACCTCGCCGTCACCGGCTGCTCCGAGCTGACCGCGATCCAGCAGGCCGCGCTGGCCCGCACCCTCGAGAAGTAGCCCGCGGGCAACGCGCGGACAGCCCGAAAAGAGTCCGGAAACAGCCCGAAAACAGCCCGAAAGGTAAAGGGAACACCAAACATCGGGTGTACGGCGGGCAACCCCCGCCCCCTTCCCAGGCGTCCCTATGGATGCGGGCGTACGGCCATCACCGTGCGCCCGGCCAGCCGTATCAGGGGAGGGAACACACCACCATGGCCGCCACCCGACGCCGAGGCCGCCTCACCGCGGTCGCCGCCGCCGTCGCGACCGTTGCACTCACCGCGGGCCTCACCAGCGGCTGCGACGCCGTCAGCAAGGCCCTGGACTGCGTGCAGACCGCCGACTCCATCGCCGACAGCGTCACCGACCTCCAGCAGGCCGTGGAGAACGCGGCGAACGACCCCACCCAGGCCGACGCCTCCCTCGACGCCATCGACAAGAACCTGAAGAAGATCGGCGACAAGACGGACAACACCGACGTCAACAAGGCGGTCGACAACCTGGACAAGGCCGTGGGGAACGTCCGCACGGCCATCAGGAACGGCGACCGCACCCCCGACGTCGGCCCCATCACCGACGCGGCCGGCGAACTGACCAAGGTCTGCACGCCGTAGCGACGACAGGGCCGGGGCAAAGCCGGAAGAAGACGGCCGAGTCGAAAGACGGCGGCGAAGCCGGAAGGTGACGGCGAAGCCGGGAGAAGGCGACCGACCGGCGCCGGAAGAAGACGGCAGAGCCGGGGGAGTGCGCTCAGCACCCCCCGCGCCAGTGACCGCGCCCCGTCACTCCCCGTCCCGGTCGGCGCGCCCCGTCACTCCCCGTGCCGGCGCCTCTCCCGCCCCTCCCGGCGCTCCTCGTGCCGCGCCCGCTGCAGCTCGTGCCGGGACTCCCGGCGCTCCACCCGCTCCTGGCGGCGCTGCTCCTTGAGCCGCTGCCGCTCGGCCCGGGTCACCCTGCGCTCCACACCGACCCCGCCCCAGAACGCGAAGCCGCTGAT
This sequence comes from Streptomyces sp. NPDC107581, assembly GCF_055657175.1. Classification (NCBI taxonomy): domain Bacteria; kingdom Bacillati; phylum Actinomycetota; class Actinomycetes; order Kitasatosporales; family Streptomycetaceae; genus Streptomyces; species Streptomyces sp. NPDC107581. The sequence goes on from NZ_JBVKBH010000012.1 coordinate 149,941, forward strand.
CACCACCCGCGGCGCACCCGGATCGGGATGCTCGTCGTCCCTGGGGTGCTCGAAGCCGCCCATGACACCGATCCCGCGCACCACGACCTCGACCCCCGGCGGCACGATCACCTGCATCCCGCCCATGATCGCCACACAGTTGATCTCGACCTCGCGGTCCGCGAAGTTCGCCTCCCGCAGATCGAGCTCCCCACCGCCCCAGAAGGCGACGCAGTTGAGCCGCTTGGGCATCGTCCAGCGGCCCTTGCGCTCGAACCCGGACATGATCGCGATCGCGGTCTGCGGTGTCCCCGAGCCGCCCACGATCCGGCCCGCCCAACTCCCGCTCTCCACCGGCTCCTTGGTGAAGGACACGGGCGGGGACGCCACCGGCCCGGACACCGGAAGGTCACGGGTGATCGGCGCCAGCTCGGCGTACGTACGCGCCTTGTACGCGGCCTCCAGCCGCTCCTCGAACTCCCCCATGTCCAGGCGCCCCTCGGCGACAGCCTCCCGCAGCACCTCGGCGACCCTTTCACGGTCAGCATCGGATGCGCGGAGTTCCGGGACTGCGTCGTCGCTCATGACAGAAGCCTACGAGACCGCCTTCTCCGCGTACATCTTCGCGATGACGGCCTCGATGTCCGGCTCCCGCACCGACAGATCCACCAGCGGATACTCGGCCGCGATGAACGCCACCAGCGGCGCCGCCGACTGCCCCGCCGGGAACGCCAGCCACTGCCGCGGCCCCTCCACCCGCACCACCCGGCACGGCGGCGCCTCGATCGGCGGCAGCTCCCGCTCCAGATCCACCACCAGCGTCCGCTCGCCCTCCCCGGCCTCGTGCAGCCCCGCCAGCGCACCGTCGTACATCAGCCGGCCGTGGTCGATCACCATCACCCGCGAACACAACTGCTCGATGTCCTGCAGATCGTGCGTCGTCAGCAGCACCGTCGTCCCGCGCTCGGCGTTCAACTCCTTCAGGAACCCCCGCACCTTGGCCTTGGACACCACATCCAGACCGATCGTCGGCTCGTCCAGATACAGCACCTCCGGATCGTGCAGCAGCGCCGCCGCGATGTCCCCCCGCATCCGCTGGCCCAGCGACAGCTGCCGCACCGGCACGTCCAACAGATCACCCAGCTCCAGAAGTTCCACACACCGGTCCAGATTCTCCCGGTAACGACCATCCGGAATCCGGTACATCCGGTGCGCCAGCCGGTAGGAGTCGATCAACGGCAGGTCCCACCACAGCGTCGTCCGCTGCCCGAACACCACACCGATGCGATGCGCCAGCCGCGTCCGCTCCCGCGAAGGATCGATCCCCGCCACCCGCAGCCGGCCCGCGCTCGGCGTCAGGATGCCGGTCAGCATCTTGATCGTCGTCGACTTCCCGGCACCGTTCGGACCGATGTAGCCGACCATCTCACCACGCGCCACGGTGAACGAGATCGAGTCCACCGCCCGCACCTGCCGCCGCTCCCGTCTGAGGAACCCGGTCTTCCTGCGCACCTCGAAGACCTTCTCGACCTTCTCCAGCGCAATGAACCCACTGTCCGGCACCGTGCTAGCTCCCTGTACTCCGATACGAACGAAGGCCCACCCGCCAGGCCAGCCCCGCCAGCGCACAACAGCCCACCGCCACCAGCGGCGACGCGAACGCCACCCACTCCGGCAGACCCAGCGGATACGGCCGCCCCAGCACATAGGTGGCGGGCAGCCAGTTGACGAAGGCCAGCGGCAGCACGAACGTCACCCCGCGCACCAGCTCCTTCGCGAACACCGTCGGCGGATACTGCAACAGCGTCGTACCGCCGTACGTGAAGGCGTTCTGCACCTCGGAGGCGTCCTGCGCCACGAACTGGAACGCCGCCCCCGCCACGAACACCGCACAGAAGATCGCGAAGCCGCTCACCACCATCACCGGCATCAGCAGCAGCTTCAGCGCCGTCCACTCGATGTCCACCCGGGTCAGCGACCAGCCCAGCACCAGCGACCCCTGCGCCACCCGGCCCAGCCGTCTGAGCGCGAACCGGTCGGCCGCCACCTGCGCCAGCACCGGCACCGGCCGCACCAGCAGCGTGTCCAGCGTGCCGTCCCGCACCCGCCGCCCCAGCCGGTCCATCGACCCGATCGCCAGATCGGCCAGCCCGAAGGACACGCCCGACAGCCCGTACAGGAACGCCACCTCCGGCAGCGAGTACCCACCCAGCGCATCCACCCGCGAGAACATCAGCATGATCGCGACGAAGTCGAAGAAGGTCGCCGCGAAGTTCCCGAACGTGGTCATCGCGAAAGACGCCCGATAGGACATCGTGGACCGCAGCCACATCCCCGCGATCAGCCGGTAGGCCCGCACGCCCTCCGCCACACGGCCGCCCTCACCCACCCTGGACCACCACCCGCCGCGTCGCCACCGACTGCACCAGCCGGCCCGCGCCCAGCAGCACAACCGCCCACGCCCCCTGGAACACATAGGTCCCGAGCGGATCCGCGTGCCCCAGCAGCACATCCGCCGGCGCCTGCAGGAGCGACGACCACGGAAGCGCCCGTACGACCTCCCCGAGCACCCCGGGGAACACGTTCAGCGGCAGCAGCATCCCCGAGCAGAAGAACCCGAGCAGCCACGCCATCTGCGACACCCCCGCACCGTCCAGCAGCCAGAACGCGCTCAACGCCACCAGGAAACGGATCCCGAAGCCGACCAGCATGGCCAGCAGCACGGCGACGCAGAAGGCCACCCAGGTGCCCGCGTCCGTCGGCAGCGACACCGGGAAGAACAGCGCCCCGAAGACGAACGGGACCAGCCCCCGGCCCAGCAACTGGAAGAACGCCCGGCCCAGATCGGCGGCCAGCCACCACAGCTGAAGATCCACGGGCCGGTACAGGTCGATCGCCACGTCCCCCGTACGGATGCGTTCCATCAACTCGTCCTCGGCACCACCGCCCCCGATCGCGAGCGTCGACAGGAACGCCTGCCCCAGCCACACATAGGTCACGGCCTGCGCCTGGTCGTACCCTCCGAGGTGCGGTTTCTCGTCCCACAGCGCCAGATACGTGTACACCAGAATCAGCCCGAAGGCCGTGTTGGTGAACACCCCTGCCGCAGTCGCAGCCCGATACGTCGCGTACCGTCTGAATCCCCCCGCCGCGACGGCCACGTACAACCGTCCCGCGCCCACGTCAGTCAACCTCCCTGGACTGCTCGACACCGAAGCGCAGGAGCCTAGTCCGGAGGCCCGGCAGCCGGCCACGCATTATCCGTGCCGGAAGCGTGCCGGAATCCGGGAACGGAACGCCAGGTGCGAGAGTCTTCAAACAGGGGGCGCAGATGGCGTACGAGGCGTACGGGAACGTACGACGCGAAACAGGAGTCCGTGCACGACATGAGCGACGAGCCGCAGCCGCAGCAGCAGAACGAGGGCGGCACGCCGGAAAAGCCGCTGCCGGCTGAAGGGCCCGGGGAACAGGGGGGCCGCACCGCAGAGCAGGGGGCCCGCACCCGGGCCTCCGACAAGGCGTCCCCCGGATCGGGCGGCCGACCCGGCGGGGGCCCCGGACAGGGCAGGCCGACCGCCCGCGAGAACGCGACGCCTCGCGCTGCCCAGGAGCAGACGGGTACGGCGGCCGGGGCCGGTTCCGAGGCCGGGGCCGACAGGCCGTCCGGCGACCAGTCGCTTCCGGGCGCCGGCGCGGTACAGGCGGCGCGGGCACGCCGGGCGGCGCTGGCCGCCCAAATGAGTCGCACGGGACGGACCGGCACGGACAGCCGAACGGGTGAGGGACCCGAGCGACCCGAGGGATCCAAGGGGGCGGAGGGGGCCCCGACGCCCGAGGCACCCAAGGCGTCCGCGGCGTCCGAGGCCTCCAAGGCGCCCGAGAGCCCTCGGCGCCCGCAGACGTCCACGCCCCGGTCGCCCGAGAAGTCTCAGGAGGCCGCCGCACCCAAGCGGTCCGGGGAGACCCAGGGGACCGCGAAGCCTCACGCGTCCGAGCAGCCCAAGCGGCCCGAGCAGCCCCACGCGGCCGAGAGCACCCAGGTCCTTCGGCGCATCAAGCCGGCCGCCTCGGCGGACCCCGCGTCCCGGACGGCAGGCGCCGCCGAGACGGCCGCCGCCCCGCAGACGGGCAAGAACCCGGCGCCCAAGAACACCCCGCCCGAGACCACCCAGGTCCTCCGCCGGGTCAAGGCCCCCCAGCAGACCGAGCCTGCCCAGCCGACCCGGCCCGGCACGGCGAGCGGCGCGGCCGGCGGCCCCCGGGCCGCCATGGCGAGCGGTGCGGCTCAGGCCGCCACGGCAGGCGCCACGGCCAAGGGCGCCCAGACCGCCCCGGCGGCCGGCGCGGCCAAGGCCGCCATGGCCGGCGCCACCGCCACCGCCAAGGCAGCCCAAACCGGCGCGACCGGCGTGTCCGGCACCGCGGCCACCCGCACCCCCGAAACCGGCCCCGCCGACGAGACCACCGCCCTCGCGGCGAGCGGCGGAGGCGGCGGAGGCGGCGCAGCCGGCGGCGGAGGCAAGGGCGGCAAGAAGCCCAAGCGGCCCAAGCGGACCGGATGGCGGCGACTCATCCCCACCTGGCGCATGGTCCTCGGCACCTTCGTGATCGGCATCCTGCTGATCGTCGGCCTCTTCTTCGTCGGCTACTCACTCGTCAACATCCCGCCGGCCAACGCCCTCGCCACCAAGCAGAGCAACGTCTACCTCTACGCCGACGGCTCCCAGCTCGCCCGCGACGGCCAGATCAACCGCGAGAACGTCACCCTCGCCCAGATCTCCAAGGACGCCCAGCACGCCGTACTGGCCGCCGAGGACCGCGACTTCTACACCGAGTCCGCCATCGACCCCAAGGCCATGCTCCGCGCCGGCTGGAACACCGCCACCGGCAAGGGCAAGCAGTCCGGCTCCACCATCACCCAGCAGTACGTCAAGAACTACTACCTGGCCCAGGAACAGACCGTCACCCGCAAGGCCAAGGAATTCTTCATCTCGATCAAGCTGGACCGGAACAAGTCCAAGAACGAGATCCTCGAGGGCTACCTCAACACCAGCTACTTCGGCCGCAACGCCTACGGCATCCAGGCCGCCGCCCAGGCCTACTACGGCATGGACGCCACCGACCTCGACCCGGCCCGCGCCGCCTACCTCGCCGCCCTCGTCAACGCGCCGAGCGAGTACGACGTCGTGGCCCACCCGGAGAACAAGACCGCCGCCGTCGCCCGCTGGAACTACGTCCTGGACGGCATGGTCAAGCAGGGCTGGCTCAGCGAAACCAAGCGCACCGGCATGAAGTTCCCCATGCCGAAGCAGCAGACCATCTCCACCGGCCTCTCCGGCCAGCGCGGCTACCTCGTCGAAGCGGTCAAGCACTACCTGACCACCAACAACATCATCGACCCCGACCAGCTCGCCGCAGGCGGCTACCGCATCACCACCACCATCCAGAAGGACAAGCAGGACGCCTTCGTCGACGCCGTCAACGACCAGCTGATGTCCAAGCTGGACAAGAAGAACAACAAGGCCGACAAGTCCGTCCGCGCCGGAGGCGCCTCCGTCGACCCCAAGACCGGCAAGGTCGTCGCCATGTACGGCGGCATCGACTACGTGAAGCAGTTCACCAACGGCGCCACCCGCGGCGACTTCCAGGTCGGCTCCACCTTCAAACCGTTCGTGTTCACCTCCGCGGTCCAGAACGGCTCGGCCACCCAGGACGGCCAGACCATCAGCCCGAACACCTACTACGACGGCACCAACAAGCGCCCCGTACAAGGCTGGACCGGCGGCGCCTACGCCCCGGAGAACGAGGACTCCAAGTCCTACGGCGACATCACCGTCCGCAAGGCCACCGACCTCTCGGTCAACGCCGTCTACGCCCAGATGGCCGTCGACGTCGGCCCCGCCAAGGTCAAGCAGACCGCCGTCGACCTCGGCATCCCCGCCGACACCAAGGACCTCCAGCCCTACCCGTCCATCGCCCTCGGCACCGCCACCGCCAGCGTCCTCGACATGGCCGAGGCCTACGCGACCCTCGCCAACCACGGCAAACACGGCACATACACGATGATCGAGAAGATCACCAAGGACGGCACCGAAGAGATCAAGCTGCCCCAGCAGCCGGTCGAACAGGCCGTCAGCCGCGAAGCCGCCGACACCACCACCTCCATCCTGCAGAGCGTGGTCGACAACGGCACCGCCACCGCCGCCCAGGGCGCAGGCCGCCCCGCAGCCGGCAAGACCGGCACCGCCGAAGAGGACACCGCCGCCTGGTTCGCGGGCTACACCCCCGACCTCGCCACCGTCGTCTCCGTCATGGGCCAGGACCCCGTCACCGCCGCCCACAAGCCCCTGTACGGCGCACTGGGCCTGCCCCGCATCAACGGCGGCGGCCCGCCCACCCAGATCTGGGCCCAGTTCACCCGCAACGCCCTCAAGGGCAAGCCCGTCGCCGACTTCGACCTCCAGCTCCAGCAGGGCGCCGAGGTCCAGGCCCCCGGCTCGCAGGCCCCGACCACACCCGGCACCACCGGCAGCCAGGACGACGGCGGCACCACCGGCACCCCCAGCGCCCCCGGCACACCGACCAGCGGCACGACCGACGGCGGCAACACCACCGGCACGCCGACCGACGGCGGCGCCACCGACGGCGGAGACACCACCGACGGCGGGGCCACCGACGGCGGCGGCACCACGGACGGCGGCACCACCACCGACGGCGACACCGGCGGCGGCCCCACCACCGGCGGAGGCACACCCGGCGGCGACACAGGCGGCGGCCCGACCACGGACGGAGGCACCGACGTCGGCACCACCGACGGCGGCATCACAGCAGGCCAACCACAATGACCGGCCCGGCCGGCGCGCAGCCCGGGCAGCCATGAGCGACCGGCCCGACCGGCCCGACCGGCCGACAGCCCGGGCAGCCCGGCCCGGCCGACGGGCAGCACTCAGTGACCGCCGGTCGCCTTCAGACCCACCACGGCGACCAGCAGCAGACAGACGAAGAAAATACGGGCGGCGGTGACCGGCTCACCCAGCACCACCATGCCGAGCACCGCCGCCCCGGCCGCCCCGATCCCCACCCACACGCCGTACGCGGTACCGATCGGCAGCGACCTGGCCGCATACGACAGCAACACCATGCTGGCAACGATCCCGGCACCCGTGAACACACTGGGCACCAGCCGGGTGAACCCATCGGTGTACTTCATCCCGATCGACCAGCCCACCTCGAGCAGACCAGCGACCACCAGCAGCACCCAGGCCACGACAAACACCTCCGAGACGAACGGACGACTCCTCTTCGGTGCGTCGTCTTTGCCTACATCCCGGTACGGCGCGTCTCGTCGGGCTCCTCCGAACATAGCAAAGAAACACCAAAAAGGGGCCGGTGACCGCAGTCACCAGCCCCCTTCAACCGAAGAATCAGAGGTACAGACCGGTGGAGTCTTCCGTCCCCTCGAACCGGTCCGCGGCCACCGCGTGCAGATCACGCTCCCGCATGAGCACATACGCCACGCCCCGCACCTCGACCTCGGCCCGGTCCTCCGGATCGAACAGCACACGATCACCCGGCTCCACGGTCCGCACGTTCTGGCCGACCGCGACGACCGCCGCCCAGGCCAGCCGCCGCCCGACCGCCGCCGTCGCCGGAATCAGGATGCCGCCACCCGACCGCCGCTCGCCCTCACCCGTCTCCTGCCTGACCAGCACCCGGTCATGCAGCATCCGAATGGGCAGCTTGTCGTGCTGAGAGGTGCTCTGCTGGTTTCTGTTGGCGCTCACGCCTCGAACCTACCTGCCCCGTACCAGCCCGTACGACCCTGGGCCACCACTCTTCCCATCGGCCCGCGTCAGCCCCTGCGCCGCCGCCGCGAACCCACGGCAAGCAGCCCCACGACCCCGACCACCACAAGCGCGACCGGCACGACCCGCTCCAGCCGCGGCGCACCCTCCTCATCGACGAACTGCGCCCGCACCTCACTCACCACCCGATTGACCTGGACATAAGCCCGCCCAACCGTGTGATCGACATGAGCGACGGCCTTGGCCTTCGCATCCCCGACGATCGTCTTCGGATGCACCCGCACCCCGATCTCGTCGAGGGTCTCGGCCAGCACTTCGCGGCGGCGCTTGATGTCCGCCTCGATCTGCGCCGGGGTTCTGGTGTCCGACGTGTCCGCCACCGTACGGCCTCCGAAGTCTCCTGATGCTGTCCCGGACAGTCTGTCAGCTCCACCACCCACTGCGCCGCAACGCCCCCCGTTACGCTGGACCGATGAGCGAGCGACTCCAGCCCGGGGACGTGGCCCCCGCCTTCACCCTCCCCGACGCCGACGGCAACGAGGTGTCCTTGTCGGACCACAAGGGCCGCAAGGTCATCGTCTACTTCTACCCCGCGGCCCTGACTCCGGGCTGCACCAAGCAGGCCTGCGACTTCACGGACAACCTCTCCCTCCTGGCCGCCGCCGGCTACGACGTCATCGGCATCTCCCCCGACAAGCCGGAGAAGCTGGCCAAGTTCCGCGAACAGGAGTCCCTGAAGATCACCCTCCTCGCCGACCCCGACAAGAAGGCCCTCGACGCCTACGGCGCCTTCGGCGAGAAGAAGAACTACGGCAAGACCTACATGGGCGTCATCCGCTCCACCGTGATCGTCGACGAGGAGGGCAAGGTCGAACGGGCCCTCTACAACGTCCGCGCGACGGGCCACGTGGCCAAGATCATCAAGGATCTGGGGATCTGACCCCCGAGCCCCCTTCCCACTCCCTGACGGCCCGCCCCGGAACGCTCCGGCGCGGGCCGTCGGCCGTCTCCCGCCTTCCGGGCGTGACTGTCCGATAAACGGTTCGTTACTCCGTACGAGCTGCGAACGCGCAGCCGGAACGGACCGGAACAGAGGGGACCCGATGGGGGCCAGTACATACACCAAAGAGCGGCTGGAACAGGCGGCCCGAGGCGCACGCACGCTGTCGGAGGCGCTGGAAAGGCTGGGGGTGGATCCGAAGAGCCCGACACGTCGGTACGTGCTCGGGCGAATGAGGAAGCTGGGAGTGGATGTGTCGCACTTCGAGCGCGAGGGGGTGAAATGGACACGGGAGATCTTGGAGCAGACGGTGGCCGCCTCCACGAACATGTGCGAGGTACTGCGGCGGCTCGGGTTAGGGGTCGTCGGCGGTCACCACACCCACATCAGCCGCCGTATCAAGGCGTACGGGATCGACACCTCGCACTTCCAGGTGCCGACGCGGCGCGGGAAGCCCCGGCGTCCCCGAACACCGGAAGGCCTGCTCGTCCGGCAGCCGAGCGGGCAGGCTCGGCGCATCCCGAGCGACCGGCTCAAGTGGGCAATGAACGCAGTGGGCGTCCCGGAGCGCTGTGCCCTCTGCGGCACGCAGGCAGTCTGGCGGGGCCGTTCGCTCCCGCTGGAGGTCGATCACATCGACGGCGACTGGCGGGACAACCGCGTCGAGAACCTGCGGCTCCTCTGTCCCAACTGCCATTCGGTGACGGACCATTACCGAGGGCGTGGCAAGGGGCGCCCCAGGGGTGGGGCAGCATGAGCGGGGGCATGCGGTACACACGCGAGCGGTTGGCCGAAGCTGCCGTTCAGTGTTCCGACATTGACGAGGTCATCGCCTTCTTCGGCAGCAAGCCTTATGGCGACCTTCGGCGTCACCTCTTCCGGCGCTTCGACCACTTCGGGATCGATGTCTCCCACATGCCGCGGGGGAGGCGAACGAGTGCGGCACCTGCCAAACCGGCTGCCGCCGTGCTTCGCCGTGCGGTCGAGGGGGCGACCTCCATCGCGGATGCGCTCCGTGCTCTGGGTATGGAGCCCTACAACAGCAGACCGCGCACCCTGCTCCGCCACTGGGTGACGGAGGACGGGCTTGACACCGCCCACTTCCTAGGACAGGCCCATCAACGAGGGCGTCCAGGGGCCGTGCCACGCAGGCGCGCAGCGGACATCCTGATCCAGCACGACGGCAGTCGCCGGACGAGAACCCATCTGCTGCGCAGGGCGCTTGTGGAAGTGGGCGTGCCCGAGACATGCGCCGAATGCGGCGTTGCCTCCGAGTGGCTGGGCCGGCCCATGACCCTGGAGGTCGACCACATCAACGGGGACTGGAGTGATGACCGGCGGGAGAACCTGCGGTTGTTGTGCCCGAACTGCCACGCGATCACCGCCACCTGGTGCCGTGGAGGGCGCCGACGCTCCCCGCAGACAAACGCCGCCTGACCGGTACCATGGCCGTGCACGCGGCCGTGTCGTAACTGGCAGCCGAGCAGCGCTTAGAACGCTGTGGGCGAAAGCCCGTGTGGGTTCGAGTCCCACCGGCCGCACACTGAGGGGGGTCACCCATCTGGGTGGCCCCCCTCCCGCGTCTCACCCCAACAGCTCCCGCACCACCGGCACCAGCGCCCGGAACGCCTTGCCCCGGTGGCTGATCGCGTTCTTCTCGGCGGGGCTCAGCTCGGCGCACGTCCGGCTCTCGCCCTCCGGCTGCAGGATCGGGTCGTAGCCGAAGCCGTTCGTGCCGGTGGGCGCATGCCGCAGCACACCCTGCAGCCGGCCCTCGACCACCCGCTCCGTGCCGTCCGGCAGGGCCAGCGCCGCCGCGCACGCGAAGTGCGCGGCCCGGTGTTCCTCCGCGATGTCGGAGAGCTGGGCGAGGAGCAGGTCCAGGTTGGCCTGGTCGTCGCCGTGGCGGCCGGCCCAGCGGGCGGAGAAGATGCCGGGGGCGCCGTTGAGGACGTCGACGCAGAGGCCGGAGTCGTCGGCGACGGCGGGCAGGCCGGTGGCCTGGGCGAGGGCGTGGGCCTTGAGGAGGGCGTTCTCGGCGAAAGTGACGCCGGTTTCCTTGACGTCGGGGATGTCGGGGTACTGGTCGGCGCCGATGAGTTCGTGGGGGAGTCGGGCCTCGGCGAGGATGGCCCTCAGCTCGGTGATCTTTCCGGCGTTGCGGGTGGCGAGGATCAGGCGGGTCATGGGGGTCAGTATCCCTGGGGCGGGTTGTGCGGTCGGTGGCGCCCTGTGGCGGTCGGGGCCCTTACGGCTTGCTCGGTGCCGGTGGTGCCGGTGGTGCCGGTGGTGCCGGTGGTGCCGGTGGTGCCGGTGGTGCCGGTGGTGCCGGTGGTGCCGGTGGTGCCGGTGGTGCCGTGGGTCCCTGTGTGCTTCCTGGTGTGCCGGTCGGCCGGGTGTTCTTCGCTGCGGTCTTGGCCTTGCTCGCCACCGCGGTGAGCGGGCGGGCGATGTCTTCCAGTGAGCGGCGTTCGGCCTTGACCGCGAGGAACGCCGCGACGAGGCCTGCGGCGCACATGAGGGCCGCGCCGATCTGGAAGGCGAGGACGGTGTCGCCGACTTTGCCGGTGCTGGTGAGGTCGGCGAAGAGGAGGGGGCCGCTGATGCCGCCGGCGGCGGTGCCGAGGGCGTAGAAGAAGGCGATGGCCATGGCGCGGGTTTCCATGGGGAAGATCTCGGAGACCGTGAGGTAGGCGCTGGAGGCGCCTGCGGAGGCGAAGAAGAGGACGACGCACCAGCAGGCGGTCAGGGTGGTCGCGTCGAGGGATCCCCGGCCGAAGAGCCAGGCGGTGCCGAAGAGGAGGAGGCCGGAGAGGAGGTAGGTCGAGGAGATCATGATTTTGCGGCCGACGGTGTCGAAGAGTTTGCCGAGCAGGAGGGGGCCGCAGAAGTTGCCGACGGCGATGACGGCGAAGTAGTAGCCGGTGTGGTCGGTGGGGACGTCGAAGAATGTGGTGAGGATGGCGCCGAAGCCGAAGGTGATGGCGTTGTAGAGGAAGGCTTGGCCGATGAAGAGGGAGAAGCCGAGTACGGCGCGTTTGCGGTAGTGGCCGAAGACGGTTCGGGCGATCTCCGTGAACGAGATGCTCTTGCGTTGGTGGATCTCCAGTTGGCTCTGGGGTTCGGCGAGTGGTGTGCCGGTCTCGGTTTCGATCTTTTGTTCGATGTCGGTGACGATTTCTTCGGCTTCTTGTTCGCGGCCGTGGATGAGCAGCCAGCGTGGGCTTTCGGGGACGTGGCGTCGTACGAGGAGGATGACGAGGGCGAGGACGGCGCCGAGGGCGAAGGTGAGGCGCCAGCCGATGTTGGCGGGCAGCAGGTCGGTGTTGAGGGCGACGATGGAGAGCAGGGAGCCGCCGACGGCGCCGAGCCAGAAGCTGCCGTTGATGATGAGGTCGACGCGGCCGCGGTACGGGGCGGGGATGAGTTCGTCGATGGCGGAGTTGATGGCTGCGTATTCGCCGCCGATGCCGAAGCCGGTGAGGAAGCGGAAGAGGAAGAACCACCAGGGTGCGAAGGAGATCGCGGTCAGTGCGGTTGCGGCGAGGTAGACCACCAGGGTGATCATGAAGAGTTTCTTGCGGCCGTGGCGGTCGGTGAGCCGGCCCCAGAAGAGGGCGCCGGAGCAGGCGCCTGCGACGTAGAGTGCGGCGGCGATGCCGGTGATCTGGCCGGAGGTGACGGGCAGGCCGCTGCCGGGTTCGGCGAGGCGGCCGGCGATGGTGCCGACGACGGTGACTTCGAGGCCGTCGAGGATCCATACGGTGCCGAGCCCGATCACGACCGTCCAGTGCCAGCGGGACCAGGGGAGGCGGTCGAGTCGGGCGGGGATGTCGGTGGTGATGGTCCGGCCGGTGGCGGCCTGCGCCGTGCTCATGGGCTCTCCTCCTTGTCGAGGACAGGAATCGTGTGCCCCCGCCCGGTGGAATCAGGCCCCGAGCGCTTGCGACACGACGTAGATCAGCAGGCCGGCCAGGGAGCCGACGACGGTGCCGTTGATTCGGATGAACTGCAGGTCGCGGCCGATGTGTGCCTCGATTTTGCGGGTGGTGTGTTCGGCGTCCCAGCCGGCGACGGTGTCGGTGATCAGTGAGGTGATCTCCTTGCGGTAGGTGGTCACGATGTGTACGGCTGCGCCTTCGACCCAGCTGTCGACCTTTTCCTGGACTTTCGGTTCGCTGGCCATGCGGGTGCCGAGGGAGAGGAGGGCGGCGCGGACGCGCAGTCGTAGTTCGCTGTGTTCGTCCTCGGCGGCTGCGACGATCATGGATCGTACGGCTGTCCAGGCGGAGGCGATGAGGTCCTGTACTTCTCCGCGGCCGAGTACTTCGCCTTTGAGGCGTTCCACGCGGGTTCGGGTGTCGGTGTCGGACTGGAGGTCGGAGGCGAAGTCGGTGAGGAAGCGGTCGAGGGCGCCGCGTGCGGGGTGGGAGGGCATGTCGCGCATTTCGGTGATGAAGCGCATGAGTTCTTTGTAGACGCGTTCGCCGACTTTTTTGTCGACGAAGCGGGGGGTCCAGCCGGGTGCGCCGCCTTCTACGGCGATCATGACGTCGTCGCGGTGGAGGACGAGCCAGTCGTGTGCGCGGGTGACGACGAGGTCGACGACGCGTTTGTGTCCGCCGTCGGCGACGATCTTTTCGAGCATTTTGCCGATGCCGGGTGCGATTTCCTGTGCGTTGGCCCGGCGGGTGATGGCTTCTGCGACGACTGCTTGTACGTCGGAGTCGCGCAGTACGGTCAGGGCGCCTCTGAGTGCGGTGGCCAGTTCCGCGGTGACGCGGTCGGCGTGTTCGGGTTCGGCGAGCCAGGTGCCGAGGCGGCTGCCGATGCCGACGGTGCGCAGTCGTTGGCGTACGACGTCCTGGGAGAGGAAGTTCTCGCCGACGAATTCGCCGAGTGAGATGCCGAGCTGGTCCTTCTTGGTCGGGATGATGGCGGTGTGCGGGATCGGCAGTCCGAGTGGGTGCCGGAAGAGTGCGGTGACGGCGAACCAGTCGGCCAGTGCGCCGACCATGCCGGCTTCGGCGGCGGCGGCGACGTATGCCGTCCAGGGGCCTGCGCCCTGGTGGGAGCCCCATTTGGCGAGTATGTAGACGACGGCTACGAAGAGCAGCAGTCCGGTCGCGGTGAGTTTCATGTGTCGTACTCCGCGCCGGCGTTCCTCGTCGGCGGGGGTGAAGGCGGTCATGGTCCGGTACGACGTCGTCCGGCTCGGTGTTTCGGTCTCCGTGTGTTCCATCAGCTCCACCTGTCCAGCTCCGCCCGTTCGGTGATCCCGCACACAATTGTCCCTTCCTGACCGACTCCCGGAACGGAACAGGAGTTCCCGGCGTCTGTCTGGGCGGGGGGTTTTGGGCAGGGCCCTGTCAGGTCGGCCGAGCCCATGACGCATCATGAACTCATCTGATCGGGGCCTGGGGCTCCCGTCTTCCGAGGAGAACAACACAAGCATGACCAAGCGTCATGGTTATGCCGTCCTGGGTGCGCTCGTCGCGCTGGTCGTGGTTCTGTCCGCCGTCATATATGTCACGGTGGCCGCCGGCGACGGCAGTTCCCGCGCCGCCGTCGCCGGTGACCGTCCGCACCGTGGTGCCTCTGTCGCTCCCGCCTCGGCCGGTACCTGGGTCGGTGCGTGGTCCACGGCGCCCGTGGGGGGTGAGCCGGGGACCGAGGCCAGTGGGATGGCCGGCCGTTCCGTGCGCAACATCGTGCATGCGAGTACGGGGGGTACGGGTGCCCGTGTCACGCTGTCCAATCTCTATGGACAGTCCCCGCTGGCCATCACGCATGCCTCGCTGGCCCTGTCGGCGGGGGACGGTACCGCCGCGGCCGACGCAGAAACGATGCGGCGCCTCACTTTCGACGGCAGCACCGGTGTCGTCATCCCGCCCGGCGGCCAGGTGCTCAGCGACGCCGTGCGGCTCACGGTCCCGCACGACTCGGACGTCCTGGTCACCACCTATTCGCCCACCCCGTCCGGCCCGGTGACCTACCACCCGCACGCGCGGCAGGTCTCGTACGTCGCCCAGGGCGACCGGACCGAGGACGCGACCGGCGGCGCGTACACCGAACAGACCTCGTACTGGCGCTATCTGACGGACCTCGACGTCCTGAGCAACGAGGCCACCGGCACCGTCGTCGTCTTCGGTGACTCCATCACCGACGGCATAACCTCCACCGTCGGCGCCAACCACCGCTGGCCGGACATCCTCGCCGGCCGTCTGCGCGCGGCGGTCGAGAGCGGTGACGCCCTGCCTCGCTACGGCGTCGTCAACGAGGGCATCAGCGGCAACCAGGTCCTCGCCGACGGCCTCGGCCGCCCGGCCGAGAACCAGAGCGGGCTGGGCCGCTTCGGCCGGGACGTGCTCTCGCGCACCAATGTCAAGGTCGTCGTCATCGACCTCGGTGTCAACGACATCCTGCGCAACCCCCGGCTGGCCGATCCGGACCGGATCGCCGACGGTCTGCGCACGCTGGTGCGCGAGGCGCATGCCCGCGGTCTGAAGGTCGTCGGCGCCACCCTGATGCCCTTCAAGGGGCACCGCGGCTGGACGCCGGCCCGGGAGGCGGTGCGACAGCGGGTCAACGCCCAGATCCGGGCCGGCCGGGTGTTCGACTCCGTGGTCGACTTCGACAAGTCCCTCAGGGACCCCTACGACCCGCGCCGGCTGCGCCCCGACTACGACTCCGGTGATCATCTGCACCCCAGTGACCGGGGCTTCGCCGAGATGGGCGAGGTCTTCGACCTGGGCGCCCTGAAGGGCGCGGGGCAGGCGGAGCTGTAGGGGCTCCCGACGGCGTTTCGCCCGGACTCCGGGGCGGGTGGCTCAAGGGCCGGAACGGCTGGGACTCGGGGGCCGGAGCGGCTGGGGTTCAGGGTCCGGAGCGGTTGGCTCAAGGGCCGGAACGGCTGGGACTCGGGGTTCGGAGCGGCTGGGACTCGGGGGCCGGAGCGGCTGGGGCTCAGGGTTCGGAGTGGGTGGCTGAGGTTCCGGAGCGGGCCGTCGGGCTCCGCGGCGGCCGGCTCAGGCTCCGGTGGTCGACCCCGGCCGCACGATCATCAGGATCGTCACGGCCGCCCACAGCAGGTTGAACACTCCGGTGAACATGGCGAGCCGTGCGGTCTTCTCGCGTGTGCCGCCGTCCTCCACGAGCGCGGTCTGGGCCGGCAGCACGAGCGCGGCGAGCACGAGGGCGGCCAGGGCGGTGAGCGCTATGGACACGATCAGCCAGGCGCTGCCGAGCACGCCCATGGTGTTCGCGGTGGCGAAGCCGAAGACCGGGACGACGACGCCGACGACGGCGTAGACCCGGCAGATCCGGTGCAGCAGCCGCAGTGTCTCCGCGGCCCGGATGTCGTCGGGAGCGGCCAGGGCGCGGCGGGCGGCGGGCGGGAACATGCTGGCGGCGACGGTGACGGGCCCGATGGCGACGATCGCGGCGAGGACGTGGACGGCGAGGAGGAACTTGGTCACGGGAGGACATTAGGCGGGCTGCGGATCTTGGAGAAGCGGCGGTGTTGCCATGGGCCGACGGATTCTCGCCAGCGGTGTTTCCCGCGGGTTCCAGGGGAAGTGGCCTGGCCGGAGTATTTGGCGAGAGTTCGTCGCAGGCCTATGTTCCTGCCATGCACACCGTGGCCGTCCTGGCGCTGGACCAGGTGATCCCGTTCGACCTGTCCGTCCCGATCGACACCTTCGGCTGGGCCCGGCTGCCCGACGGCAGACCCGCCTACCGGGTGCGGGTGTGCTCCCCGGCCGGGGAGGTGAGTGCGGGTGCGGGCGTCTTCGCGGTGCGGGCGCCGTACGGTCTGGAGGCCCTGGCGGAGGCGGACACGATCGTCCTGCCGGGGGTCGCCGACCCGGCCGCGCCGCTGCCGCCGGGCGTCGCGGAGGCGGTGTGCGCGGCGGCGGCGAACGGTACGCGCATCGCGTCGATCTGCGTGGGTGCGTTCGTCTTCGCGGCGACCGGTCTGCTGGACGGGTGGCGGGCCACGACGCACTGGTGCGCGGCCGCGGACCTCGCGGCGATGTATCCGAGGATCACCGTCGACCCGAACGTCCTCTACGTCGACAACGGTCAGTTCCTCACCTCTGCGGGTGCCGCCGCGGCGATGGACATGTGCCTGCACATGATCCGCAAGGACCACGGTTCGGCGGTCGCCGCGCATGCGGCCCGGATGTCCGTGATGCCGCTGGAACGGGAGGGCGGGCAGGCCCAGTTCATCGTCCACGACCTGCCCCCGGCGCCCTCGGGTGCCACCCTGGAGCCCCTGCTGGCCTGGCTGGAGGAGCATTGCGACCGCGATCTGACCCTGGACGAGATCGCGGCGCAGGCCCGCATGAGCAGCCGTACCCTCAATCGGCGCTTTCGCGAGCAGACCGGTACGACGCCGTTGCAGTGGCTGCACCGGGCGCGGGTGCGGCGGGCGCAGTACCTGCTGGAGTCGACGCCGTACCCGGTGGAACGGATCGCGGCCCAGGCGGGTTTCGGCTCCCCGACGGCCTTCCGGGAACGCTTCCGCCGGGTGGTGGGGACGAGCCCGCAGGCGTACCGGCGGTCGTTCCGCTCGGCGAACGACACGTCGCGGACGGCCGGCTGACCGGACGCCGGCACCTGACCGGCCGGGTGCCGGTGCCCGGTGGACTCGGCCCCGGTGCGCCTGGTTGCCCCGGTCCCGTCGGTCGGCCGGCTCAGCCTCGGCGGTCGGCGACGGCCCAGGAGGCCAGGGCCACGGCGCCCGCGACGCCGAGGACGGACGGCCAGGCGCCGACCTTCTTCGCCAGCGGGTGGGACCCGGCGAACGCGGCGACGTACGCGGCGCTCAGCGCACCGGCGGCCTTCCCGCCCGCCTGCCTGCGCCACTGCTGCGCGGCGGTGGCTCCCGCGACGGCCAGGACGGCCCCGCCGAGCTGCCGCTTCTTGGTCCAGCGGGCGACGCCGTACCCGCCGACGAGCCCGGTCGCGGCGATCACCGCACTGGGAACCCTGGCCATGAGTGCCTCCTCGTGTGCCTGTTCTGTCCGTCTGTTCCTTCTATGCCCGCGCCGAGGCTAACCCGTAGGTGCACGGACGGCTCGGACTTGAGTCGGGGCATATCAAGTCTCCGGCTGGGCCGGTGCCGGACCGAGAGGCCTGCCGGAGTGCCCGCACGACGCCGTGGCATCCTTCCTCCGGACCGTCCCCGAGCAGACCGGCGGTGAAGCCCTGTGAACGACCGCGCCCCGCATCCCGATCAGGATCCGAACGGCGACGGCATGGACCTGGACGCGGACCAGGAACAGGACCAGGACGAAGATCTGGGCCTTGACCTTGACCTTGATCTGGACCTGGGCCTTGATCTGGACCGGGCCCTGGCCGTCGCTACCGATCTGGCCGCCTGGGCGTCGGAGGCGATCCGTCGCCCGCGTGCCGGCGGGGTGCGGGAGAAGGCGGGCCCGGCGGACATCGTCACGCAGACGGACGAGTCGATCGAGAAGCACGTCCGCTCGGTCCTGCGGGCGGCCTTCCCGTCCCACGGCATCGAGGGCGAGGAGTACGGCACCCACGCGCCCGCGACCCCCAACGCCCCGTACTGGGTCGTGGACCCGGTCGACGGCACCACGAACTACGCCCACGGCATTGGCTGGTGCTCCTTCTCCCTGGGCCTCGCGGCCCCCGACGGCACCCCCTTGCTCGGCCTGGTGGCCGACCCCTGGCGGGGCGAGACCTTCACGGCGATCCGAGGGCGAGGCGCCCGCCTGAACGGCAGCCCCGTCCGGGCGGCCGCCCATACCACCCTCACGGGCCATGTCTTCCTCACGGAGTGGGCGGCTCACGCCCACTGGCCAGGCCTGGACCCGCTGTTGGCCGCGCTGTCGCACCGCCACTGCACGGCAAGGGTGTTGGGTTCCACGGCACTTTCCCTGGCCCAGGTGGCGGCAGGCCGGGCCACCGTCGCGGCCATCGGTGAATTCCACGCGGTGGACGGTCTCCCGGCCTACCTGATCGCGACGGAGGCGGGGGCGGTGGCACTGCCGCGGGTTCCGGCGTACGACGAGCCGTTGCTGCTGTCGGCGCCAGGGGTGGCGGAGGAGATGGCGGAGCTGTGGCACGCGATCCGAAGCGGAGAAGCCTAGGCCCTGGCCCTGGCCCTGGCCATCGGCCATCGGCCGCCTGCCAGTGTCACCGTCACGCCATCGTGCTCGTCCTCGTCCTCGTCCTCGCCATCGCCATCGCCATCGTCATCGTCCTCGGACATTGGCCGAGATGTTCACACTTCTACCTGAAGGGATGGTTTCCCCGGGCTGTTCCTGGAGCGGCGTTTTTCTGCCGAATGCCGGGAGATCTATCGAGCGACTGCCCTCCAAACGAAGGAGAACACCATGCGTGGACGTACCACTCTGGCCGCCGCCGCTCTCGCAGCCACCGCGGTACTCGGATGTGCAGGCGCCGCAGCGGCCGATGCCGGGGCCGAAGGTGTTGCCGCGTACTCGCCCGGAGTTCTGAGCGGCAACGTGATCCAGGTGCCCGTGCACGTACCGGTCAACGTGTGTGGCAACAGCGTCAATGTCATCGGGCTTCTCAACCCCGCGTTCGGCAACACCTGTGTGAACGACTAGCGCCTGTCCGGGGGTTGAGCGACCGCTGTGCGTTCGGGCTGCCGGCGGTGTCCGGCGGGGAGGGACCGTGACCGTCCCTCTCCGTCGGACGGGGGAGGCGGACAGGACCTGTGCACGACGCATCGGACGAAGCCGCCGACGAGGGTGGGGTTCCCAGCAGGAAGAGAAGGGGAGCCCGCAATGGACCGGTTGGATCGGTTGGATCGGTTGAACTGGTTGAACTGGTTGGACCGGTTGCATCGAGTGGATCGGTTGGACCGGGGCGGGCGGCTTGCGGCGTACGGGGCGGCTCTGGTGATCACGCCCTACGCGTTGATCAAGGTCGTCTGGGTGGTGGGTGCGCTGGCGGGGCTGCTGCCGATCGGTGGCGGGTTCGGTCTGGCCGGGTGGGTGGTGCTCAACACCACGACCATCGGCATGGCAGTCATCGGGGTCGCCATGGCGCTCGCCCTCGTACGGCCGTGGGGCATGCGGATACCGGGGCCCTTGGTGCTGTTCATCGCCTGGGTGGGCACGGGGTTCCTTGGCGCTCGGCTGGCTGGGGACGGGCTCGCTCTTCGCCCGGAGCTGCTGGAGGCTTCTGATCGTGGCGTACGCGGC
The DNA here is from genome assembly GCF_055657175.1 of Streptomyces sp. NPDC107581. Lineage (NCBI taxonomy): Bacteria > Bacillati > Actinomycetota > Actinomycetes > Kitasatosporales > Streptomycetaceae > Streptomyces > Streptomyces sp. NPDC107581. The sequence continues at coordinate 169,929 of NZ_JBVKBH010000012.1, forward strand.
GGTGGCGCACCCGGCGCGTACGTCGCTGCCGGAAAACCTTGCTCTCGCGGCCGTGGTGCACACCGCCGCGGTGGCGGCGGGCGCGGTCATGCTGTCGGCGCTCGTCCCTCGGCGTCTCGGCCGGCCCCCGGTGTGTGCCGGGACCCCGTGCGGGGGTGGGTCTGGGCCCACTGATCCCGGTGGCTGGGTGCATGGTCCGCGTTCGCGTGGCTCCGTAGCTTCGAGGGTGTCGGGATCGGACACGGACGAGGGTGAAGGCACATGAGCGGTACGGGCATGGTGAACGAGCGGGTCGGGTCGTCGAACGGGCTGTTGCTGCAGAGCCTGGGGCTGAATGTTGTCGCGCCGCTGGCCGTGTTCTACGGGCTGCGGGCGGCGGGGGTGGGTCTGTGGTGGGCGGTGCTGGCGAGTGCTGTGCCGCCGTTGGTGGAGGGGTTGCTGACGGTGGTGCGGGAGCGGCGGGTGGGGATGCTGGGTGTTCTGGTGCTGAGCATGGTGGTTTTGGGTGCGGCGCTGTCGGCGCTGACGGGCAGTGCGCGGTTCATGTTCGCCAAGGACGGCTGGATGACGGGGGTCGTCGGGGTGATCTTCCTGGTGACGCTGCGTGGTCAGCCGGTCATCTACCGGATCCTGTCGTCGGTGGTGCGGGGGGACAAGCGGGCGCAGGTGGAGCGCAACTGGGAGGCGTCGCCGACCTTCCGTCATGTGATGCGGCTGCTGACGCTGGTCTGGGGGGTGGGTCTGCTGCTGGACTCGGGGGTGCGGGTGGTGCTCGCGTACACGTTGCCCATCGATTCGGTGATGCTGGTGACCACGCTTCAGTACGTGGTGCTGTTCGTGTCCCTGGAGATCTTCAGCCGGCGTTACGGGCGGAAGCCGAGCCGGATCGCCGCCATCCACAGCGAGACCGCGGCGGCCGCCTGACAGGGGACATCGCCGTTCCTCCTCGCCCTGGTGCGGGTGGCGTGCCCGGACGGCGAGGCCACGCGGGCGCCCGGCCGCCTGGGCTGCGAGGCCACGCGGGCGCCCGGCCGCCTGGGCCGCGGCCGCTCCCGGCACGGGTCGCCCGGCGCGGGCCGTTCCGTATGAGGCGCTCCGTATGAGCCGCTCCCTATGAGCCGCTCCCTATGAGCCGCTCCCTATGAGCCGCTCCCTATGAGTCGCTCCGCATGCACGGCTCCGCGATGGACAGCACGGTATTGAACGTGTTCAAATCTGCGGGTGCCGGTCGCCGTGAACGGCACACCCGTAGCAGTCCCGAAGGAGAACCATGGGGTGCCTGACGGCCGCAGCGCGCGCGATGGGCGCGGTGGTCCTGACGTGGCTGGCGCTCATCGTGCTGGTGCTCCTGCCCGGGCTCCTGCCGTCCCGTTGGCAGTACTACGTCTACTCGCCCGCGAGTGTCGGACTGTGGATGCTCTGCATGGTGGTGTCACCCTTCGTGGTCTGCACCGCCCTGTGGAGATGGATCACCGGTAAGCGAGCGGGCGGCGCAGCCGCGGCGACACCCCGGCAGGCCGCCCGCCCCGCGGTGCCGGGGACGGGCCGGTCGTCGGCCGGCTCCAGGAACCAGACCCGGTGAACGGCACGATGAGCGGCAGGAAGCGGCCCGGGGACAGGGGCCCGGGTGGGCAGACACGGGGCCCGGGTGGGCAGACATGGAGTACTCGGCCCGTGCCTGCGTCGCGATTCCCCGGCGGTCTGCGTATCCCGATCCTCGTGGTGCTCGGAGCGGCCGGGCTGCTCGCGGTCCCGGCCGTGCTCTTCGGCGGCCTGATCCTGCTCATGTCCCTGGGACGCACTCTGAATTCGTCCCCGGTTCCGGGAGGCAGCGACCTCGTGCTGCGGAAGGAGGCGGTCGTGGGCACCTGGCGCGACGACCGGGGCGGACGGCTGGTGGTCGGCGCCGACGGCAGGTTCACCTTGGAGGGGGCGTGCGGCGACTTTGCCGACAGCGACCTGAACGGCGTCTCCGCCCCTAGGTCCGCTTCCGGTACGTGGCACCGCTCGACCTCGCCCGGCGAAAACGGGAACGCCCCCGTGACGACGGTCCAACTCACCGTCGTACCGAGCGCTGTGTGGACCGAGTACGAAGCCCGGGGAACCGCCGAGCATCCCGTTCTGTGGCAGTACATCGGCGATCCGGACGAGGGTGACCTGTGCGTGCTCAGGAAACAGCCCTGAGCGTCGGCGACCGCGGATTCGCAGCGGGCCGCCGTGGGCCGCAGTGGGCTGCAGTGGGCCAACGCCGACGGCGGCCGTGGGGCCCGTTGCCGGTGGTGGTCGTGGGCCCGCCGCGACGGCGGACGACCGGCACCGCTGGGGGTGCGTTGCCCGGGGCGATGTCCTGCTTGCGCGCGAACGGGGCGGCGTAGCCGACGCGGTGTCGGTCTACGCCGCCCTTGGGTGGGACGGGTTGCGGGAGGTGGCCCGCGCTGCCATGGCGCTTACTTCGGGTCGTTGTCGAACTTCGAGGTCGACCAGCGGTAGCCGAGTGCGGTGAGGCCGAGGCACCAGGCGATGGCGATCCACCAGTTGTTGCCGATCTCGCTGCCGAGGAGGAGTCCGCGCAGGGTTTCGATGGCGGGGGTGAAGGGCTGGTACTCGGCGATGGGCTGGAACCAGCCGGGCATGGAGTGGAGGGGGACGAAGGCGCTGGAGATGAGGGGGAGCAGGATCAGGGGCATCGCGTTGTTGCTGGCCGCCTCGGCGTTGGGGCTGCTCAGGCCCATGCCGACGGCGATCCAGGTGAATGCCAGGGCGACCAGCGCGAGCAGCCCGAATGCCGCGATCCCATCCAGGACGCCGGCATCGGTGGAGCGGAAGCCGATGGCCGCGGCGACGGCGCCGACGAGGACCACGCTGATGAGCGCCTGCAGGACGCTGCCGGCGACGTGTCCGAAGAGCACGGAGCCGCGGTGGATGGCCATGGTGCGGAAGCGGGCGATGATGCCTTCGTTCATGTCGTTGGAGACCGACACGGCGGTGCCGACGACGGTGGAGCCGATGGTCATCAGCAGGATGCCGGGGACGATGTAGGCGATGTACGCGGAGCGGCCGGCGCCGCCGCCGATGCCCGCGCTCATCGCGTCGCCGAAGATGTAGACGAAGAGCAGCAGCAGCATGATCGGCGTGAGCAGCAGGTTCAGGGTGAGGGACGGATAGCGCCGGGCGTGCAGCAGGTTGCGGCGCAGCATGGTGGAGGAGTCGCGCAGGGCGAGGGAGAGCGAGCTCATCGGACAGCCTCCTTGGGCTGGTCGGGGATGCCGGTGCCGCCGGTCAGGGCGAAGAAGACGTCGTCGAGGTCGGGGGTGTGCACGGTCAGCTCGTCGGCCTCGATGCCGGCCGCGTCGAGCCGGTCGAGGATGGAGCGCAGGTCGCGCTGGCTGCCGTCGCTGGGGATCTGCAGGGCGAGGGAATCGTCGTCGAGGGTGACTTCGTGGAGCGCGACTGTGGCGCTCCGGTACGCGGCCGGGTCGGAGAACCGCAGTCGTACGTGCCCGCCGGGGATCAGCCGTTTCAGCTCCTCGGCGGTGCCCTGGGCGGCGATCCTGCCGTCGTGCAACACCGCGATGCGGTCGGCGAGTTCGTCGGCCTCCTCCAGGTACTGGGTGGTGAGGAAGACGGTGACGCCGTCGGCGACGAGCTCGCGGATGATCTGCCACATGGTGTGGCGGGAGCGCGGGTCGAGGCCGGTGGTCGGTTCGTCGAGGAAGATGATCCGCGGGCTGCCGACCAGGGTCATGGCGATGTCCAGACGGCGCTTCATACCGCCGGAGTAGGTGGAGGCGGGATTCTTCGCGGCCTCGGTGAGGTCGAAGCGCTCCAGCAACTCGGCGGTGACCCGGCGCCCTTCGCGCTTCGACAGGTGGTGCAGGTCCGCCATGAGCAGCATGTTCTCCTCGCCGGTGATCAGGCCGTCCACGGCGGAGAACTGCCCGGTGACGCCGATCGCGGCGCGCACGGCCTGCGGGTCGCCGGCGAGGTCGTGGCCGCCGATGTGGATTTGGCCGCCGGCGGGGTCGGGGGAGATGAGCGTGGAGAGGATCTTGACGGCGGTGGTCTTGCCGGCGCCGTTCGGGCCGAGCAGGGAGAAGACCGTTCCTTCGGGGACGGCCAGGTCGATGCCGTCGAGGACGGTCTTGTCGCCGTAGGACTTGCGCAGCCCGTTCGCCGCGATGGCCAGGGTGGTCACGAGGGGTGCTCCTTGTCGACAGGCTGCGGGATCACAGGCTGCGGGCGGTGATGTCGCCGTAGGCGGTGGTCGCGTGGATGCTCAGGCCGGCGGCGCCTTCGGTGTTCTTGAGTGCGTTGTGGATCCGGCCGTGGGAGGCACCGGCGTTCAGGGAGGCGGAGACTCCGCGGGCGGCGCCGACCGAGATCTCGCCGTGCTCGGTGCGCAGTGCGACCGTGCCGCGCACGGCCTCGGTGATGCGCAGGTCGCCCTTCTGGGTGCTGATCTGCGCGGGGCCGCCCAGCCGGCCGACCGAGACGTCACCGGCGAGGACGGTGAGACGGGCACCTTCGGTCTCGTCGAGCTCGACCGAGGCCTGCGCGCTCTCGAAGGTGACGTCGCCGAGCCGTCCGGTGCCCCGGAGTTCGGCGGTGGCGGTCTTCGCCTCGACGCGGGAGCCGGCGGGCAGCCGGACGGTCACCTCGATGGACCCGGAAGCGCCGAGCATCCGGTGCTTCGCCTGCGGGGCCTCGATCCGCAGGACGCCGTCGGCGTAGGTGACCTCGGTCTGCTCGGCCGCCTTCACGTCGCGGCCCTTCGAGGCGTCTGCGGGCAGGACCTCGACGGTGGTGTCGGCCCGGTCGGCGGCGATGAACCGGATCTGTCCCGCGGGGATGTCGAGGACGGCCGAGACCGGGGCGGGGGTGTCGAACTTCTGCATCGCGCTCTCGTTCTTCAGCATCGTGCGCTCCTTCGGTCCGTTGTTTCTGACATTGGAAACGCTACGTTGCGTTCAGCGTCCTGGCAACGAACTTATTGCGTGCAATATCCATACCTCCAGCTCAGCGCTATAAATTCGTTGCAACGGTCTTGGAGGTAATGCAACATCCAACACTCTGATCGTTGCAATGAATTAAGGGTGAACGCTATGCTGGAGGCATCACGGACCATGGGGGAGGCCGCGATGCCGGGAGGCAGGCTCACCCAGCAGGAACGCCGGCAGGCCGCGCCCCGGGGGCCGGAGGCGCTTCTCCGCAGGTTTACGGACACGATGGGGTCGATGACAGCCGGCGCCCGGTCCACTGCCCAGCTCGTCGGGATCGCACGGCAGGGCGTCGGCGTTCTCGGGCCCGGGCACCCCGGCCGCCGCCCGTCTCGAGAACTCGCCCGTTTCATCGGTTTCGTCTCCGAGAACACCGCCCGCGCCGCGGAACAGGCCCGCGAAGTCCTCCATGCGAAACCCGGGACGGCTCCGGGGGCGCCGAGAGGGCTTCGGGCGGCACCGAAACGGCTGCATGCGGCGCAGGGACGGCCACGGGGGCGCATCGAGACGGCCGTGGGCGGCGCCGGGACGGCTGCGGGCGGCGCTGCCGCGTCCGGTTCAGATCGCTGACGGGCAGCCGTCTTGAGGACACAGCCATGGGGTGAAGCCGGCTGTGCTCAGAGGGAGTAGGTCTCGCCTAGGCCGCGTCGCGCCACACCTTCACGTCCAACGTGGCGTACGTCGTCCCGGACGAGCCCCGGTACGTCACCAGCCCCACGTGCCCCGTCCCGCTGACGACGCACATCTGCTGGCCGACGGTGAGGTCCTTGATCCAGATGTAACTCTTGTAGCCGGTCGCCGCCTTGCACACGTCCAGACCCCCCTGCCGGCCCACGGGCAGCAGGGCGAGGGAACTGCCGGAGTCGGTGCCCGGGGCGAGGAGCGCGCCCGAGGAGTAGACGGCGTAGGTCAGATCCTCGTCGGAGGTACCGGTGTCGGCCTTGGACCGTACCGGCGTGTCCGCCAGGTACAGGTCGTGGCTCTTGGTCATCCGGATCCCGGCGTACGTCAACGGGGCAGGGACCTTCGGAGCCGCGGGCTTGCTCGCCGCGGTGGCCGCCGGGGCCGAGGGCGCGGTCCGCGTGGGGGTCGGGGGACCCGAAGGGCTGGGCGGCACGGCGGACTTGGTGGCCTTCGCCTTCTTCGAGGTCCGGGCGGCCGGAGAGCCGGAGACGGATGTCGACGCCGACGGCCCGGCGGACGTGGCCGACTGCGACGCGGCCACGTCCTGGGTCCGCTTGTCGTCCTTGTCGCCGTTCCCCGGTACGAACAGCAGGGCGGCGGCCGCCCCGCAGGCGACGAGTACGACGGCGGCCGCGGACAGCAGCCAGAGCCGCCCCTTGCGGCCCTTGCCGCCCGCAGCCACCGGGGCGGTCCGGGCGACGGCCGGATCGTACGGCTGCGACCCGCCGACCGGAGCGTACGCACCCGGTACGGCCCCCGGCCCCATGACGAATGGCCCGGGCAGCGAGGCATGGGGCGGCGAGGCATGGGATGGCGAGGTGGGGGAGTAGGCCGTCGGCGGCCCGAATCCACCGGGAGCGGCGGCCGGGAAGGCGCCGGGAAAGCCAGGAGCGCCGGTGGCGCCGGAAGCCGCGGCACCGCCCGGAGCTCCGGGAACTCCGGGAACTCCGGTCGTGCCGGGAACACCGGGTGCGCCGGGGGTGTTCGGTGGTCCGAAGACGCCGGCCGGGCCTGAGGGGTGGGGGGCTGGAGCCGAGCCCAGAGCCGTCGCCGCCCCTGTCCCCGCCCGGGCCTGATCGGCGCTTGCGGCCCGAGCCTCGATTCCCGCGGCCAGCTCGCCCGGCAGCCATGCCCCGGACCTGAACCGCGCCTCGTCACCGCGGTACGCCTGGATCGCCTGGACGGAGCGGATGACCTCTTCGACGGTGGGCCGCTCGGCGGCGGGCTTGCGCAGACACCGTGCCACGAGCTCCTGGATCTCGGCCGGTACGCGGCTGAGATCGGGCTCCGCGTGCACGACCCGGTACAGCACCGCGTGCGGATCCCCGTCCCCGAACGCGGCGCCGCCCGTCGCCGCGAACACGGCGGTCTGCCCCAGCGCGAACACGTCGGCAGCGGGGGCGGCCTCGGCGCCGAGCACCTGCTCCGGCGCCATGTAGGCCACGGTGCCCAGGGCCGTACCGCTCTGGGTCAGGGACGTGGCGTCCGCCGCGCGCGCCACACCGAAGTCGATCACGCGCGGACCGTCGGCTGCGAGCAGCACGTTCGACGGCTTGAGGTCCCGGTGCACGATGCCTTCGCGATGCACCGCCTGCAGTGCCTCCGCGACACCGGCGATCAGCCGCAGCACGGTGTCGACGGGCAGCGGTCCGTGATCGCGTACCGCGTCGGAGAGGGAAGGCCCTGGTACGTAGGCGGTCGCGCACCACGGTATGGACCCCTCGGTGTCGCTGTCCACGACCGGAGCCGTGTAGATCCCGTGGACCCGGCTCGCCGCGGCCACCTCGGCCCGGAAGCGCATGCGGAACTCGGCGTTCTCGGCCAGTTCGGGCCGGATCACCTTGACCGCGACGGCCCGCCCGCCCGGGGTGTGCGAGAGGTAGACCCGGCCCATGCCGCCGGACCCGAGCCGGGCCACCAGCCGGTAGCCGCCCACGGTCCGCGGATCGCCCTCCGTCAGCGGCTCGAAACTCCCCGCATCGGGCCCATCGTTACTCAACACGCCCCACTCCACCCCGAGATCTGCTTCGTCGCGCCCCATTGCATCATGGGCCCCACGCGACCCGTCCCGGCACGGCAACGGACGTTCCGGCGCCGCCGGGAAGAGCGGCAGCGGCACTGCCGGGCCGACAGGCAGGTGGCCCGGCACGCAGCCCCGGGTCGGCAGGCAGGTGGTCCGGCACGCAGCCGGGTCGGCATGCTGGTGAGCCGGCATGCAGCCGGGCCGGCTGGTGAGCCGGCACGCAGCTGGGCCGGCAGGTGGTCCGGCACGCAGCCGGGTCGGCATGCTGGTGAGCCAGCATGCAGCCGGGCCGGCTGGTGAGCCGGCACGCAGCTGGGCCGGCAGGTGAGCCGGCACGCAGCCGGGTCGGCAGGTGAGCCGGCACGCAGCTGGGTCGGGACGCAGGTGAGCCCGCACGCAGCACCCCGCCGCGTGCGGATGGTGTGAGTACGGGCCCGGGGCCCGCCGGCTCAGTCCGCGCGCAGGAATCCGTCCCCATGAGCGGCGATGTGGGCTTCCAGGGCGGAGAGGGCATCCAGGGTGGCCTGGGCCGACCCACTGCCGCGCTGCTCGGCGTAGTACGCCGCACCGAGCTGCTTCAGCAGATCATTGCCGGCGCGCTGCTGCTGGAGCTCGTCCACCTTCTGCTTGCCCTGGTGCAGAGCACTCTGAGCCTGCTCCTTGGCCCGGTCGAGAAAACCCGCCATGACTGCCTCCGATCGTGTCCCGGCATCACTTCCCACTTCCGGGCCACGCATGCTGACGCGCAGGTGTCGATGAACCGATCGGACGATCCGACGGACACGGCGCGGGAGCCGCCTCCAGCTCGCCGGCTTTCCGCCAAGAGCCAGGGTTTTGCTGCTCGCGCTCCCGCTGGGCTGAAGTCTCCTTCCCGGCCCCTCGCTGGAGTGATTTGCCCCAATTCATCACAAAGCCTCCGGCGCGTGCGCATCCAAAGCCGGTCAGTGGACGCGTTGTCTGCGAGAAAGGGCCGTGCTCATGGGGAAGTTGAGCGAAGATGATCTATCGGTTCAGAGGCGAGACATGAGGTGACACAGGTGACTACCCCCTACAAGATGGAGTTCGACCCGGCTACGATCAAGCACCTCGGTGTGCAGATGTACTCGACCCTGCCGCCAGTCATATCTGAACTCATCGCAAATGCCTGGGACGCGGGTGCCAGTAGAGTTGAGATAGAAATTCCCGAGGCGCGGGTCACGGATGCATCCGTCATTGTCGCTCATGACGACGGCGACGGCATGGGTGACGAGGAAATTCGCCGGCACTACCTTCTTGTGGGTCGAGACCGTCGGAAGGTGGAGGGAACGGGCGAGCGTAATACTGCACCATTCCGCAGATACATGGGGCGCAAAGGGCTCGGTAAATTCTCAGGGTTCGGGATCGCCCGAGAGATCGAGGTCGAAAGCACTAAGGGCGGAATGTCCTGCCGTTTTGTGATGGACTACGACGAGCTTGAGGCCGCAGCGAACAGGAGAGTGGCGCAGTTCGACCCTCTAATCCCCACGGGCGAGGTTGCGCAAGGCACTCGAATCACGCTGCGAAGAATCGAGAAATTTCGAAAGCGTGCTGTATCGATCGCTTCGCTCAGACGGCACATCGCTCGGCGGTTCGCTGTCATTGATGACAACTTTCAAGTCGTCATCAATGGAGAGCCGATCACTTACGAAGAGCGAGACCTAAAATCCCTGCTCGCACGTGACGTGAACGGCGATCCTTACCTGTGGGACTTCGACGAAGAAATTTCACCGGGAACCGGGTGGAGGGTCACTGGCTGGATAGGGGCACTCCCGCACTCGAGTAGCGTTGACGACGGTATCCAACGGGGAATTTCCATAATGGCCCGGGGGAAGCTCGTTCAAGAACCGTTCTGGTTCGAGGCGAACACCGGTCAGCAGTACGCCCTTGCCTATTTGATAGGTGAGCTGACCGCCGATTTCGTCGATGAAGAGGAAGACACGGTCGGCACGGCGCGCAACTCACTTGTTTGGGACACGGAGAGCAACACTGCACTCCTCGAATGGGGGCGGAAGCAGGTCAACAAGGTCTCCCGTCAATGGTCAGAGAAGCGACGCTATGACAATCTGCGTCAACTCGAAGGCACCCCTGTCTATCAGGATTTCATAAAGGCAACCTCCGGTTCCGAACACAAGCGAGCTCGTCGGGTAGTGGACAAACTTGTCCGCACTGCCGTGGGTAACAATTTGGTCGGGCAGGACGAGGAGGCCCGCAAGATCGTCAAGTCATGCATCGATTTTTTGGAATTCGATGCGTTCTGGGAAATAGCCGAGGAGGTCAGCGAGGCGGAGCTCAAGGATCCTGCACAACTGATATCTCTGTTTCGAGAGTGGGAGATCGTGGAAGCGAAGGAGATGGCCCGGGTTACTAAAGGAAGAATAGCCACGATCGAGAAGTTGGAGGCGATGATCACTAACAACGCACTTGAGGTCCCCGACCTTCATAATTTCTTCAAGGAATTTCCCTGGGCTCTTGATCCCCGTTGGCACCTCGTCGCCGACGAGGTGCGTTACAGTCAACTGCTCCGCGATCATTTTCCGGATTCTGAACTTCCGGAAAAGGATAGACGTATAGATTTCCTGTGCGTTGCAGAAGGGCAAACGTTGGTTGTTGTCGAAATAAAGCGACCGCATTCAGTGGCTACACCCAAAGAGCTTGGGCAGATTCGCGACTATATAATATTTTTGAGGAAGATCCTTCAGGGGTCCACCGATGAGGCATATAGACCCAACCATGTCATTGGGTACCTTTTCTGCGGATCAATAAGCAAGGATCCTGCAGTCGCCATCGAGATGGATATGTTGAAGGCGGCGCAAATATATGTGCGACAGTACTCGGATCTCCTTGGTATGGTCAAGAAGAGCCATGGTGAATTCCTTGAGCGTTATGAATCGCTCAAGCAGGTTCCGCGCAGCTGATTGCGTGTCGGTCGGATCCTGGACTCCGACCTTTCTGCCCTCCTGTCACTTCTATGGTCCGGGTTCGTGCAACATTGGCACGAACCCGGACCATTGACATCAGACATCGATGGTCTCATCCACGAAGGTATGCGTGTATTGAGGCGGCAATTGCCTTTCCGAGTGGAATCGGCACCGCATTTCCGATTTGGGTTGCGATTTCAACCTTCGACCCGCACCAGCGGAAGCCCAGCGGAAAGCCTTGGATTCGGGCGGCCTCGTAGTGCGTAATCGGACGGGGCTCTTCCGGATGCAGGTAGCGACCCTTTTCCGGCTTGAAGAACTCGGTACGGATGGTGACTGAGGGCTCGCCGTAGCGAAGCCGCCCCATTACATCCCCCGTGCCGGTGTTGTGATTGTCCCAGCTCTTCGTCGAAAGATATTCGACAGGTGTCCGTACTCCTGGCGGGTTGGGGGTGTCGAACACGTGTACTTCGTTGAGCTCATCCAGTGTGTACCACTTGTCCCGGAGGTTTTTTCTATTTCCTCCCGGCGGGATGGCGCGATAACGCGCTCTGGAAAGTGCCTCCGGGTTGCGACCGAAATGCAGATCGCAGGTGGTGAAGATTCCTTGGAGTACGGAATTCACCTCGGGGATGAATTCCTTGCCGTCCGGAAGTTCGGTTCCCCTGATACTGTGCTTCGCAGACTCGGTGAAGATGTCGTCGACGGCCTTCCAGTACGACATTCCGGCATCCAAACCATCAAGCGGCTGAGCGGCGGCAGCGAGCGATCCTCTCGGTCGCCGAAGATGCGTTCTGATGGGATACGTCAACGCTCGGCCGTTGTCGATATCGTGGCGGACACCGATGACGATGGCTCGCCGGCGGGCTTGAGCCGCACCGTAGTCAGCGGCGTTGAGCAGATATCGTTTGCTCTTCTCTTCGTCGCTGTCGGAGGGTTCATATCCGGGGGGATCCACCAGCCGATACTCCGAAAGCTTTCCGCCCTCTTTCACTTCGTTGAGCAGGTTACGAAACTCATCCGATTTGAGGAAGCGGTCGACATTCTCGATGACAAATACCTTGGGGCGGATTTCGGCGACGATTCTTACGTACTCTTCCCAAAGGCGATTGCGCTCACTGCCCTTTTTGTTGCGATTCAACGCCGAGAAGCCTTGACACGGCGGACCACCGACGACGACGTCCGCGTGGAGAGCTTCCGGAGTTGGTCGCCAGTCTTCGATGTCGCCCACGTGCACTCGGGCAGCGGGAACCCGCTCGTCGAGCCGGAGAGTTCCGAAGTTCACTGCATACGTGGCTGCAGCGGCAACGTTGTGTTCGACGGCTGCGATGCTGTGGAAGACCGGCCCGCTGTCGTCCCTTCCCGCAGGACGAAACTCGTGAAACCCCTGGGTGAAGCCGCCGCAGCCACTGAACAGGTCGACGACTGTGATCGGATCGGGAGCAACGGGACGGGGCATGAGCATGGGGCGATCTTAGCCTCGGAGTGCGGCGGCGATGGCCAGACCCAGCACGGTTGCAAGGGGAGGAGGCATCGCGTGCCCCACTTGACGATACCTGGACGTCTTGCCACCGAAGAGCTTCCAGTCGGAAGGGAACGATTGAATCATCGCAGCTTGTTCAACTGTGAGCTTGGGCTCACTGTCAACCGGGAAGTCAAGTCCCGGAGGCTCGTCGCCGAGGCTGCTGCCGTTCACTCCGAGTGCCGCCCATGCCCTCTTGCTACCAGTAGGACCCAGGTCGGCGCCCCCTCGCCGGTCGGAGCCTCCGACAAGTGCAGGGGCGATGCGATCCGCCTTCCGTGTCCAGGGACCCGCTCCGGGCCAGCCGCGGGCGGACATGGATGGGCCAAGGACTTGGCCGACCGTAGGTGAAGGTGATCCTGTCGGCTCGGGCCAGGAAAACCGAGCGAAGTAGGGGTCCTGGAGGGCTACCAGAAAGCCGCTGTTCCTGTTCTGCGGGACCCTGAAGTCGGCTGCGTTGAGCACCTTCCAACTTGAGTGCAGGCCGGCCTGCCGCAGTTCCATCTCGATCCAAGCACGGTCTGTAGTGAATTCTGGACTCTCGACGAGGTCCGGAACGTTCTCAAGGAGTACGGCCTTCGGTTTGATCTCACATGCCAAAGAAATCGCTGCCCGCAGAACTCGGCGTTCTTCGGTGTCTTCTGCTCGACCGACTGTCGCCGGAGACTTCACGCGCGGCAATCCACCGCTGAGGAGTTCAACTCCCATGACGTCGGGGCGCATGCTCGGGTGGAATTGGGCGACATCCATGCACACTACGTCCCATCCCGGGCGGTTGAGATCAATGGTGAAGCAGGCATCGGCCTTGCTGTCTATGAGCACTATCGGGTCGAACCCGGCGCGTTCGAGCCCCAATGCCTGTGCACCTGCGCCGGCGCAGATCTCCAAGGACCTGAACCGTCCAGTGCCGACTTCAGCTGCCGGGGCGGGTCGAGAAAGCGATTGCTCATCCTGCATGGTGGCAACCGAAGGAAAGGTTTCCGGGGTACCGTTCGGTGCCTTGTCCTGTGTCCGCCCGGCAGGGGCGCGCATGGTCTTTGCAGAGCTGACTCGTTGGGCGTCGACCGACTCTTGTGCAACCGCGTGCAGTTCGTCGTCCAGTGCCCGCTCCTCGATTCCGTCGAACAGCACGAACGGGGCTAGTCGAAGCAGCCGCTTGAGGAAGTCGCGAAGGGTGTCGCGTTCGTTCAGGCCCGTGAGGTCCAGGTCTTTCCACACACGCAGGATGGCGCGGACAAGATGGGGGCTTCCGCCAAGCGCAGCACGTCGTGCATAGATCTGGTCGAACGCGGCCTCGCCGAGGATTTCGAGGGCAGCGTACGGCTCCGCTGCGTTGGGCGAGCGAACGAGCTGTGCACGCCACCAGAGCCGGCCGAAGACATGGCGGGTGAGGTCGGTGCCGAGAACGCGATCCGTGGGCGGCTGGGGATAGCGCCAGAAGGCGATGTCGGGAAGAAGGACCAACGCCAAGAAGGCCCAGACGTCGCGGGACGCGGCTTCGGCAGGCACCATACCCGTCTCAGTGTGCAGCAGAGCGGCCAGCTGCAGATCGAACTCGGCGTTGCGCGTCCGATCGGAGTCGTCCGGGTAACCTGCCTGCTTCGCCAGGTCGAGCACGCCCCCGCGAAGTTCATGGAGCTGACCGCTGGAGATGCGGTCACCGCCGGTGGCCACGTACACCGCGGAGTCGTGGGTGACAGCCACACGGTGGGCCAGGGCTGCTACGCCGAGCTGCTTGTACTCGTCGTACAACGGTCTCGCCTGCGCGGAGAGGAGCCGAGGATAGAGGAAGCTCATTACGACCCCTCGAAGATTCGTACGGCAGCTTGCAGGTCCGAGGCGAACAACGTCGGCCACTGTCGTTGGCGCAACCGCACGTCAGTGATCGACTGCCCGGAGAAGAGTCGGTCGAACAGGCTCAGCAGGGTGGCGCCCAGCGAACCGTTCGGGAAGTCGGCATCCTCGGAGAAGTCGTCCTGGGCGAGGGCATGTTCGATCATGGTCCGGGCAACGTCCGCGTAGACGGCGGAGAGCACGACTCGATCAACGGGGCGTGGCCGCCCTGCATTTTGAAATGCCGTGGCTGTGACCGGGTTCCGTTCGTTGACCAGGAGCAGCAGGGCACCCATGGAGGCATGGTCCATGCCTCCGCTGATCTGCAGATGCCATGCTGCGTCGTCCGGAAACGATGTCCGAGCGAAGTCGATCACGGCCATCGGGAACTGCGGGGCGTCACCCTGGAGGCGAACTTCCGCTCGGTCACTCCAGAGTACGGAACCTGCTCGCCGGGGTGACGAAGGACGGGCGTCGTTCCGTCGTTCGGCCAGTACGAGAGCGGTGTCCATGATCAGTAGACCACCGAGATCGGCGCCGTGGAGAAGCAGGTCGAACTGTGCAGTGACGGTGCCTGACCCTGTCAAACGCACCTGCTGTGCCGGGCCGCTCAGATTCGAGCCAGTGGCGGTCCACACGGTGGAGACCATGAGAGGGGCGTTCGTCGGGAGGCCGGACTGTCGCCGGGCTCGGTCCACATCGATTCGGATGTTCCTGCGCATGCGCAGATCCATCTGGTAGTCCCAGTCCGGCAGTGCTTCGGGCAGGGCCACCTCGCCGTCCTCGACGATGAGGTGCCACGGCTCGGCAGAGACGACATCCTCCGCCGGAACCCGGTAGGGCAGGACGCGCCGAGTCACGGGGTCTTCACCGCCTCGACCTTGATGCCGATCTCAGTCATGGTGTCCGGTGCCGGCCGCACGAGGGCGCGCCAGATGGATTCGCCCCCTTCGAGTACGTGCGGATCCGAGGTGAACAAGTGACCTGCGTAGTCTTCCCAGCCGATGAGCTCAGGCATGCTGGCACCGATGGGCGGATCGGTCTCGCGCCCACCAGCCCCGGGCAGGGTGATCGCAAGATCGATGTGCACACGCTGGGTCCCCGGTACTGGGAGTCGGAAATCCTGAATCAGCACCGAGTCGTTGTCGCGATCGTCGTAGTAGGGATCGCCGATGTACTGCACGCGCGGACGGCGGGCAACGGAGCCGACAGCACTGGGCTCCGAGCCGCCGGCGGACGGCTTGTTGCCGTGGGAGCCACGGGGGCCGAGTCCGGCAGCCGTCACCGAATCGGGTGCTTGAGGCGTCGATGCCGGACGACCTGCTGTCCGAAGGCCCGCTTCCTCCGCATACGGTCCGGTGCCACTAGTTGCAGTACTGCCCGGCTTCGAATGGGCCGTTGCTCCCCCCACGCCCCAGGCGCCGCCCACCAGCCCGGAAAACTTCGAACTGGCGGCGCCGAGCGCCACATTGCTTGCTCCGGGACGTGTTACGCCGCTCAGGGACAACAGACCCTCGAGAGCCTCACCGATACGCCGGAAAGTCGTCTGCACGAAGGTGCTTTCGGGTCTTTCGAGGGACTGCGGGTTCCAGGCGTCGTGCGTGGGCGGCTCAGCCTTGGCGTAGATGTCGTCCATGTCCTCGTCGGCCCTGAAGACCCCGGCATAGCCCTGATTTGCGCTGGGAGGCTTTGGCCCAGGGTGGTAGGTGACGACGAGTTCTGCGGGACGCATCAGGCAGACATGATGGATCAGGTCCTCGATGTCCAGCATGCGTGACGCCCGTGTGGGTTCGAGGGAGGGCATGATGCGCTTCACCAGCCCCAACCGTCCCAAATGACGTCTCGGCTTCAGGCACTCGAGGTTGCTGTGATCCGGACCTGCCATCTCTTCGTAGGCTGCGACGAACATGTTGAGTGGGCGGGTGTCCCGTGGATCGGGCACCGGATGCTGGAGACCGTTACATGTGACGGAGAAGCGCATGGCGGGCGGCCTGCCTGCGACGGAGATCATCTTGGGCCAGAGATGCCAGGCAATGGTGTCGCCCAGGTAGTCGGCTGCTTCAGATACCTCAAGGCCGTCCAGGTTGGGATCGATGACTGCAACAGTTGTCCCGGTCTCCTGAGGGCCAAAGGGTTTCAGGCCGAGCCGTTGGGCGAAGGTCTCGGCTTCCTGACCGACAAGTGGTTCCACGACCTGGCCGGAGGCGTCACCCCACCAGTGCCTGCCCGTGTAGCGCCGGTGCCCCTGGTCCTCGAAGGCCACGTAGCTTTTCCAAAGTGTGCAGCCGATGAGACGGGTCTCGTACGTTCCCGGTGCCGTGAGGCACCGGGAATGGACAAGTACCGTTCCGGGCTTGGACAATAGGTAGAAGATTCCTTTGCCGAAGCCGTAGGTGCCGCCTCCGAGCGCCGTGTCGCGAGGTTCACCGATGTTGCGGATGAAGGAGACGAAGTCGCGTTCCGGGCCCACGGCGTCGTCTGCACGGGTCGGCCCTCCGAGTCCGCGAGTGCCACGATCGGACACTGCCAGTACTCGAATCGAGCCACGCTTGAGGGTCTCTCGAAGTGGGAAATTGTTGCTGCTGGGAGCGCCTGCAAGCAGCAGTTCCCTCCAGGCGGCGGTGTGAGCGGGGCCGACGGTCCACATGTCTATGCGGTAGTCGACGGGAGCTTCGGCGTGGAGAAGTCGGGCATCCCAGCTGTTCTGGGCGGACTCACGTACCAGGATGGTGAGCAGGTCTAGTTCCGGGCGTCCCAGTTGGTTGCGGATGCCTTCGGCGGCACTCGCACCTTCCGGAGGGTACGGCTGGGAAACCCACTGGGGCTCGGTCACACGGACTCCCGGATCAGATGATCGAGTGCTTGAACGACCTCGTCGGCTGCCATCGGCATCGGTGCGTCCTTGGACAAGTCGATCGTGTACTCGACGTCCAGGACGGAGACCGGTACGCCTGCGTCAAGAAGTGTTCGTGTTGTGAGGCGAGGGAATTCGGGCGTCACCCGGTACCACCGCTCATCGCCGATCACAAAGCGTGCTTTCCGATATTTTTCGGCGTCTTCAGGGCGGTAGCCCACTGAAGCAAGCATTTTGGCGAGCGCGCTTTCGTCGTCGCACGAATGAAGTGTCTGCTCCAGCAACTCCATGAATCCGACTCCGGATTCACTTGCACTGGGTGTCTCCAGACGGAACCATGCCAGGCAGAGTGTTCCTCCCTGAGGGGCATCGAGCTGGCCGAGCCCATGGATCCTGCATCTTCCCGCTCCAGCAGCACTGCTTGTCTTGACTTCGACTGCTGCCTTACCGGCCACGAAGTCGTGGGGGTGCCCCTCGGGTCCTCGCCAGAGCCGATGGGCGCTGGAGTCGCGCTCAAGGAGTCGACTCAGGACCAACAATTCGCCGAACAAGCCTGCTATTTGTTCAGGGCCGAGTGGCGCACTTTGCGACTGGAAGAGAGCCTTCCAGCGGTCAAGGACTCGGTAGAGGGCCTTCACAGCGTTCTCGGGAAGCGCCGCTGTGGCGCTCAATATTTCCACGCACAGCTCAGTGAACAGGTCGTTGAGGTCTGTGCGCAGGCAGGCAAGGTCGGCGTACATCTGGTAGGTCTCGTCGTCTTCCAACGGACGCTTGTGCAGTCGAAGCACGGGCCCGTCAAGATTGGTTCGGACCTTGCGGTGTGTCGTCACCGGCACCAGAACGTGCCGATGGCCATCGTGGTCGACACCTGCAGCAAGCGAGCCCTGGGCTGTCATCACTGGAAGTTGTGACACCCGCAGGCGACGTTCGCCCGTGGTCTGCTCGGCCTCGAGTGCAGCCCAGTGGCCTTCGATCAGTTCCCGGAAGACCTCGCCGTTCACGTGTCTTCGCCTTCGACGAGCAGGCTGTAGTCCTCGTCCTCCAAGCGCAGTCCGGAAAGATTGGCGGAAATGTACTTCTTGACGGTGCTGTCCCCATGTCGGGGCTCGGGAAACACCAAACCGACGCCCAGGACGTGCTCTTCTGCGTTCAAGGGAGCACGGAGTTTCTTGGCCGGAGTCGGTGCGGAAGTCTTGTCAATGGGGTAGAGAACCAACAGCCCGGTGTCCGGGAGAAGCCGGCGACGATGATCCATGATGCCCTGCTCGGTCAGTTTCGCCGTGTCGCCGTCCAAGTCCACAGCGGCATCGCGGCGGCTCATGAGGGTCTTGATGTCGGCGAAATACGGATCGGGATTGCTCACAGCAAGACGGGCACGGGTGTTGAGTCCAACGTCAACACCCTGTGCAAGGGTGAGCCGCTCCCCGGTGGGGTTGCCGACGATCGCCACGTTCCATCGGCGGAGGGAGTCGGCCGCCTTGACTCGCTTCTGGATGTAATCAATGATCAGGTCGGCGTCGTTCTCAGGCGATTTCTCGTGGAATTTGTATGTGCCCAGAAAGTCGGTCACCACGTCGTGGGGGACATCCCGGAAGATATATCGTCCCTCCGATGACCGGTCCTCGATCCGGACAGCATTCGCGAGAGAGGACGCCACCAGGTTGCGGGCTGCGGAGATGTTTCCGCGCAGCCAGTCTGCGTCGGTCCGGAAGTAATGTGTTTGGACCCGCTTGCCGCCGTACGACGATGCTGCGGTGACGGCATCACGCATCTTGGCCGCCGCGGTGACACGCAGCGCAGGGTGCGTGCGCAGGCGTACGGCAAAGGTGAGGGGAGTCTCCGCCTCGGTCAAGTATATGTCGATGTCTCGACGCATTTCTGTCTCGACAGTGGCGAGATGCCGGAACCACTCGGCCAGCTCGTCGGTCATCCAGATGCGCGGTAGGTCTGCGTAGCCGTTCCTGAATCCGAACCAGCGACCCATCTGCAACAGCGTGTCGTAGGCCGAGACGGCGCGGACGAAATAGCTGACCGACAAGCCTTCGAGCGTGAGCCCTCGGGAAAGCGTGTTGCCACCCACCGCGATTGCCACGACAGGGCCGTTCTCATAGTCGAGACGATCCTCGCTGCTGGAGTTGTCCATGATGACACGGCAGCTCCGCAGCACACCGGGCAGCTCGGGGGTCAGGTCGTCGAAGGCAACCTTCTTCTCGCCGAACTCCTTGGCAGGGACGCATGCTGTCTCGTCCTCCCACAGAGCGCGCAGGCGGGAAAGGAAGCTCATATCGGTGAGGGACTGAGCAGTGCGCTCCAACAGATGTTCCAACGGGCGTTTGAAGCTGTTGTGCACCGAAGTGTTGACGCTGGTGTGAATCAACATTGTGCTGTGTGGGTTGCCTCTACGGCGCACACGACGAGCCGCTGTGGCCAGCCAGAAATATTCGACGGCCCTGCGGAGCGTATCGGTGATGACGGGCTCGAAGCCCTCGACGTCGGCCCTGCTCTCCGGACGGACGCACGCCACGTCGTCGTCGGGGACCGAACGGATCATGTCGTATCCGTCGTCGACCTGTTCGGGGTCCTCCCCGTCGAGTGCGTAGCGGCCGAAAAGGACCTCCGTGCCGAAGTGTCCCTCGGGCTTCGGGAGATTCACAACGAAGTCGCGGGGATATAGGTCCTGAGCACTCGGATCGATGAGCAGGTTGGCGAACGGAGACGCCGTGTAGCCAACGTAGGCGGATCGCGGGAGGCTGCTCATAATGCTGAGGATCAGCGGATTGATGGACTTCGTCGCAACGGTCGCCTGGTCCGCTTCGTCATCAATGATCAACGCCGGGCAGTCCTGCAAGTAGTCCGCTGCTGTCTCCAGCCATCGGGCCAGCTTGCGCAGCACCGTCGCGTTCTTCTTGACCACGCACAGTACGTGTGTCTTGTTGCTCTTGCCGAAGTAGGAGGCCGGGTTCTCCTGAGGGGTGAAATCCTTGTCCAGGCCGGTCAATTGCGACCAAAGTGAGGGATTGGGTTCCACAAGCTGCTGGACCAGGCGCGCCTGGGTCTGACGGCGCAGGCCATTGTGGATTCCGGCCAGGACGATGAAGAGCTTGTACCCGCGGTCGGCTGCCTTGGCCATTACGGATGTGAAGTTGGTGGTCTTGCCGGACTGCACATGGCCCACGACCAGACCTCGCGTGGAGAACGACTTCTCCTTGGGGTGGTTCAGTAGTGACACCACACGCGTGGAGGAGTCGTCAAGGCTACGGATCGCAGGCTCGTCGGACCAACCGTCCTTGCGCAGCAGATCGACAATCGCAGGCCAGCACCTGTCTTTGTCCTGCGGCCCTGTGTACCACGTGTCGCGGTTTCCGAGGACAACCGCGTGTGGCTCTTCGAGCTCCTTGATGAGTATTGTCTGGCGTTCGTGGCGGTCCCGGATCTCCTGGACGATCTCCGGGTTGACGCCGAGCATCTCCAGCCGCTTGACGGCTTCGGACGGGGGGAAAGCGTCCAGAAGCGCCTTGAACGTCTCGTACATGCCGTCGAACTCGTCGGTCATCGGACCCGACCGCCCCCGCTCCCACTCGTCAAGTGTATGGACTGGTGCGCCATCGTTCCGCCGGATCGCTCCCCCAGTCGGCGCGGCCGGCAGATGACGCAGCGCTACCTTTACATGGTCTGCACATTATTCAGTCAGATGGCTGTTGCCCCAAGGACTGTGTCACGACTGATGCTTGTCCGTCAGACCTCTCCGCCCCTCGGTACGTGACCGTCCGGTCGCCACCGACGTGGCGATTCGACGCGCCACGGCCTCGGCGGATTCGTGCTCCCAGAAGCGCAGCACCGTCCAGCCGGTAGATGCCAGATGCTCTGTTGTCTCGAGGTCCCGTGCCATGTTCTTGTCGAGCTTGGCACGCCACCACTCTGCGTTTGCCTTCGGGCGCGTGGCGTGTTCGGGGCAGCCGTGCCAGAAGCAGCCGTCCAGGAAGACGGCAACCTTGGCTCGAGTGAAGACGATGTCGATCGTGCGCCGGGGCATCCCGGGCACCGGCATGTTCACGCGATAGCGCAGACCCGCCGCGTGAAGCAGTCGGCGGACCGCAACTTCGGGCGCCGTGTCGCGCGAACCCTGGCGGCTCATGCGGGCGGATACGGCGGCGGAGGAAGGTACGGCATGCGACACGGCAGCATTCTGCCGGCGCAACGGGCGCATGTGCCCCTTCACCCTGGGACAGAAGCAGAACCGGAATGGTCTCGGACCGGAGCCGTAGATCGATTGCGCCGGTCTTGACCAGGCGCCCGTCCCTTTTCGGTGGCTTGGTCACGTGACAGCGAAGTGGAATCGATTGCCCACTTCTCGGCACCGTCGTGCCTCCGCCGCGGAACTCCAGGGCGCTCCCACGTCGGCTGTGTCCCTGGCCCTTCGTCCCACCCCTGACCCGGGCCGCTCGAGCACCGGATGGAAGCGAGCGGGTGGCCCAAGGGAAGCCTGGCCCGAGGTGGGAAGCCTGATCGGCCGGAGGGGGACCGGAGCGACCGCGAGCCAGGGACGTCGGCAAGGTTTGCGGCGTGTCAGACGCGTGGCTGTGGAGCCGCGTGGAAGTACTTCTTTGTCCCTAGGCTCCGTGGCACACCCCGTAGGACTCGGCGGAGCCGCACCAGCACCCCGCCCCTTTCTGCGGCGGCCAAGCCGCAGCCCGCCCCCTGGCCGCCAGCGTGGTCGCATACTGCGGCAGGAGCGTCGTGTCACCCGGCGACGCCCCCTCCGACGCGGAGAACGCCTCGTACGACGGCACGGTCCCCGTCACGATCCCCAGGTTCGGCGTGCCGGAAGAGGACAGTTCGCGCAGCGCGGCCTCTATGGTCGACAGGTGCTCCTCGTGGGACGGGTACTCGGCGTGCAGGTCCGGATACGCGGCAACCAGCTCCGTCAGCTCGGCCGCCGGCCAGTGCAGCACCGCCACCGGGAACGGGCGGGACAGGGCCTCCCGGTAGGCGCCCAGTTCGGCTTGCAGACGGGAGATCTCCGCCTGCAGTTCCGCCGGGTTGTCCGAGCCCAGGGACCACACCCGCTTCGGGTCGTGGAGTTCGTCCAGGGCGACCGGGGAGGAGTGGAGGGTGTCCGCCAGGGTGTCCCACTCGTCATGGGCCAGGCCCAGCATGCGGCGGACGCGGTGACGGCCGTAGAGCAGGGGGTGGGTGGAGTACGGGGGCTCCGTCCCGTCCGTCAGGAGCAGGCTCGCCGCCTCCGTGAACGTCTCCTCCGCCGCCTGCAGCTCGTCGTGGGACTCCAGGGCCTCGGCCACGATCACCCAGGGGGCCGCGTCGCGGGGCGCGGCGGCCCGGACTCCGTCGATGATCGCCCTCGCCTCTGCCTCATGGCCGTACTCCCAGAGGTTCGAGGCCTTCAGGGCCCGTACCAGAGCAGGACTCTCCAGGCCGTCGGTCGAGGACAGCAGGCGGTCGTAGAGCGTCGTCGCGGCGGGGCGGTCGCCGGCCAGTTCCAGGTGGGCCGCGGCGCGCAGGAGCAGGGCCTCGGTGTCTTCGGGATACAGGCCGGCGGTCCGCTCCAGGCGTGCCGCTTCGGCGGTGTGGTCGACGTTCTCGGCAGGCGTGTCGGGGCGCATGAGTGACACCGTACTGCCGGGCGGTGACAAACGTGAGGCACCCCTGGGAGGGAGCGTGAGGCACCCGGGGAGGGAACGCGGGGCACAAAGGGCAGGGAAAGAGATGAGAAAGAGGAAGTGGGGAAGTGGGCTCCGGCCCCTGGGTGATGAGGGGACGGCCGACGGCGACCGCTATGTTCGACGCGGACATCGACAAGCGGAGTCGGCATGGAGAAGACGGGTGCCCTGGTCGCCGGGGACCGTGCGGCGGACGGTGCCGCGGCCGGTGCGGGGCCCGCACCCGGCGGGTACGAGGACGGCTCGCGGCCCGAGCCGCCCCGGCACTGGCCGCTGCTCCTGCTGGGGGCCGCCGTCGTCCCCGGTACGGCCGTCATTCTCCTCGGGCGCTGGGGGGACGCCCCCGCCGTGCAGGCCTGGCGGACCGTGTGCCTGGCCGTCACGGTGCAGGCCCTGCCCTTCCTGCTGCTGGGCACGGCCCTGTCCGGCGCGATCAACGCGTTCGTGCCGGAGCGGGTGTTCAGCCGGGTGCTGCCGCGCCGGCCCGCGCTCGCCGTTCCGGTCGCCGGTGTCGCCGGGGTCGTCCTGCCCGGGTGCGAGTGTGCCTCGGTACCGGTGGCGAGCAGCCTGATCGGGCGCGGGGTCGCCCCGGCCGCCGCCTTCGCCTTCCTGCTGTCCGCCCCGGCCATCAACCCGGTCGTGCTCACCGCCACCGCCATCGCCTTCCCCGGGAACCCCGCCATGGTGCTGGCCCGGCTGGTCGCTTCGCTCGTCACCGCCGTGGTCATGGGGTGGCTGTGGCTGCGGTTCGGGCGGACGGAGTGGCTGCGGCCGACCGCGCGGCACACCGGGCATCGGCACGGGCACAGCCGGTGGAACGAGTTCCGGCTGGGCTTCCAGCACGACTTCCTGCACGCCGGTGGGTTTCTCGTGCTCGGGGCCATGGCGGCCGCCACCTTCAATGTCGCCGTTCCCCGGTCCGTGCTCGACACCTTCGCCGGGGCACCCTGGCTGTCCGTGCTCTTCCTGGCCGGGCTCGCCGTGCTGCTCGCCGTGTGTTCCGAGGCCGACGCCTTTCTCGCCGCCTCGCTGACCGGGTTCCCGCCGCTTGCGCGGCTCACGTTCATGGTGGTGGGACCCATGGTCGACCTGAAGCTCATCGCTCTTCAGGCGGGGACCTTCGGCCGGGCCTTCGCCGTACGGTTCTCCGCCGCCACCGTCGTCGTCGCCGTCGCGTGCAGCTCGCTGATCGGCGGGGTGCTGCTGTGAAGCGAATCCTCCAGGCGTTCCTGCTCGCGCTCTGCGGGCTCGGGCTGCTGCACGTCTCCCTCTTCACCGACCTGTGCCTGAGGTACGTCAAGGAAGGCATGC
The DNA here is from genome assembly GCF_055657175.1 of Streptomyces sp. NPDC107581. Classification (NCBI taxonomy): domain Bacteria; kingdom Bacillati; phylum Actinomycetota; class Actinomycetes; order Kitasatosporales; family Streptomycetaceae; genus Streptomyces; species Streptomyces sp. NPDC107581. The sequence goes on from NZ_JBVKBH010000012.1 coordinate 193,767, forward strand.
GGCCCCTGCTCGTCGCCTCCGGCGTCGTGCTGCTCCTGCTGGGCCTGGCAAGCGCCGTGCTCGACAGACAGGGGGGAGAGGGACTCGACAGACAGGGAGGAGAGGGAAAGGAGAAAGGGAACGAGGAAGAGGACGAGGACGAGCACGAGGGAGGAGAGGGGTTCGGCGGGCACGGTGGCGAAGAGGGGCACGGGCACGATCACAGCTCCCTGCCCCGCGTCGCCTGGCTGCTCCTCCTCCCGGCGCTCAGCCTGCTCTGCTACGCCCCGCCCGCCCTCGGCGCCTACACCGCCTCCCGGCAGCCGCCCAAGGCCGTCGCCGAGCAGAGCGACTTCGATCCGCTGCCCGGCACCTCGCCGGTCCCCCTGACCCTCTCCGACTTCACCAGCCGGGTGCGGCAGGACCGGGCGCAGGCCATCAAGGGGCGCAGCATCCGGATGACCGGGTTCGTCACCCCCGTTCGGCCGGGCGTGAGCTGGGACCTGACGCGGATCATCCTCAACTGCTGTGCGGCGGACGCCCAGTCCGTGAAGGTGCGCGTCTACGGCGGTCCCGTGCTGCCCGCCAACACATGGGTGACCGTGACCGGCACCTGGCACGCCGGCGGGAAGCTGGGCACCGGCTCCGCCACGGTCGCGCTCGACGCCCGTACGGTCGAGAAGGTCGCCCGGCCGGTGAACGGATACCAGGACGCCCTTCCACTGCCCTGAGCCGCAGCATGAATACTGCCCTGAGCCGCAGCATGAACGGTGACTCCGGCCTGCCGCGCGCAGGGTGACTCCGGCCGGTGACGTCAGGGGGTTCCCGGCGGTCGGAACCCCTGCTGCTCTGGCGAGTTGGCGCGCCTCGCCCTATCGTGCGGGCGGCTCCCGGGAGGTGAGTGTGCGGATGCGAGTCGTACGGCACCGTGATCGGCGCAGGCGGGCGAAGTGGCGGCGGGGGCTGTGGGCCGGCGGCGAGGTGCTCGTCACCGCCGGGGTCGTGCTCCTGCTGCTCGTCGTGCATCAGCTGTGGTGGACCAACCGGGAGGCCCGGCAGGGAGCCGCACGGAAAGTGGAGGCCCTGGAGAAGGAGTGGGGCACGCGCGGTGAGGGCGGTCCGGCACCGGGCGCGACGCCCTCGGCGCAGGCATCGGCCCGGCCGGCGACGGGCGCGCCCGGCCGTGCGGGGCGGCGGCCGGACGACGCCGCCGTCGTCTCCGGGCGCCCCCGTGCCTCCCAGGCGTACGCCGTCCTCACCATCCCCCGGCTGCACCTCCGCGTCCCCGTCGCCGAAGGCGTGAGCAAGCCGGACGTGCTCAACAAGGGGTACGTCGGTCACTACCCCGGCACCCAGCAGCCCGGCCAGGCCGGGAACTTCGCGCTCGCCGGGCACCGGAACACCCACGGCGAGCCCTTCCGGTACCTCCCTCGGCTGCGGCTCAGGGACACCATCCGGGTCGAGACGGCGACGGCGACGTACACGTACGCCGTCGACAAGGTTCTGCCGCAGACGTCGTCGAGGGACTCCGGGGTCGTACGGCCCGTGCCGCGGTCGCTCGTCAGGCCCTCCTACGGGTACGACCGGCCCGGCTACTACATCACGCTGACCACCTGCACTCCCGAGTTCACCTCGCGCTACCGGATGGCGGTGTGGGGGAAGCTGGTGTCGATGCGGCCCCGGGGGTAGCCCCGGGTGGGCCGGCCGGTCCTGACGGTGGCGGCCCAGGAGAACCCCCGAAGACCCGCGGCTCGCGTCCGCTCACCTCAGCTTCCCGCTCACCCCGGCTCCCGTTCCGGCTCACTCCGGCTCCCGTTCCCGTTCACCCCCGCTCCCGCTCCCGCTCCGGCTCCGGCTCACGCCCGCTCCCGCTCCCGCTCCGGCTCACGCCCGCTCCCGCAGCACCACCACACTCGCCGCCCCGAGCACGGCCAGGCCCGCCGACACCACCATCGCCAGGTCCGCGCCCCGGGCCAGGCCCGCGCCGGACGACGTGACGAGTGCGATCGTCAGGGCCACGCCCGCGCAGGAGCCGATGTAGCGGAACGTCTGCTGGGCGCCGGAGCCCATGGCCGCCCGCTCGGTGGGGACCGACTCCACCGACACGAGGGGCAGTGCGGCGTTCAGCAGGCCGCTGCCGACGCCGCCGATCACCAGGCCCGGCAGCAGCCGCACCCACGAGCCCGCGCCGATCGCGCCCAGCATCGCCAGCGCGCCCACCGCGTGCAGCAGGAAACCGGTGGCGAGCTGCCACCGCGGGCTGACCCGGCCCGCCAGCCGCTTCGCCTGCAGGGCCACCGCGAAGGACAGACCGGACCACAGCAGGAGCAGCCAGGCCGTGTTCATCGCGGACAGGTGCAGCGTCTGCTGGAGCAGGGCGGGGAGGTAACTGAAGAGGCCGATCACCGTCAGACCGGTGAACAGGCCGCCGGCCGCGGACGCCAGGAAGCGGGGCCGGCGCAGCAGCGAGAGGTCGAGCATGGGGGTCCGGGTCCGGTGCTCCACCAGCGCGAACAGGGCCATCAGGGCCACCACCGCGGCCAGCAGCAGGCCCACCGGTGTCCGCAGCCAGCCGTCCCGGCCCAGGGTCAGGGCCGCCACCAGGGCAACCAGCGCCGAGCCGAAGGTCAGTGCGCCGAGGACGTCGGGGCGGCCGCCCTGGGAGGCCTTCGACTCCTTCAGGGGCCGCAGCCCGAGCGCCGCCACCAGCAGCGCCGCCGCGCCCAGGACGCCGTACGCCACCCGCCAGGACGGCATCGCCCCCGAGACCAGCGGGCCCGCCGCGATGCCGCCGCTCACGAACGCGCCCCACACACCGGTCGCGTGCAGCCGGCCGCGCGGGCTCGGGAAGGCCGTCACCAGCAGGCCCAGGCTGCTCGCCAGGATCGCCGCGCTCGCCGCGCCCTGGGCGATGCGGGCCAGGGTGAACAGGAGGGTGGAGGTCGTCAGGCCGCCCAGCGCCGTGGTCAGGCCGAGGGCGAGCGTGCCGCTGAGGAAGACGCGGCGCCGGCCGTAGTCGTCGGCCAGGCTGCCGGCCACCAGGAGGAGGGCGGCCAGGCCGAGCGGGGTGCCGTTCAGGAGCCAGGCCTGGGCGGAGAGCGGGGTGTGCAGGTCGGCCGCGGTGTCCGGGAGCGTGACCATCGGGGCCGTGTACGTCATGAGGGCCACGGCGGTCGCGGCGCTGGTCAGGGCCAGAGTGGCGCGGGGGTGCGGGGGTGCTGGGGGGCGGGTGTCCCGTCGTACGGCCGTGGGCTGCCGCAGGGTGACGGTTCTTTCATTGAACCTAGGCATGTTCCCCACCGTAGCATCATCAGTTCGGTCACTGAACCAACGGGCGGAAAATGGTTACAGTGGACCGCATGGCACTGGGCAAGGACTACGCGACACAGGAATGCTCGATCGCCCGCGCGCTGGAGGTCGTCGGCGAGCGGTGGACGCTCCTCGTCGTCCGCGACGCGCTCTACGGCATCCGGCGCTACAACGACTTCCTCGTCCACCTCGGCATCCCGCGCGCCGTCCTCTCGGCCCGGCTCAAGACGCTCACCGAGGAGGGGATCCTGGAAAAACACCGGTACCAGGAGGCACCCCCGCGCGACGAGTACGTCGTCACCGAGCGCGGTATCGCGCTCTGGCCTGCGCTGCGGGCCCTCGCGCTGTGGGGCCGCGAGAACTTCCAGGAGGCCCAGCTGCGGTCCTTCCGGCACGCGGAGTGCGGCACCGAACTCGGGCCGTACGGCGAATGCCCGGCCTGTGGAACCAATGTGCCCGTCGCGGACGTTGTACTGGTGCCGGGCCCGGGACTCGATCCTGCCCCGGCGGATCCGGTCAGCAGGGCGCTGCTCAGGCCGAAGCGGCTGCTGGAGCCCCTCCAGACCGATCCTGTATAACGGGAGCGGTCATAGCGGGACCGGTCCGCAACAGCCACGGATCGGGTAACAGAAGCGCAGGTCAGGGGAAGGGGGAGGCTATGGTCCGCCGTCATGCCGGCGCCACACGCCCCGTCGCCCTCCTGCTGCTCCTGGTGAACGTGCTGCTCCTGCAGGCCGCACTCCTGGACACCGGCAGCCTCTCCACCACCGTCGCGCTCGCCGCGACCGCCGCCGCCGGATCCGCGCTCGCCGCCTGCTCACTGCTCGCCGCCCGCTCCGCACCCGCCGTCCCGCCCACCCGGATCCGTACGGCGATACGCGACCGGGCCCGCCGTACGGCCTTCCTGCCGCAGCGCGACCCCGACGCCTCGGGGCGCCGCCGGCCCCGGGCACCCGGACACGCCCTCGCGACGACCTGCGCGTAGGGCACACCCGCCGTCAGCGATACGTGACCCCGCGCGGGTCGTCATGCCGCCATGCCATGTCCCCTCGCATGCCATGTCCCGTCACATGCCATGCCTGAGCACATGCCATGCCCCGTCACCGGCACGACGACACACCCCGTCACGGAGGGTCCACCCATGTCCGTTTTCGCCCACCTGGTCCAGCAGCTCGCCGACCTGCTCCAACCGCTCTTCCACGCCTCCGCGGCCGCCGCCGCGATCGTCCTGTTCACCGCACTCGTACGACTCCTCGTGCACCCGCTCTCCCGGGCCGCCGCCAGAGGCCAGCGCGCCCGTGCCGCGCTCCAGCCGAAGATCGCCGAGCTGCGCAAGAGGCACGCGAAGGACCCCGAGCGGCTGCAGAAGGCGGTGCTGGACCTGCACACCGAGGAAAAGGTCTCCCCGCTCTCCGGCGTCCTGCCCGGCCTGCTCCAGCTGCCCGCCTTCTTCCTGCTCTACCACCTCTTCTCCAACTCCTCGGTCGGCGGCGAGACCAACGGACTGCTGACCCACCAGCTGTTCGCGGCGCCGCTCGGCGGGCACTGGGCCGACGCCCTCGCCGACGGCGGGGTCCTCGGGGCGGCCGGGCTCGTCTACCTGGCTCTCTTCGCCTTCGTCGCGGCCGTCGCCGCCTTCAACTACCGGCGCACCAAGCTGATGATGGCGAAGAACCCGGTCCCGGTGCCGGCCACGGCAGGCGAGGGGCAGCGGGTGCCGGGGCTCGGCGCGGTCAACAAGCTCATGCCGTTCATGTCCTTCTTCACGCTCGTCACCGTGGCGGTGGTACCGCTCGCTGCCGCGCTGTACGTCGTCACCAGCACGACGTGGAGTGCGGTGGAACGCGCCGCGCTGTACCGCTGAACCGCTGGAACCGCATCGGGGGACCGGCCGGGGTTACGGTCCAGTACCTGAACAGGGTCTTGCGGAGTGGACGGGCGGGTTGGAGGATCGACCAGTCCTCCGATGGCTGCACCCATCGGTCGGGCGCCCGCGATCGAGGGAGATTGTGACCATGAAGCTGCTGCGAGTCGGTACGGCCGGTGCGGAGCGACCCGCGCTGCTCGACGCCGGGGGAACCTTGCGGGACCTGTCGGGGATCGTGGACGACATCGACGGGGCGCTGCTCGCCGACGCCGACGCGCTCGGCCGGGTACGGGCGGCCGCCGAGAACGGCGGGCTGCCCGCGCTGGACGCGGCGGGCCTCAGGATCGGGCCGCCGCTCGGCCGGATCGGCAAGGTCGTGTGCATCGGGCTCAACTACCACGACCACGCCCGCGAGACGGGGGCCGAGCCGCCCGCCGAGCCCGTGATCTTCTTCAAGGCCGCGGACACGGTCGTCGGGCCGAACGACACCGTGCTCGTGCCGCGCGGGTCCGCGAAGACCGACTGGGAGGTGGAGCTGGCCGTCGTCGTCGGACGTACGGCCCGCTACCTGGAGTCGGCCGAGGACGGGCTCGCGCACGTCGCCGGGTACGCGGTGGCGCACGACGTGTCCGAGCGGGAGTTCCAGATCGAGCGGGGCGGGACCTGGGACAAGGGGAAGAACTGCGAGACGTTCAATCCGCTGGGGCCGTGGCTGGTCACCGCGGACGAGGTGGCCGACCCGCAGCGGCTCCCGCTGAAGCTGTGGGTGAACGGGGAGCTGAAGCAGGACGGGAGCACCGCCGAGCAGATCTTTCCCGTGGGGGAAGTCGTGCGCTACGTCAGCCAGTTCATGACCCTGTACCCCGGGGACGTCATCAACACGGGGACGCCGGCGGGCGTGGCCATGGGGCAGCCCGAGCCCAAGCCGTATCTTCGGGCCGGGGACGTGGTGGAGCTGGAGATCGAGGGGCTTGGGCGGCAGCGGCAGGAACTGAAGAACGCGTAGCGCTTCGCCGGGGGCGCCGGGGGCGCCGGGGGCGCCGGGGGCGCCGGGGACGTCGGTCGTGCGGCGACTGCAGGCTTGTTGTGGCTGGTCGCGCAGTTCCCCGCGCCCCTTTTGTGCCCGCTGCGCCTCCATGAGGGCCGTGGGGGTTCGGTTGTGCGGCGACTGCAGGTTCGTCGTGCCTGGTCGCGCAGTTCCCCGCGCCCCTTTTGTTGTCGGCTGCGCCTCCATGAAGGCCGTGGGACTTCGGTCGTGCGGCGGCCGCGGGCTCGTCGTTCATGGGCGGGGGCCCCTCCGGCCGAGGGTGGTTGTGTGACGGGTGTCACATCACTGTCAGCCGGAGGGTGCGCCCGGGTAATCCCCGGTCAGCTGTCCAGGAACTGTTCCAGTGCCGCTACGACGAACTTGTGGTCCTGGAGCTGGGGGAGGCCCGAGACCGTCACCGCGCCGACGACGCCCGCGTTCTCGACGTGGACCGGGAACGAGCCGCCGTGCGCCGCGTAGACGTCGGGGTCGAGGCGGGAGGACTCCTCGAACGTCGTGCCCTTGGCGCGGAAGCGGGCGCCGACCAGGTAGGAGGAGGCGCCGTAGCGCTCCACCACCCGGCGCTTGCGGGCGATCCAGGCGTCGTTGTCGGGGGTGGAGCCGGGCAGGGCGGCGTGGAAGAGCTGCTGGCCGGCGCGGTGGATGTCGATGGCGACCGGGGCCCGGCGCTCCCTGGCCAGCTCGACCAGGAGGGAGCCGAGGGTCCAGGCGTCGTCGTACGTGAACTGCCGGAAGACCAGACGGCGTTCCTGTGCCTCCAGCTCCTCCACGCTCGGGGTGATCTCGGGGGCGAACTTCGGGGTGATCTGCGGGTGGTGCATCAGAGGGTCACCGTCACCTTGTCGCGGGCGGACCGGCGGGCCGCCTCCAGTACGTCGAGGGCCGCGGCCGCCTCCAGGGCGGTCACCGGGTTGGGTCCGGCGCCGGTCAGGGCCGCAGCCACGGCCGCGTAGTAGGCCGGGTAGTCGCCCGGCACGGTCGGTACGGGGCTGCCGCCGCCGCTCAGCGGGGACTCACCGGCGCCGAGCCGGCCCCACAGGGACTCGGGCTCGGCGCCCCAGCGGGGGCCCGGGCGCAGGCCTTCGCGCAGGGCCGCCTCCTGCGGGTCCAGGCCGTACTTCACATAGCCCGCCTGCGAGCCCAGGACCCGGAAGCGCGGGCCGAGCTGGGCCGTGGTGGCGGAGACGTAGAGGTGGGAGCGGACGCCGTTCGCGTGGGTGAGCGCGATGAAGGTGTCGTCGTCGGTCTCGGCGCCGGGGCGGCGGACGTCCGTCTCGGCGTACACCTCGGTGGCCGGGCCGAACAGGACCAGGGCCTGGTCGACGACATGGCTGCCGAGGTCGTAGAGCAGACCTCCGATCTCTGCCGGGTCGCCGGACTCGCGCCAGCCGCCCTTCGGCTGCGGGCGCCAGCGCTCGAAGCGGGACTCGAAGCGCCAGGCGTCACCCAGCGCGCCGTCCTCCAGCAGCTTGCGCAGGGTCAGGAAGTCGTTGTCCCAGCGGCGGTTCTGGAAGACCGAGAGCAGCAGGCCGCGCTCCTCGGCGAGGGCGGCGAGGACCCGTGCCTCGGCGGCGGTGCCGGCGACCGGCTTGTCGACCACGACCGGCAGGCCCGCCCGGAGCGCGGTGGTGGCGAGCGGGACGTGCGTCCTGTTCGGGGACGCGACGACGATCAGGTCCAGCTCGCCGGCGCGGTCGAACAGCTCCTCGGGGCCGTCGGCCACCCGGACGTCCTCGAACTCCGCCCGGGCCTGTTCCTGCCGCTCGGGGTTCGAGGTGACCACGGTGTCCAGGGCAAGGCCCTCGGTGGCGGCGATCAGCGGGGCGTGGAAGACGGAGCCTGCGAGGCCGTAGCCGATCAGGCCGACGCGGAGGGGGGTACCAGTCATGCGTCCTACTTTCGCAACGCTGTTGCCAAAGTGCAAGCGGCGGGGAGAATGGATGGCGTGAACAGGACGAGGACCGGCGGGCCGGTGGGAGCGAATCTCTTCGCGGTGCGCAGTCACAACACCGCGCTGGTACTGGACCTGCTGAGGTCGGCCGGGAGCGAGGGCATCAGCCGGCTCGAGCTGGCCGAGCGGACCGGGCTGACCCCGCAGGCCGTCAGCAAGATCACCGCACGGCTGCGGGAGGCGGGGCTCGCGGCGGAGGCCGGGCGCCGGGCGTCCACCGGGGGCAAGCCGCGCACCGTGCTGCGGCTGGTGCCGGAGGCCGGGCACGCGGTGGGAGTGCATCTTGACCGGGACGAGCTGCGCGCGGTGCTGGTCGATCTCGACGGAGCCGTGGTGGGGGAGCGGCCCGCGGTGCTGGACCTCGGGGCCGGGGCGGAAGCGGTGCTGGGTGTGGTGGCCGGTGCGGTGGAGGGGCTGGTGCGGGAGGTGCCGGAAGCCGACGGCAGGCGGCTCGCCGAGGTCGCCTCGCTGCTCGGGGTGGGGGTGGCGCTTCCCGGTCCGCTCGACCATGCGGGCGGGGTGCTGCACCGGGTCACCGGGTTTCCGGAGTGGGAGGGGTTCGCGCTGCGGGACGCGCTCGCGGAGCGGCTGGGGGTGCCGGTCGTGGTCGACAAGGACACGAACGCCGCCGCGCTCGGGCTGGCGGTCGGGGGCGAGGGCGGGTCCTTCGCGTATCTGCACCTCGGTACGGGGCTGGGCGCCGGGCTGGTGATCGGCGGCAGCGTGCATCGGGGGGCGCGGACCGGGGCGGGGGAGTTCGGGCACCAGGTCCTTCAGCTGGACGGGCCCGCGTGCGAGTGCGGGGACCGGGGGTGCGTGGAGGCGCTGTGCCTGGCGGCCGTGGGGCGGGGAGAGACGGCGGAGGCGGCACGGGTGCTGGGGGTGGGGGCCGGGAATCTGGTGGCGCTGCTGGACATCGACCTGGTGCTGCTCGGGGGGCGGACGGTTGCCGCGGCGCCGCGGGAGTTCGTCCGCGGGGTTGCCGAGGTGCTTGCCGCCCGGGCTCGGCGGGAGGGTGCGCTGGGCGGGGCGGTTCCGGTGCGGGTGGCTCCCGGCGGGGAGCGGCTCGTGGCGGAGGGGGCGGCACAGCTGCTGCTGGCACCGCTGTTCGGCCGAGCCGACGGCTGAGAACACCGCCGACGGGTCCATGTGCCGTCCGTTTGCCGGTGCGGTTCCGCTTGCCGGTCCGCTTGATGGCGCGGTTCCGTTTGCTGGTTCCGTTTGCTGGTGCTGGTGCTGGTGCCGGTGCCGGTGCCGGGGTCGGGGTCGGCCGGGATGGGTGTCGCTTGCCCGCGCTTGCGGGGTGCCGCCGCGCCCACCCGTGCCGCCCCAGTAGCGCGACTGCCCGCAGCTGGGGTACTGAACTGCATGCATACGCCCGCTGCGGCTCCTCAGGGGCGCGGGGAACTGCGCGATCGGCCCCCGTCGGCCCGCAGCCGGACGGCGGCCCGCGGTCGGGCGTCGGCCCGCGGTCGGGCGTAGGCCCGCGGTCGTGCGGCGGACTGTGCCCGGGCGGTGGCCCACGGTCGGCCGGTGTGTCGTAGCTGGGGTGCTGAGTCGCATGCATACGCCCGGCTGCGGCTCCTCAGGGGCGCGGGGAACTGCGCGATCGGCCCCCGCCGGCCCGCAGCCGGACGGCGGCCCGCATTCGCACGGCGCCCCCCCCCAGCCGAGCGCTGGCCCCCAGCCGAGCGCTGGCCCCCAGCCGAGCGCTGGCCCCCAGCCGAGCGCCGGCCCCCAGCCGAGCGCCGGCCCCCAGCCGAGCGCCGCCCCGCAGCCGGACGGCGGCCCCCGCCAGGCGGCAGCCCGCAGTTCCGCGGTGCTGCCCCGCTCCCGCCCCCCCGGTCCTCCGCTGATCGAGCGGACTTCGGTCGTCTTCCCGGAGTGGCACCCCCGTCCCCCGCCCCCACCCGGCAGGGTCATGTGTTCATGCGACTGTGCACGTCCCTGTCCCTCTGCCTTGCCGCAGCCGCCGTCCTCGTGCCCGTCTCGTCCGACGCCGCCCGCGCCGACACGGCAGCTCCCTCCTGCGCGGCGTCCGGCGGCCGTACCTTCCCGCTGGCCACCCGCATCCGTGGCGGCCCGGCCTCCTACGAGGCGGGCGGAGGCTACGGCACCTGGTACATCGACCTCACGAACACCACCCGCCTGACCTGCGCCGGCATCCACCCGGTCGTAGTCCTCGTCGACAGCAAACGCACCCTGGAGCCGTCCCAGGCCGAGCTGGACTTCTACGACGGTCCCCGCGCGCATCCCGTCACCTTCGAGAGCACCGACGAGCAGGAGCTGGTCGGCGTGCTGGACACCGAGGGGTTCGGCGGGTTCACCGTGGCCCCCGGGAAGACCGTGTCCGTCAAGGTCAGGCTCGCCCTCGCGCTGGACGCCCCCTCCGACCAGGTCACCGCCAACGCCGCCGTCGTCCAGCGCCGGGGCGAGGACGGCGACTGGGTCGGGCAGTCCAACGACTACCGCTTCGGGATCGGGCAGTACGAGGACGGCACGGGGGCGACGCAGGGAACGGAGGATCCGGAGAAGGGGGAGACGGCGGATCCCGAAGGGTCGGCGCAGCCGGATGGCTCGGCACCGCCGGAAGGCTCGGCGCAGCCGAACGGGACGGCGGATGCGGAGGCGACCGGGGCGGTCCCCGCCGGGACCCCTCGGCCCACTGCCGGCGGCGGCGACCCGGACGGCACCTCGTTCCCCTTCGCCGCGGAGGCCGAGGACGCGGGGGAGCGGGCCAGGGAACTCGCCCGCACCGGCCTAGGTCTCGCGCACGGTCTGCTCGCGGCCGTAGCCACGCTGGTCGCCGTCGGTGCCGGTGCCTTCGTGCTGGGGCGTCGGCGTCGCTGAGGTGTGGACCGCCCTGGGGCGGGCGCGTCCCGTCTGCGACGATCACTGCGTGGACTACCCGAACGACCAGGCCCCAGGCGCCCCCGTCCGCTCCGGCATCCCCGAGCACGGACGCATCCCGAAGTACTACGCGGTGAAGGCGCGCATCGCCGCACTGCTGGAGGAGCTGGGGGAGGGCAGCGTCATCCCCACCGAGCGCGATCTCGCCGAGCGGTACGACGTCGCCCGCGAGACCGTGCGGCAGGCCGTGCGGGAGCTGGTGCTGGAGGGGCGGCTGACGCGGCGCGGGCGGGGGACGGTCGTCGCCGGACCCAAGCTGGCCCAGCCGCTGTCCCTCGCCAGCTACACCGAGGGTGTGCGCAGACAGGGCCGTACACCGGGTCGTACGCTCGTCACGCTCGACCGCTTCCCCTGCCCCGAGCCGCTGGCCGCCGAGGCCGGACTCACCCGGGGCGAACCCGTCTGGCACCTGGAGCGGGTGCTGCTCGCCGACGACGAGCGGGTCGGCCTGGAGAGCACGTACGTCGCCGTCGCCCGGCTGCCGAGGCTGGACACGGACTTCGCCCCCGACTCGTCCTTCTACGCCTACCTCAAGGCCGAGGGCATCGTCTTCGCCGACGCCGACGAGCGCATCGAGACCGTGCTGGCGACCCCCCGTGAGGCCCTGCTCATCGGCACCCCGCCCGCCCTGCCCATGCTGCTGATCCACCGCCTCTCCCGGGACACCGAGGGGCGGCCGCTGGAGCGCGTGCGCACCCTGTACCGCGGAGACCGGTTCTCCTTCACGGCTCACCTCAGCGGCTGATAACGGCCTGAAATCACCCATCGGACCCCGCTCGAATGTCACGAGAACATAACGGGTCTAGCCCAAACGTGATGGGTCGTTCACGCTCCCGTTGTCAGTCGGACCCTTTCGGTTCCCCGACCCCGAGGAGCGTTGCAGCCGTGAGAGTGACAGTCGTTGGAGCAGGCGTGGTGGGCACCATGCACGCCTGGCAAGCAGTGGAACGCGGCCACCAGGTCGTCCAGATCGAGCGTGAGGCGGAGGCGCGCGGCGCCTCGCTGCGCAATTTCGGCCAGATCTGGGTCAGCGGGCGCGCCGGTGGAGAAGAGCTGGAGACCGCCCTGCGGGCGCGGGAGCTGTGGGAGGGGATCGGCCGGCGGGTGCCCGGGCTCGGGTTCCGTGCCAACGGGTCCCTGACCCCCGTACGCGGAGCCCTCGAACTCGCCGTCGCCGAGGCCGCGGTGGCCCGCCCGGACGCCGCCGCCCGCGGCTACAAGCTGCTCACCGCCGACGAGGCGCGGGCCGTCAACCCCGCCCTGCGCGGTGCCTTCGACGCCGCCCTGTACTGCGAGCGCGACGCCGCCGTCGAGCCGCGCACCGCGCAGCTCGCCCTGCGCGAAGAGCTGCTGAAGTCCCCGAACTACACCTTCCTGCCGGGGCGCGAGGTGCGCGAGGTGGTCGGTGCCGGGGCCGTCCGCGACGACCACGGAGACGTGCACCACGCGGACGCCGTCGTCCTGGCCACCGGCGCCTGGCTCGGCGGACTCGTCCGCGAGCTCGCCGGACCGGACCTGCCCGTGCGCCGGGTCCGCCTGCAGATGATGCAGACCGACCCGCTGGGCGAGCCGCTCACCACCTCGGTCGCGGACGCCGACAGCTTCCGCTACTACCCGGCCTACGCCTCCCCGGAGCTCGACGCGCTCAACGCCGGCCAGGCGCAGGCGGCCACCGCCGCCGAGCACAAGATGCAGCTGCTCATGGTGCAGCGCACCGACGGCGGCCTGACCATCGGCGACACCCACGAGTACAAGCACCCCTTCGCCTTCGACACGCTGGAGGGCCCCTACGACCACCTCATCGGTGTGGTCGAGTCCTTCCTCGGCCGCCCGCTGCCGAAGATCCGGCGCCGCTGGGCCGGCGTGTACGCGCAGTGCACCGACACGAGCCGGGTCGTCCACCGGCAGCAGGTGAGCGACGGAGTGTGGCTGGTCACCGGGCCCGGCGGGCGCGGCATGACCTGCTCGCCCGCGATAGCCGAAACGACCGCGAACGAACTGGGCTGGTGAGAGAGTTGACCACCGACATCCGCGACACCCGCGACATCCGTCTCGTCGTCCTCGACATGGCCGGCACCACCGTCGCCGACGGCGGCCTGGTCGAGCGCGCCTTCGAAGCGGCCGCCGCCGAGCTGGGCGTCGAGCCCGGCTCCGCCGACCACACCGAGAAGCTCGACTACGTCCGGGCCACCATGGGCGAGTCCAAGATCTCCGTCTTCCGGCACCTCTTCGGCGCCGAGGACCTCGCCCAGCGGGCCAACGCCGCCTTCGAGAAGGCGTACGGCGACCTCGTCGACGCGGGCCTGATCGCCCCGGTCCCCGGCGCCCGCGAGGCCATCGAGGAACTGGCCGGCGGCGGCCGTACCGTCGTCCTGACCACCGGATTCGCCCGGGTCACCCAGGACGCCATCCTGGCCGCGCTCGGCTGGCAGGACCTCGTGCCGCTCACCCTGTGCCCGGCCGACGCCGGCGGACGCGGGCGGCCGTTCCCGGACATGGTCCTCCAGGCCTTCCTGCGGACCAAGGCCGCCGAGGACGTGCGGCAGGTCGCCGTCGTCGGCGACACCACCTACGACGTGCTCAGCGGCGTACGCGCCGGAGCGGGCCTGGTCGCGGGTGTCCGCACCGGCGCCCACGGCGACGACGCGTTCCGCGCGGCCGGCGCCACCCATGTCCTCGACTCCGTCGCCGGCCTGCCCGCCCTGCTCTCCGGAGCCCGGTGAGATGGGCATCCGCTTCGACTCCGTCACGGTCGCCTACGACGGCAACGTCGTCCTCGACTCGCTCGACCTGAGCGTCGAGCCAGGTGAGGTCATGGCACTCCTCGGGCCGTCCGGCTCCGGCAAGACCACCGCGCTGCGGGCGGTCGCCGGGTTCGTACGGCCCGCCTCCGGGCGCGTGTTCCTCGGCGACCGGGACGTGACGGACCTGCCGCCCCACCGGCGCGGCATCGGCATGGTCGTCCAGCAGTACGCCCTGTTCCCGCACATGCGGGTGGACGACAACGTGGCCTTCGGACTGAAGGCCCGCAAGGCCCCCAGGGGCGAGATACGGCAGCGGGTCGCCGAGGCGCTGGAGATGACCGGCATGGCCTCCTACGCCCGCCGCTACCCGCGGGAGCTGTCCGGCGGCCAGCAGCAGCGCGTCGCCATCGCCCGCGCGCTCGCCATCCGGCCGGACGTGCTGCTCCTGGACGAGCCGCTGTCCGCGCTGGACGCCCAGCTGCGCTCCGGGATGCTGGCCGAACTCGCCCGGCTGCACCGTGAACTGCCGGACGTGTCGATGCTGTACGTCACCCACGACCAGGTCGAGGCCCTCACGCTGGCCGACCGGATCGCGGTGATGGACAAGGCGCGGCTGCAGTCCTGCGGAACGCCGAGGGAGCTGTACCGGGCCCCGGCCAACGAGTTCACCGCGTCCTTCGTGGGCAACGCCAACCTGCTGCCGGTGACCGTCGGCCACGGCGGCGTCGGCTTCGGAGCAGCCGACCTGAAGGTCGACACCGCGGGCGCGCTCGCCGGCGCGCGGGCCACCCTGTGCGTACGGCCGCACCTGATCGGCCTCGGCGACGGACCCAACCGGATCACCGGCACCGTCAGCGAGATCCAGTGGCGGGGCTCCACCCACCGGCTCTACGTCGAGGTCGACGGGCACCAGGTGATGGCGGACCTGCGCGAGCTGAGGGACCCGCCGCTGCACGGAGACACGGTCGCCCTGCACTTCGCCCCCGACGACGCGACGCTGCTGCCCGCCGGGGTGAGCCATGGCTGAGGCCGTCACGAAAGCACGGGCCGTTCGTGGCCGGCCGCGCCGTTCCCCGCGCCCCTGGCTGGCTGTCCTGCCGCCGGTCGCCCTGCTCGCCCTCTTCTTCCTCTACCCCCTGGCCCTCGTCGTCCAGCAGTCCTTCCAGCCGGACTCCGGAGGCACCTCTCTCCGGCCCTACGCCGACGTCTTCGCCTCCGAGGCGTTCCGGCACGCGCTGTGGACCACCGTGTGGCTGGCCCTGGCCGCCACCGTCGGATGTCTGGTCCTCGGCTTCCTGCTGGCGCTGGTCATCGCGTTCGTGCCGTTCCCCGGCGCGAAGGCGGTCGCCAGGTTCGTGGACGTCTTCCTGTCCTTCCCGTCCTTCCTGATCACGCTGGCACTGCTGTTCATCTACGGCAGCGTCGGCATGGCCAACGGCCTGTGGACGGACGTCACCGGGGCGGCCGACGGCCCCTTCCAGTTCCTGACCACCCCCTGGGGGGTGCTGCTGGCGGAGATCACCTACTTCACACCGTTCGTGATGCGGCCGCTGCTGGCCGCCTTCTCCCAGCTCGACACCGCGCAGCTGGAGGCGGCCAGTTCGCTCGGCGCCCGCGCGCCGCGCATCGTGCGGCAGGTGATCCTGCCGGAGGCGCTGCCCGCGCTCGCGGCCGGCGGGAGCCTGGTCCTGGTCCTGTGCCTCAACGAGTTCGGGATCGTGCTCTTCACCGGGGCGAAAGGGGTCACGACCCTGCCGATGCTCGTCTACAGCAAGGCGATCCTCGAGTCCGACTATCCGGGCGCGTGCGTGGTCGCCGTCGTCAACGTCCTGATCTCCGTGGGGCTGTACGGCCTCTACCGGGTGGTGAGCCGTCGTGCTGGTGCATAGCCGCAAGGCCAAGTGGGCCGTATGGGCGGTGTTCCTCCTCCTGTTCCTGCCCCTGTTCGCCCTGCCCCTCCTCGTGGTCCTCGGCGCTTCCTTCGCCACCCACTGGTCCAGCGTCCTGCCCTCGGGCCTGACGACCGCCAACTACCGCTCCGCCACCCGCGGCGAGGCCCTCCAGGCCCTCACCACCAGCCTGGTCACGGCCGTCACCGCGAGCCTGCTCGCCCTGGCCGTCGGCACCTGGGCCGCGCTGGCCGGCGCGGCCCTGAAAAAACGCCACCGCCGTGTCCTCGACGCACTGTTCGTGCTGCCGGTCGCCGTGCCGTCCGTGGTGGTCGGACTGTCGGTCCTGGTGGCCTTCTCCAAGCCGCCGATGCTGCTCAACGGCACCCGGTGGATCGTGATCCTCGCCCACACCGTGCTGGTGACCGCCTTCGCCTACCAGTCCGTGTCGGCGGCGATCACCCGCCTCGACCCGGCGTACGAGCAGGCCGCCGCCTCCCTCGGCGCCCGGCCCGCGTACGTCCTGTGGCGGGTGCGGCTGCCGCTCCTGCTGCCCTCGCTCACCGCCGCAGCCGGCCTCTGCTTCGCCCTGTCCATGGGCGAGCTGAGCGCCACGATGATGCTCTACCCGCCCGACTGGACCCCGCTTCCCGTCCTGATCTACGCGGCCACCGACCGCGGCGCCCTGTTCTCGGGCTCCGCCGTCGCAGTGGTCCTCATGGCCGCGACCCTGCTCGTCCTGTTCGCCGTCTCCCGGGTCCGCACCAAGGCCTCCTACCGCTGACCCGGTAACGCCTCCTCCCGCTGAGCCCGCAACGCCTCCTCCCGCACGACCCCTTCCGCCGCAAGGAGTTCATCCCGCCATGCCCAGACACACCCTCAAGCTCGCCATCGCCGTCTCGCTCGTCGCCACCCCGCTGCTGTCCGCCTGCGACGGCACCTCCGCGGCCTCCGACGAGAAGGCCGTCACCGTCTACAGCGCCGACGGCCTCAAGGGCGAGAACGGCGACGGCTGGTACGACAAGGTCTTCGCCGACTTCACGAAGCAGACCGGGATCAAGGTCAAGTACGTCGAGGGCGGCTCCGGCGAGATGGTGCAGCGCGCCGTCCGCGAGAAGAACAACCCGCAGGCCGACGTGCTCGTCACCCTGCCGCCGTTCATCCAGCAGGCCGACGGCAAGGGCCTGCTGGAGAAGTACGAGCCCAAGGACTCCGTCCAGGTCAGCGGCGGCGACAAGGCCGCCGACGGCACCTGGACCTCCGTCGTCAACAACTACTTCGGCTTCGTCTACAACAAGAAGGAGCTGAAGAAGGCCCCCACCACCTGGGACGAGTTGCTCGACGGCAAGTACAAGAACAAGCTCCAGTACTCCACCCCCGGCGTCGCCGGCGACGGAACCGCCGTACTGATCAAGGCGATCCACGACTTCGGCGGCAAGGACGCGGCCCTCGCCTACCTGAAGAAGCTCCAGGCCAACAACGTCGGCCCGTCCGCCTCCACCGGCAAGCTCGCCCCGAAGGTCGACAAGGGCGAACTGGTGGTCGCCAACGGCGATGTGCAGATGAACTACGCCCAGTCCAAGACCATGCCCAACCTCGGCATCTGGTTCCCGGCGAAGCAGGGCGGCAAGCCCACCACGTTCGCCCTGCCCTACGCGGCCGGCCTGGTCACCAAGGCCCCGCACAGCGAGAACGGCAAGAAGCTGCTCGACTTCATGCTCGCGCAGAAGCAGCAGCAGGAGGTCAGCGAGATCGGCGGCGGCTTCAGCGCCCGCTCCGACGTCAAGGCCGTCGACGCCAACGCCATCGCGCTCGCCAAGCTGATGGACGGCGTGGACATCTTCGCGCCGGACTGGAACGACATCGACAAGAACCTCACGTCCTACGTCGAGGACTGGAAGTCCGCCACCGGCAGCTGAGCCCTCCGGGGCCCGGCGGCCCGTCCGGGTCCGGCAGCTGATCTCTCCGGGGCGCGGCCGCCCGACCGGGCCCGCCCCGCCGTACGCATCCGTCCCGCCGTACGCATCCGTCCCGCCGCCGTGGCCGGTCGGCGCAGTGCCCCGCACCCCCGGGGGAGCTGCCCGGTCCTCGGCCGCACCACAACGCCCCTGGCACCACCGGGGGCGTTGCCATGCCCGCACACACGCCTTCATCCCTCTCCTACGGAGGTCTCCGTGTCGTCCCGCATGTCCCGCCGCACCTTCCTCTTCTCCGCCGCCGCGGTCGCCGTGGCCGCCGGTCCGCTCGCCGCCGTCGCCCGCGCCGCCGCCAAGACCCCCAAGGTCCTGGTCATCGGCCTGGACGGCGCCCTGCTCCAGCGCATCAAGGACGCCGACGCCCCGAACCTCGACGCCCTGATGGCGGCCGGCCTCACCGCGCCCAGCAGCATCTACGCCGACCCGCTCGCGCCGACCCTGTCCGGCCCCGGCTGGTCGACGATCATCACCGGTGTCTGGCCCGACAAGCACAACGTCAAGGACAACAACTTCACCGGCGCGAAGTTCACCCAGTACCCCGACTTCCTCACCCGCATCGAGACGGCGAAGCCCGCCCTGTCCACGTACGCGGTCGCCTCCTGGAACCCGATCACCGACACCGTCTTCTCCGCGAAGGTCGACACCCGGGTCTCCACCCCGAGCGCCGAGTACGACACCGGCACCACCTCCCGCGCGGTCGCCCAGCTGCGGGACGGCAACCCGGACGCGGTCTTCGTCCACCTCGACAACATCGACCACGCCGGCCACAGCTACGGCGCCGCCTCGCAGCAGTACCTGGACGCCATCCACGGCGCCGACGCCCAGGTCGGCCAGATCGTCGCCGCCGTCAAGGCCCGCGCGGCCTACGCGAGCGAGGACTGGCTGATCATGGTCACCGCCGACCACGGCCACACCGACCCCGGCGGCCACGGCGGCTCCACCCTGCAGGAGCGCCAGACCTTCCTGATCGCCACCGGGCCGGCCCTCGCGACCGGTTCGGTCCGCTACGACGTGAAGATGCCCGACGTCGCCGCCTCCGCGCTCGCCCACCTCGGCATCGCGATCGACCCCGCCTGGGGCCTGGACGGCCGCCCCGTCCAGCAGCCCGTCCCGGACGACTTCGACGCCCTGCGCGGCCAGTTGCAGTCCCGCGTCGACGAGACCGGCATCCCGGCGGCCGTCCTCGGCTTCACCCACACCCCGCCCGCCGGCTGGTCCGTCGACAACTCCGCGATGGGCACCGGCGGAGTCACCGAGTGGCGCGGCTGGTCCTTCACCACCGACGAGTTCTGGACCCAGGCCCAGCGCGACCAGAACCGCGAGTGCAACGTCCGCGCCCGCAACGTCTTCGCGGTCGCCGACGGCGACGAGTGGAACGACAAGGCCCTCACCGGCACCTTCGACTCCACCCTCGTCAGCCCCTCCTACCCGGTCACCGGCGGCCGCACCGCCACCCTCACCTACACCACCTACTACCGTCAGGAGTCCCCGCAGAAGGGCGAGGTCCTCGTCTCCTACGACGGCGCCGCCCCCGTCTCCGTGCGCACCTACACCGCCGACGTCCCCTCCCGCACCGAGACCGTCACCCTCCAGGTCCCGGCCGGGGCGACCACCGCCCGCGTCCGCTTCCGTTACACCGGAGGGAACAACTGGTACTGGGTGGTCGACGGAGTGCGGATCACCCAGTCCTGACCGGGTTCAGGACCAGGCCTCCTGATTAGGCTGGGGGCGTCGGTACGCCGTGGTTCCGGCGCCCCCGCTTCTCGACCGTACGCACGCCAGGAGACGCAAGCACATGGCAGACCGCAAGCCCATAGAGTCGTGGCTCACCGACATGGACGGCGTCCTCATCCACGAGGGCGTCCCGATCCCCGGCGCCGACGCCTTCCTGAAGAAGCTCCGCGACTCCGGCCGCCCCTTCCTGGTGCTCACCAACAACTCCATCTACACCGCCCGCGACCTGCATGCCCGGCTGCGCCGGATGGGCCTGGACGTGCCGGTGGACAACATCTGGACGTCCGCCCTGGCCACCGCCCAGTTCCTGGACGACCAGCGGCCCGGCGGCAGCGCCTACGTCATCGGCGAGGCGGGCCTGACCACCGCGCTGCACGACATCGGCTACGTCCTCACCGACCACGAGCCCGACTTCGTGATCCTCGGCGAGACCCGCACCTACTCCTTCGAGGCCCTGACCAAGGCCGTACGGCTGATCAACGACGGCGCCCGGTTCATCGCCACCAACCCCGACAACGTCGGCCCGTCCACCGAGGGCGACCTGCCCGCCACCGGCTCGGTCGCCGCCCTGATCACCGCCGCCACCGGCAAGAAGCCGTACTTCGTCGGCAAGCCCAACCCGCTGATGATGCGCGCCGGGCTCAACGCGATCGGCGCCCACTCGGAGACCTCCGCGATGATCGGCGACCGCATGGACACCGACGTCCTCGCGGGCCTGGAGGCCGGCATGCGCACCTTCCTGGTGCTGTCCGGGGTCACCCAGCCCGACGACATCGACCGCTACCCCTTCCGCCCCTCCCAGGTCGTCGACTCCATCGCGGACCTGGTCGACCTCGTCTGACCAGGGGCTGCCAAACCCCGCCTCACCCGTTCGGAGCAATCGCGCGCCTCCCGAGGATGCGGAGGCGCGCCCCACGGGGGAGCCTCCCAGTAACTGGAGGTTCACGATGGGCTCACTTCGCCTCACTCTCTGTACGGGAATCCTGGCCGTCACCGCCCTCACCCCGGGGGCGTACGCGGCCGACGACGGCCAAGGAGTCTCCGTGACCCCGGCCTCTCCCGCCCCGGGCACCGACGTGGCCCTGCGGGTGCGCGGCTGCACCGGATCCCAGGGCGCCGCCGCCTCGTCCGCGTTCGTCGCCGACGCACCTCTGACCGGCACCCAGGGCAGCCTGTCCGGCGAGACCCGCGTCCGTTCCTCGCTCGCGCCGGGCACCTACGACGTGCGGGTCACCTGCGCCGGCACCGTGCTCACCAGCAGGATCACCGTCACCGGCCAGGGCTCCGGGCAGTCCGGCGCCACCGACCTGTTCAGCCAGTTCAGCCAGCTCGCCCAGGCCGGCCGGTCCACCGTGTCCCCCTCGCCCGTCGCCCCGGTCCAGGCGGGCGGCGGCGGCACCGCGCACTTCGCCACGGTGGCCGGCAGCGAGTCCGGCCCCGACACCGCCCAGGCCGTGACCGGCCTGGCCCTCGCCGGGACCGCCGCGGCCGCCGTCGGGCTGCTCAGGGCCCGCCGGAGCCGCGGCACGGACTGAGGACGCGTACCGCCATGTCCGACGGACAGGCGCACACCACCGGCACCGGGCGTCTGGCCATGGGCCTGGCCTGGGCGTTCCTGCTGCTCGGGCTGTGGCTGTGGGGGCGCAGCGTGACCGATGTGGCCCAGAGTCCGGCCGGACCCGCAACCGGCGACGTGGCCGGCCTCGGCCGCGCGGCCTGGCTGCCGCCCGCGGCCGAGCCGCTCGGGGCGGCGCCCCCGCAACGCATCGACATCCCCGAACTGGGCGTACAGGCCCCCGTGGTGGTCCGCGGCCTGGACAGCCGGGGCGCCGTCGACCCACCGCCGTTCGACCAGCCCGGAGTGGTCGGCTGGTACGGCTCCGGCACCACCCCCGGCGCGGCGGGGACCGCGCTGATGGTGGGACACGTCGACACCCGGACCCGGCCCGCCGTCTTCTACAAGCTCAGCAGCCTGCAGCCCGGCAACACGGTCCGGGTGGTGCGCGCGGACGGCAAGGTCGCCGGGTTCACCGTCGACGACATCCGCGTCCTGGCCCGCGACGACTTCGACGCCCAGCAGGCCTACGGCCCCCGCAAGCCGGGCCGCGCCGAACTCCGCCTGATCACCTGCGGCGGCGCCTTCGACCGCGCGAGCCACAGCTACACGGCCAACGTGGTGGTCTCCGCGTACCTCACCGGCACCGGCCGGTGAACACCTGCGCGATCTCGTGACCGGCACCGCCCGTGTGCCACGATGGGCATTCGGAACAATGCGCCCAGGGGGGAATCGCATGTACGACACCAGGGGGGCCCGGTCCCCGGCACGGGCACGGGCGTCCGCGGCGGTGCTGGGGGCGGCGCTGCTGCTCGCCGGGTGCTCGTCCGGCGGCGACGACAAGCCTGCCGACCCCGGGGGCACGATCACTCAGCAACCCAAGTCCGCCGACCCGTTCTGGGTGAACCCCGACGGCAACGCGGCCCGCCAGGTCGCCGCCTACGAGAAGGCCGGCAAGAAGTCCGAGGCCGCGCGGATCCGCAGGATCGCCGAGCAGCCCACGGGGGAGTGGATCGGCCCGGAGAACCCCGAGCAGGAGGCCCGCGGCTTCACCGAGGCCGCCGAGAAGTCCGACCGCACCGCCCTGCTCGTCCTCTACAACATCCCGCACCGCGACTGCGGTCAGTACTCCCAGGGCGGCGCCGCCGACGGCAACGCCTACCGCGCCTGGATCGACGCCGTCGCCCGCGGCATCGGCGACCGCGCCGCCACCGTCGTCCTCGAACCGGACGCCGTGCTCCACCTCGTCGACGGCTGCACCCCGGGCCAGTTCCGCGAGGAGCGCTACGACCTCCTCAAGGGCGCCGTCGCCAAGCTCAAGTCCCTGAAGAACACCAAGGTCTATCTGGACGCCGGCAACGCGGGCTGGGGCCACCCCGACCAGATCTTCCAGCCGCTCCGGCAGGCCGGCATCGACCGGGCCGACGGCTTCGCCGTGAACGTCGCCAACTTCTACTCCACCCAGGACTCCCTCGCCTACGGCAAACAGCTCTCGGCGAAGGTGGGGGACAAGCACTTCGTCATCGACACGAGCAGGAACGGCAACGGCCCGTACACCGCCGGCAATCCGGCCGAGCGGTGGTGCAACCCGCCCGGCCGCTCCCTGGGCGAAGCCCCGACGACGAAGACGGCCGACCCGCTGGTGGACGCCTACGTGTGGGTGAAGCGCCCGGGAGAATCCGACGGCACCTGCAAGGGAGGCCCGAAGGCGGGCCAGTGGTGGCCCGCCTACGCCTTGAAGCTGGCGCGGGGGACCACCCCCTGAGGGGCGCGGGGCCGCATCCATGTGCGGCTCCGCCGCGTGCGCGCGCACGACCGCAGCGCTCCCGCGCCCGAGGGCAGGCCCGCGGGAGCGCTACGGCACCTTCACCCACTGCGCCTTGCTCGGCGTCCCCTGGTCGTCGTCCGCGAACAGCATGTACCACCCCGACTGCACCAGATCCCGGCTCTTGGGGACCGTCACGGTGATCTTGTCCCCGGACGTCTTGAAGTCCAGCGCGATGGACCGCTGATCCACGTCCGTCACATGCGTGGACGCGCTGGGCCGGATCAACCGCACCTTCTTGATGCTCGCCGCGTGCCGGGACGTGAAGGTCCCCGAGCCGCCCCGGGCGATCGTCTGCGGTCCACCGCTCAGCGAGGGGCGGGAGTCCCGGTACAGATAGGGCGGCGTGTAGATCTCGATCCGCTGCTCGAACTTCCCCGGCCTGGTGTTCGCCTTGTCCGCGTACAGCGAGTCGGACCCGAAGAACATCACCCGCCCGTCCGGCAGCAGGATCGAGCCGGAGTGGTAGTTCCGCCCCACCAGCGGATCGGCGACCTGGGTGAAGCTGTTGCTGTCGGGGTGGTACAGCCGGGCCTGCAGGATGTTGGAGTCGCCGCGCCCCCGGTAGTCCTCCGAGCCGCCCGACACCAGCACGGTGTCGTCGGGCAGGACCGAGGACTGCGGATACCGGGTCCCCTTCTCCAGTTCGGGCCCGTCCACGAACTTGGGATCCTTGGCCTTCAGGTCGATGAGCCGCGTCTTCTTGCTGGACAGCTTCGACTCGCCGACCCCGCCGCCGCCGATCACCATGAACTTCTCGTCCTGGGCGGGCGGCAGCAGCACGGTCCCGGACGTCTCCATCCGGTCGGGATCGCTGAGCCCGGGCAGCTTGCTGAACGCGTTGGTGCCCACGTCCCAGATGCCGGGATCGCGGCCCACGTCGTCCGGCCCGTACCCCGCGTTGGAACCCGAGTAGAAGATCTTCCCGTTCTGCATCAGGAACAGCGCCGGGTACGTCGGGAACTGACGGATCTTCTGGGTGTACGTCCACTTCTTGGTCTTGGGGTCGAAGATCTCGTTCTTCCCCGGGACCAGCTGGCCGATGTCGTCGAGACCGGAGACGCTGAGGATCTTGCCGTCCGACAGCGTCGTGAGCGTCGGGTACCAGCGGGCCTCGTTCATCGGGTCGACCTTGATGTACCGCTCGGCGACCGGATCGAACTCGTAGGCGTCGCGGATGCCCTGGAAGTCCTTCTTGTCGAGGGCGAGCTTCTGCGCGATGCCGTACGTGTTGCGCGCGTCGGCACCGGACAGCCCCCGGATCCGGTAGTTGTCCTGCGTACCGGTCTCGTACTTGGTGCCGCTGCGCTGCGCCTCGACGTAGATACGGCCGAGCCCCGGGTCGTTGCGCAGGAACGCGCCGGTCTTCGGGTCGAAGACCTTCTTCGCGCGCGGCACCAGCACCGGGTCCTTCGAGACGAAGGTCTTGCCGTTCTCCTTGCCGGTGAAGCCGGTACCCGCCGGCAGCGTCATCGGCTTGTCCGGGTTCTCGTTGTGGACGATCATCAGGCCGCCGGCCTTGGTGACGTCGCCCTTGAGTTTCTCGTACCGCTTGGTGCCGCCCGCGATCAGCAGATTGCCGTTGGCCAGCTGGGTGTGGCCGGTGCAGAACAGATCGCTGGGCGTCGGGATCTTCTTGATGGTGCCCTTGACCGGGTCCCAGATACGGGTGTCGAACTTCTTCTTGTCGAAGTTGTCCTGGTTGTTGCCCGAGCCCGCGACCAGCAGCACCTTGCCGGTGTGCAGGAGCGCCGCGTGGATGGTGTCCTGGCGGTACTCCGGAGGGAACTCGACGATGTCCCAGTGGCCGTTCGCGGCCTTGTACTCGGGCTTGTTGATCTTGTACTGGTGGTACTGCTCGGTTCCGAAGCGGTAGAGCCACGGCCCGTTCATCCCGGCCAGCGCGAGTACCACCGCCGTGCCTATCGCGAGTCGACGGGCACGACGGCGGCCGGCCTGGTCCTTCATTCCTTACGTCCCCCAAGTCCACCAAGGGCGATCTGCATGGTCTGGTCGTTGTCCTCCGCCGGATCCCCGCCCGGTCCCCCGGACGAGGCGGCCCAGGTGGGCCGCTGCTGGCGGGCATGCGCCGCGGGCGGGCGGTGCGGCGCAAGGGCCGCGTACTGCGCGGGCACCGCGTCCTGCGGTTCCGCCACCGCCGGTGCGGGTGCGGGTGCGGTCGCCCCCGCCCCCTGCCGGGCCTTCTTCTTCTCCTGCCGCAGCGCGTACCGCCAGGCGAAGATCGGCGAGGCGGTGATCAGCAGGGCGAAGACCGCCCACGTGATCATCGCCGGGTGGGAGTGCCCGAACAGGAAGCCGGCCGCGAGCGAGCCGGCGAAGACCAGGATGAAGAACCAGTGGATCCGGAACGTCCCGAACAAGGTGTCGGGGCTGGCCGATTCGCCCTTCGGGGTCACCACGAACTTGCTCTTGCGGCGCAGCACCGCGTCCATCAGCGAGCGGGCGTAGACCGGCGCGGACAGGGCCGACATCACCATGCCGGCGACACCGCCCGAGCCCTCCGGCTCGTGCGGGGAGACGTTGTGCCGGCGGTTCCAGATGTACAGGCCGATCTGGAGCGCGGAGGCATTGCCGTAGAGCATCAGCCACACGGTCGGGTCGATGTTCACACCCGAGGCGCCCAGACCCAGGAAGAGGGCGCAGCTCAGCGCCGCCAGGATCCAGTTGAGGGCGGACATCGGATAGAAGATGATCATCATCGTGTAGTTGAAGAGCTTGCCGGGCGGCAGCGAGAAGAAGCCCTTCCAGTACTGCTTGAGGATCGTCTCGTAGGTGCCCCGCGACCAGCGCAGCTGCTGGGTGAAGAAGTCGGTCCAGGCGTTCGGGCCCTCACCGACGGCGAGCACGTCCGGGGTGTAGACGGACCTCCACTTCCTGCCCGTCGCCGGGTTCGTGGCGCGGTGCATCTCGAACCCGGTCGCCATGTCCTCGGTGATCGAGTCGTACAGCCCGCCGATCTGCTTGATGGCGCCGATGCGCACGGCATTGGACGTGCCGACGAACATCGGGGCGCCGTAGCGGTTGCCGGCGCGCTGGATCAGCGCGTGGAAGAGGAACTGCTGCGACTCGGCGGCCTTGGTGACGAAGGTGTCGTAGTTGCCGTAGACCTGCGGGCCGATGACGAAGCCGACGTCGGGGTCGCGGAAGTAACCGAGCATCCGCTCCAGGTAGTTGGGCAGCGGAACGTGGTCGGTGTCGACGGAGGCGAAGAAGTCGTAACCGTCGCCGTGCGCCTCCAGCCAGGCGTTGTAGTTGCCGTGCTTGGTCTTTGCGCGGTGCGGGCCCTTGGGCTGGTTCCACCGGGCGACGCCCTTGCGGGTGAAGTGGTGGACGCCGAGCCGGGCGCAGACCTCCTTGACGGCCGGGTCGTCGCCCTCGTCCAGCAGCCATACGTGCAGCAGGCCCCGGTGACGCAGCTTCACCGCCGCCTGAAGCGTCTTCGTCACCATCTCCAGCGGCTCCTTGCCGGGCACGAAGGAGGTGAGGAAGGCGACGCGGGTGCCGGTCTCCGGCACGACCGGGACCGGGTCGCGGGCGACCAGCGTGGCATGCGCGTTGGACAGCACGTTCATGCAGCGGAAGAACTCGATCAGACCGATCGAGACCAGCATGACGACGTCCAGGGCCGGCAGGAAGTCGTAGGCGGGGTAGTCGCGTTCGGTCCAGTGCTCGGGCTGCAGCAGCCAGGCCAGCAGGACCAGCGACAGCAGCGGGGCGGCGCCCAGCATGAGCGCGGCTCGTATGCGGTGCGGCTCCTGAGAGAGCAGCGAGCGGTACTGGACCCTGTAGGGCTTGCCCGGGTCGGGCTGGGTGAGGGGACCCGCAAGCCGGCTGTAGTGCTCGTAGTCGTATCTCGGCAGGCTCTTCTTGATCCTGCGGAACTGGCCTGTGTGGTGCGTAAGTGTCCGGAGCCGAGTGGTCTGTGACGGGTCGTTGTGCTGTTCTTGGCTCTGCCGGGCGCCCGTCGGCGTCGACGTCATGAGTCATTCCCCCCACACGCAGGTCACCGCGTGTTCGTCGGTTCGTCCGCCCGTTCGGGGTCCCCTCGGCCGTCACGGGCAGGTCAGTGGTGAGTCGCCGTCACCACGCCTTGCACACCCTAGAGACATAGGACTGCGACCTTCCGGTTGCATGATGCCCCCCTCGGCACCAGTTCATGAACGGGGCCCCCTCCCCGTTGACGGGCAACCGGCTGTTCTCCCCCAACTGCCGCGATTCCGCGGCTTTGTGAACCCCCAGGGTTCTACGGCGTTCAGCATGATCGCAAGACGCGAAACGCCGTGTTTACCGGTCAAACCCGTTCATTGTGGCGCGGGTGAGGCGCGCGAGGCTCGGGCGCGCCGGTGGGAGCGAGGCGGGCACGGATGTTGCCGAAGTGGTCTCTTATCGCCTCCTCTGCCCGTATGGAATCGCCCGACCGGACGGCGTCCAGGATCTCCCGGTGCTGACGGCAGGTGACCCGGGGGTCCTGCGGCACGTCCACCAGATCCCGCTGGACCCGGTGGAAGGCGTCCCAGAACGCCTCCAGGACCTCGCTCAGCAGCACGTTGTCCAGCCCCCGGTAGAGGGTGGCGTGAAATGCCCGGTCCGTTTCGGCGAGGCCGCGTCCCTCGGCGGCCTCCTGATCCATACGGTCCACGAGGGCGTTCAGTTCAACGAGGTCGGATTCCGGCAGCCGCCCGGCCAGCCGTGAGACGAGGCCCGCCTCGACCGCCTCGCGCAGTTCCAGCAGCTGCAGCAGGGAGTCCTCGCCCCGGTAGTGCCCGGCGACCGTGCGGAAGGCGAGGCCCTCGATCATCGGGGCCAGCGACATCGGGCCGACATACGTCCCGAAGCCGTGGCGGATCTCCACGATCCCCATCGCCTGCAGCGCCTTCAGTGCCTCCCGCACCGAGTTCCGGCTCGCCCCGAGGAACTCCATCAGCTCGGGCTCGGTCGGCAGCGGCGCGCCCGAGGGCAGCCTGCGGTCGATGATGAGCTTCTTGATCCGCTCCTGGAGGTCACGAGCTGCCATGGCCAGAGGGTATCCGGCCACACAGCAAGAAGGCCCCCGCGTGAACGGGGGGCCTTCCGCGACGGCGGTGGGGGTGAGGGTGGCGGAGTCCCCGCCCGCGCGGCACAGCCGCGCAAAAACAGAGATGGCGAGCCGGTCCCGCGTTTCCGCGGACGTGGCTCGCCATCGTCATCGTGCGCCGCCAGGGACTCGAACCCCGGACCCGCTGATTAAGAGTCAGCTGCTCTAACCAACTGAGCTAGCGGCGCTTGCTGACAAGAGAACTCTACCTGACCTGGAAGGGTGCTCACGACCACGCCCGGGTGCCGGGGGAGGGTGCGCGGGGGGCTGTACATCATTCGGACCGTCAACATGCGCGTCCCGACCACAGTTGTGAAACTGATCAACGTGCACACTCGCGGACATTTCCACCGAATGTGAGGCAGATCGCATGACTACCCCGGTGTTCGAGGACGTCGACCCCGTGAGCGACTGTGACTGCCCCGGCTGCGTCCACGGGCGGCTGACAGGCTCCGGCCGGCTGCCCGCCCGCTTCGGCGGCCGTCCGGCGGTCCGAGGGCTCGTGGTCGTGGCGGCGGCCGCGTCCGCCGCCCTGGGCTCGGCCCTCCCGGCGGCCGCCCACGCCTCCCCCCACGCCCCGCACCGTCCCGCAGTCCCCGCCGCGGACGGCGACCCCGCCACCCCACAGGGCAAGAAGTCCCCGCTGTACGGCCCGGACGCCGCCCATCCGGCCGAGCCCCCGGCCGTCCCGATTCCCGCCACCACCCGGGCCGAGATCATCGACCGGGCCAAGATCTGGGTCGCCGCGAAGGTGCCCTACAGCATGGAGGACTACTGGACCGACGGGTACCGGCAGGACTGTTCCGGCTATGTCTCCATGGCCTGGGGGCTGGGCACGAACGAGTGGACGGGCAGCCTCGACCAGTTCGGGGTGAAGATCACCAAGGAGGAGCTGCAGCCCGGCGACATGCTGCTCTTCCACAACCCGGACAACCCGGAGAACGGCTCCCACGTCGTGCTCTTCGGCGGCTGGACGGACTCCGCCCACACCTACTACACGGTCTACGAGCAGACGCCCCCGCACGCCCGCACCCAGCCCACCCCGTACCCCTACTGGACGCACGCCGACAAGTACGTCCCGTACCGCTACAAGGGGGTGCCCACCGCGATCACGGGCAAGGACCCGGCCGTCACGGGCAAGGACCCGGCCGTCACGGGCAAGCAGCCGGCGACCGACGACAAGGCTCCGGCACGCTTCCCCGGCGCCGGACACCCCGGTCCCCGCGCACACGGCGAGGAGGCGGCCGAACCCCGGCCCGCCGGGCCCTTGCGGACACCCGCCTCGCACGGGGTGGCGGGCTATCCCGGCCGGAACCTCTTCCGCCCGGGCGAGGAGAACGCGTACATCACCGAGCTGGGGAAGCGGCTGGTGGAGAAAGGATTCGGCAGCTTCTACGCCACCGGACCCGGCCCCCGCTGGGGTGACGCGGACCGGCGGGCCGTGGCGGCCTTCCAGCGCAGCCAGGGCTGGCGGGGCGGCGCGGCGGACGGCTACCCGGGCCCGGAGACCTGGCGCCGCCTGTTCGCCTAGGCGCCACCCGTGCCGCGCGCAGCATCCGCCCGTGCTGCGCGCGGCCGCACCCCTGAGCACCCCTGATTCCACTCCCACTGCCGGCACCACTGCCGGCACCCCTGTCATGACGCATCTGGCGCGGAGGCTGGAGGCACGCATGAGTACGACCACGTCACACACACCCGAGTCCGAGGAGCATCCCGACGGCCCGCCACCCGCGGCGGGCCCGGGTGCCGCGGGAGGCACGGGGAGCCCGGCGGTCCCGGCCGGCCCAGGAGGTACGGTCACCCGTCCGGCCCGGCTGATCCAGAACGAGGTGACCACCGAGATCCCGGTCCATCTGCTCTTCCGGGACGAACCCGAGCCGGTGCCGGTGCCGCTGAAGCCCGCCGTGGTGGGCCGCCGCCAGGGCACCGGCGAACAGCCGCGCCTCGCCCGCCCGGCCCCGGCCCGCAGCCGGGCGGTGCCGCAGGTCGACCCGGACCTGGTGGAGCGGCCGGCGCGGGTACTGCCCGGCGTGGCCGGGGTACTGACCGGCACGGTCGGCCTCGCGGGGTGCCTGGCCACCTCGTGGTGGGCGGGCGTGCTGCCGCCGCTCGCGGTGGAGTCGCTGCGCCTGCCGGCGTACACGGGCGCGGGTCTGGGGCCGGCGCAGTGGGCGGCGTACGCCGGAGCCGGGGCGCTGGGGCTGACCGGCTTCGGCGGTCTGGCCCGGGGCCGTACCGGGCAGGCCTGGCTGCTCGGGCTGTTCGGCCGCTACCGGGGGACGGTCCGGCGCACCGGCCTGCTCTGGGTGAACCCGCTGCTGCGGCGGCGCCGGGTCGACGTCCGGCTGCGGCACTGGCGCAGCGAGGCGATGCCGGCGGCGGACGCCAACGGGGTGCCGCTGCGGGTGGTGATGCTGGTGGTGTGGCGGGTGCGGGACACGGCGCGGGCCGTGCTGGAGATCGACGACCACGAGACGTATCTGCGGGAGTGCGTGGAGGCCGCGCTGGCCCGGGTTCCGGTGGAGCTGCCGGGCGGCACCCGGGGCGGGGTGACGGCGGCGGGCGAGACACTGACCCGGCTGGTCGCGGCGGACGCGGGGCCGATCGGCCTGGAGGTGTTCTCGGTGCAGCCGGTCCGGGTGGAGTACGCCCCCGAGGTCTCGGCCGCGATGCACAAGCGCCGGATCGCCGCCCTGGACGCCCGCCAGCGGTCCAGCATGCTCAACTCGGTCGTGGACTCGGTGGAGGACACGGTGACCCGGCTGACCGTGCGCGGTCTCGTCGAACTCGACGACTACGAGCGCAAGGTGCTGGTCCGCGACCTGACCGTGGCGTTCTGCTCGGGACGCGGGGAGCCGGTGTGAGGTGCCCGCGGAGGGGGTGTCGCGATTGGTATGGACATGTTCAACTAGCGCCAATAATCTGAGACTTGGTCTAGACCTACCGCACGGCTCAGCTCAGTGAACCTCCCCCACGTTCTCCAGGAGCGGCAGCATGCGCACAAAGACCAGACTCTCTGCGTTGTCCGCATCCGTGCTGGGCGTGGTGACCGCCGGAGCCTTCGTGCTCTCCACCGGCGGCGCCAGCGGGCACGGCTACACCGACCTCCCCATCAGCAGGCAGAAGCTCTGCCAGAACGGCACCGTGACGAACTGCGGCGACATCCAGTGGGAGCCGCAGAGCGTCGAGGGCCCGAAGGGCTTCCCGGCCGCCGGGCCCGCCGACGGCCAGATCTGCAACGGCGGCCTGAGCCGCTTCGCCCAGCTCAGCTCGCCCGTCACGCCGTCCGGCGCGGCCTGGCCGACCACCAAGGTGACCGGCGGTCAGTCGTACACCTTCCGCTGGCAGTTCACCGCCATGCACGCCACGACGGACTTCAAGTACTACGTCACCAGACAGGGCTGGAACCAGAACCACGCCCTCGCACGCTCCGACCTCAACCTCACCCCGTTCCTGACGGTGCCGTACAACGGCCAGCGTCCGCCGGCCACCCTCAGCCACAGCGGCACACTGCCGTCCGGGCTGAGCGGTCACCACGTCATCCTCGCGGTGTGGACGATCGCCGACACGGGCAACGCGTTCTACGCCTGCTCCGACGTCACCTTCTGATCCCCCCCACGGGCAGGGTCCGCGTGCGCCGGTGCCGGCGTTCCGGTTGCCGGCGCATGCGGATCGGAGTGTCCCGATTCTGCTACTGAGCTTCTCTTGAGCCGGGTTGTCCCGCTCACCGGGTACGTTCCTCGCACGCCGGCCGAGCGGGACGGCGAACGGACCTCGGGGGGTCTCATGGAACTGCTCCTGTACGTCATACCCACCCTCATGATCGGCGGCATCGGGTACGCGGCCCTTCTGCTGGTCCGGCGGGCCCGGCGGATCAGCCGGACCTGGGAGCACGGCCTGGTCGCCGAGGGCCGCTGCCTGCGGGCGTACACGACGACTAGCGGGGGCGGCGGGGACACCTCCGTGAGCACCACCCTCCACCACGTCTACGAGTTCACCACCCGCGAGGGCCGCACGGTCCGCTTCGACGAGGAGAACGGCCCCTCGACCGTCGTGGACGGCGACTTCGTCACCGTGCGCTATCTGCCGGAATGCCCCGAGCGGGCCACCGCGCTTCCCCCCTCGCGCGGCAGGCTCGCCTTCGGCACGGGGTGCGGTCTGGCGTTCCTCGGGGTCGCCATGTCCTTCTGTGTGGGCTTCATCGTCGTCGTCCACATGGCCTTCTCGGAGTCGCAGGGGATGCTGCCGTGACCCTCCACATCTGACGAACCGTCATCTACCGTGCGCGTCATGGAACCCATGACGCGCACGGTCGCCGAGCTGGTCGCGGCCCGCTGGGGAGACCACCGGCCGGGACTGTGGTGCGAGGAGCGGGTGCTGTCCCACCACCAGGTGGCCGCCGGGGCCGCGGCCCGTGCGGCGCTGCTCGCCGATCTGCTGCCACCGGGTGCCGTACGGCACGTCGGCGTGCTGCTCGACAACACCGAGGAGTTCCCGCTGTGGCTCGGGGCGGCCGCCCTCGCCGGGGCGGCCGTCGCCGGGATCAACCCCACCCGCCGGGGTGCCGAGCTGGCCCGCGACATCCTGCACACCGAGTGCCCGGTGCTGGTCACCGAGCGGGCGCACCTGCCGCTGCTGGCCGGGCTCGGCCTGCCCCGGCACTCCCCTCGCGCGAGCGGGGGCGAGCGGGCGGGAGTGCGGATCCTCGTGACCGACACCCCGGAGTACGGCGCCCTCCTCGCCCCCTACGCCGACGCCGTGCCCGATCCGTCCCGGGCCGCCCCGGCCGACCGGATGCTCCTCTGCTTCACCTCCGGGTCCACCGGCGCGCCCAAGGCCGCGATCTGCTCCCAGGGCCGTCTGGCCGCCGCGGGGTACGCGCTGGCGGGGCAGTTCGGGGTGCGGGCGCAGGACGTGCACTACGTCTGCATGCCGATGTTCCACGGCAACGCGGTGATCGCCGACTGGGCGCCCGCGCTGGCCGCCGGAGCCGGGGTGGCGCTGCGCCGGCGGTTCTCGGCGTCCGGGTTCCTCGCGGACGTGCGCCGGTACGGGGCGACGTACTTCACCTATGTCGGGCGGGCCGTCCAGTACGTCCTGGCCACCGAGGCGCGGCCCGACGACCGGGACAACCCGCTGCGGACGGGCTTCGGGACGGAGGCCGGGGCGGTGGACGCGGCGGCCTTCGAGCGGCGGTTCGGGGTGCGGCTGGTGGAGGGGTACGGCTCGTCCGAGGGCGGGGCGGCCGTCCAGTGGGCGCCGGGCACCCCGGCGGGTGCGGTGGGGCCGGCGGGGCCAGGACTGGCGGTGCTGGATCCGGCCACGGAGCGGGAGTGCCCGCCGGCCGTCTTCGGCACCGGTGGACGGCTGGTCAACGGCGACGAGGCCATAGGCGAGCTGGTCAACCGCGGGCCGAACCCCTTCGAGGGGTACTGGCGCAACCCGGCGGCGGAGGCCGAGCGGCGGCGGGGCGGGGCCTACTGGACCGGGGACCTCTTCTACCGGGATGCCGAGGGCTATCTGTACTTCGCGGGCCGTACCGGCGACCGCATCCGGGTCGACGGGGAGAACCTGGCCGCCGCGATGATCGAGAACATCGTCGCCCGGTACGAGGGTGCGGTGGCCGCCGCCGTGTACGGGGTGCCGGATCCGGTCACCGGCGACCAGGTGATGGTGACCGTCGCGGGGCGGTTCGAGCCGGAGGGCTTCGCGGCGTTCCTGCGGGCGCAGCCCGACCTCGGGACGAAGATGGCGCCCCGGTTCGTGCGGGTGGTGGAGCGGATGCCGGTGACCGCGACGAACAAGATCCACCGGGCACTGCTCAGGCGTGAGGGTTTCCGGTGCGCCGATCCGGTGTGGTGGCGGCCGTTCGGGGAGGACGCCTACCGGAGGCTGACCGCGGAAGACGTCGAGGGGCCCCTCGGCTGCGCGAAGGACCCCTCGACGGGGAGCGGGGTTGGCGGAGCCCCCGCCCCGCGCGGCACAGCCGCGCAATAACAGAGATGGCGAGCCGGTTCCGCGTTTCCGCGGACGTGGCTCGCCATCATCCTCGTGCGCCGCCAGGGACTCGAACCCCGGACCCGCTGATTAAGAGTCAGCTGCTCTAACCAACTGAGCTAGCGGCGCATGACTCTCGCCTTCCGCTCTTCGCGGCCGGCGACGAAGAAAATACTACCTGGTCCGCGGGGGTGGTCATGACCACCCCCGCGGCGCCTAGATCGTCAGGGAGAGCAGGACCGGTGCAGCGCTGCGGTTGAGGGCGTCCGCGGCCTGGCGCAGACGGTGGGCGTGCTCCACCGGGAGGGACAGGGCCAGGCAGCCGACCGATGAGCCCGCGGTGATCGGGACGGCCGCGCAGACCGTGCCGATCGCGTACTCCTGGAGGTCCAGGACGGGCACGGTCGGCGGCTGCGACTCCAGGCGGGAGAGCAGCAGCTTGTCGCTGGTGATGGTGCGCGAGGTGAGGCGGGCCATCTTGTGCCGGGAGAGGTGGTCGCGGCGGGCGTTGTGGTCCAGCTGGGTCAGCAGGCTCTTGCCCACGGCGGTGGCGTGGGCGGAGTAGCGGAAGTCGACCCACTCGTTGACCGCCGGGGTGGCCGGTCCCGCGGCGTACTGGGTGACCTTGACCTCGCCGTCCACGTACCGGCTCATGTAGACGGCCGCGCCGACCGAGTCCCGCAGCCGGTCCAGTGTGTGCTGGAGCTTGTCGGCCAGGGCCCGCTCGCGGTCGTGCGCCGAGGTGAGGCGGCGCAGCGTGTCGCCGGTGACGTACGCCCCGTCGGTGATCTGCTCGACATAGCCCTCGCGGCGCAGCATGCGCAGCAGGGCGGTCAGCCGCTCGGGGAGCAGGCCGGTGCGGCGGGTCAGCTGGGTGTCGGTGACGCCGGCGGGGTGGCGGGCCACGGTCTCCAGTATGCGCAGCGCGTCCTGGGCGGAGTGGTACGGGGCGGTCGGCTCGTGCATCAGCGCCACGGTTTCCCCCTGCGCTCACCTGTCTGTGGCCGCGAAATCCGGTCGGCGGATCCCTACCACGATAACGGGCAAAGGGTCGTTGGGGAGAGGGTGTTGGCGAGATTGTGCTCCTCGCCGACCCCTCTCATCTGGGACACAGATCCTTAGGCATATGCCAGGGTCATGACCCACTGTCGTGACCTCGGCACTTGCCCTCTTCACACTCCGTAGTCAGAGAACCGCGCTGAGGAATTCCCGGGTGCGGTCCTGCTCCGGATCGCTGAAGATCTTCTCCGGCGGACCCGACTCGATGATCCGCCCGGAGTCGAACATCAGCACCTGATCGGAGATGTCGCGGGCGAAACCCATCTCGTGGGTCACGCACAGCATCGTGATGTCGGTGCTGCGCGCGATGTCCCTGAGCAGATCGAGGACGCCCGCGACCAGCTCCGGGTCGAGCGCGGAGGTCACCTCGTCCAGGAGCAGCACGCGCGGCCGCATCGCCAGCGCCCGGGCGATCGCCACCCGCTGCTGCTGGCCGCCGGAGAGCCGGGTGGGCCGCGCGTCGCACTTGTCGGCCAGCCCCACCAGGTCCAGCAGCTCCCGGGCGCGCGCCTCGGCCTCGTCCCTGGACATGCCGAGCACCTGCACCGGCGCCTCGGTGATGTTCCGCAGCACGCTCATGTTCGGGAACAGGTTGAACTGCTGGAAGACCATGCCGATCTTCTGGCGGACCTCCCGGACCTGCTTCTCCGACGCCGGGAAGAGCTGCTCCCCGTCGACCGTGATCGTGCCCTCGTCCGGCTGGGTGAGGGTCATCAGCAGCCTGAGGATGGTGGTCTTGCCGGAGCCGGACGGGCCGATCAGCGTCACGTGCCTGCCGGAGTCGACGGTGAAGTTCAGGTCGTCGAGGACGGTGTTGGTGCCGAAGCGCTTGGTGACGCCGGCCAGCCGGATCAGCTCACCGCCGGCCGTGCTCGCGCCGGCGCTCGGCTCGGGCTGCTTCATGAGGGGAGTGTCAGCGGACAAGACGTCGCTCCAGGGCTCGCATAAGAAGGGAGGCCAGAGAGGAGATGAGGATGAAGGCCACCCCGATCACGGTCAGGGGCTCGGTGAACTGGAAGTGCTGCTGGGAGTAGAGCCGGGCCTGTCCGAGCATCTCCAGCACGGTGACCACCATCAGCAGCGGCGTGTCCTTGAGCATGGAGACCACGTAGTTGCCGAGGGCGGGGGTCACCCGGCGGATCGCCTGCGGCAGGATCACCGCGGTCCAGGTCCGCCGCCGGGGCAGGTTCAGCGCCGTCGCCGCCTCCCACTGGCCGACGGGCACCGCCTCGATACCGGCCCGGTAGACCTGCATCGTGTACGTCGAGTAGTGCAGACCGATCGCGAAGACGCCGGTGGACAGCGCCGAGAAGGTCAGGCCCCACTCGGGCAGCACGTAGAACAGGAAGAACAGCTGGACCAGCAGCGGGGTGTTGCGCACGAACTCCGTGACCACCCCGACCGGCCAGCGCACCCAGCGGCTCGGCGTCCGCATCAGCAGCGCCCACACCAGACCGAGGGTGAAGGAGAGCAGCGAACCCAGGGCCACGGCCTCCAGGGTGACCAGCAGCCCCTTCCAGAAGTGCGGCATGAAGTCGCTCACGGCGTTCCAGTCCCACTTCATGCGACACGACCCCCCACTCCGGTCGTCTGCGCCCGCTTCAGCTCACGCGACGCCGAGAAGGTCCCGGCGTCCTTGCCCACCCCGGCCTTCAGCCGCTTCTCCAAGGAGCGCATCAGGCGGGTCAGCACGAAGGCGATGGCGAAGTAGATCAGCAGCACATACGTGTAGATCTCCGCGCTCTGCTGCAGCGCGAGACGCACCAGGTTGGCGCTGAACGTCAGATCGCCCATGCCCATGACCGACACCAGCGCGGTGCCCTTGAGCAGCTCGACCAGCAGGTTGCAGAAGGACGGGATCGTCTCCGGCACCGCCTGGGGCAGCACGATCAGCCTGAGCCGCTGCCAGGGCGTGAAACCGAGCGCGATCCCGCCCTCCTTCTGCGCCGGGTCGACCGCGTTCAGCGCGCCGCGCACGATCTCCGAGCCGTACGCGCCGTACGTCAGCCCGAGCGCCAGCGTGCCCGCCCACATCGGCACCAGCTGCCAGCCGAACGCGACCGGCAGCACGAAGAACACCCAGAAGATCATCACCAGGGCAGAGGTGCCGCGGAACACCTCGGCGTAGAAGCCGGCGAGGAAGCGGACGATCCACAGCCGGTGGGTGCGCGCGACACCGACGACGAACGACACCGCCGTGGCCAGCAGTGCGCTGAACACCAGCAGCTGGACGGTGGTCCAGACGCCCTTCAGTACGAGTTCCCACAGTCCCGGGGTCATCCGCCGCACAGCTCCTTCGCGGTGAGGTCGGTCATCTCGGCCTTCGTGAAACCGAAGGGCCTGAGGATCCGGAACAGCTCGCCGTTCTTCTTCAGCTTGTGCAGCTCGGCGTTGAAGGAGTCCCGCAGCCGCGTCTCGGCCGACCGGAACGCGAACGCGCCGCCGTCGACGTGCGGTTTGCCCTTGACCAGCGGCGCGAAGGGCTTGGTCGCCTCCGCCCTGGCGGACTTCTTCACCACCTCACGGACGGTCACGGCCGTACCGGCGAAGACGTCGACGCGCCCGGCCTCGACGGCGTTCAGCCCGGCCACCTGGTCCGGGACGATCAGGATGTCGCTCTCCTTGTAGCCGGCCTCCACCGCGTACTGGATCTCGGCATAGCCGGTCCCGGTGGCGAACTTCGCCTTCTTCTCCACCACGTCCTGGTACGAGTGCAGACCCTTCGGATTGCCCTTGCGGACGATGAACGAATCCAGCATCTGGTAGTCCGGATCCGCGAAGATCACCTGCTCGCAGCGCTCGGGATTGACGTACATCCCGGCGGCCACGACATCGAACTGCTGGGAGTTCAGCCCGGGGATCAGCGAGCCGAACTCGGTCGGCACCGGCTGCACCCGGTCCACGCCGAGCCGCTTGAAGACCGCCTTCGCCAGCTCGGGCGCCTCCCCGGTCAGGTGGCCGTCCTTGTCGATGTACCCGAAGGGGATCTCACCGGCGATCCCGAGCCGCACGACGCCCTGTGCGCGCAGCCGGCCGAGCAGGTCACCGCCCTTCACCCCGGACGCCGAGGCCACCCGCGTACAGCCCGTGGCACCCAGTGCACCCACCGCACCGAGCGCCACCGCTCCCGCGAGCACCGAGCGTCTGCTGTGTCTGTGTTCCGACCGGATTGTGTGTATGCCGTTCCCAAGTGGTGGAGCCATGGCGGCGCGGCTACCCAAGCGCACCGGTCGTATGCACTCTTGATTTCATGGCCGATCGATTCGTCACCGTCTCGCTCGAGAAGCGCGACGTGCACTGCACGGCACGACTGCTGGACGACCGCGCGCCCCTGACCTGCACGGCGGTGTGGGAGGCCCTGCCGCTCGCGGGGGACGTCTTCCACGCCAAATACGCGCGCAACGAGATCTACGCCCTCTTCCCGCCGTTCGCCTCCACCGAACCCCCACTGGAAAACCCGACGGTCACCCCGATCCCGGGGGACCTCTGCTACTTCTCCTTCGCCGGCGCCGAACTGGGCACCAAGGCCTACGGCTACGACCGCGAGCTCCGCCCCGGCACCACCGTGGTCGACCTGGCCCTGTTCTACGAGCGCAACAACCTGCTGCTCAACGGGGACGTGGGGTGGGTGCCGGGGATCGTGTGGGGGCAGGTGGTGGACGGCCTCGACCGGATGGCCGAGGCCTGCAACGACCTGTGGCGCAGCGGGGCGGCGGGGGAGACGCTCAGCTTCCGGAGGGCGTGAGCCCCGCCTCCCGGAGAGCGGGCGGGAGCCCCGCCTCGTAGAGGGCGTGCGCCGCCCGCAGGACCAGGTCGTCCCGGTGCCGGGCCGCGACGATCTGCATCCCGGCCGGCAGTCCGGCGCCGTCGGTGCCCACGGGGACCGTCGCCGCCGGCTGCTGGGTGAGGTTGAAGGGGTACGTGAACGGCGTCCAGCCGGTCCAGCGCCGCAGACCGGACCCCCTGGGCACCTCCTCGCCCGCCTCGAACGCCGTGACGGGCAGGGCCGGGGTGACCAGCAGGTCGTACCGCTCGTGGAAGCGGCCCATCCGGCGGCCGAGGTCCGTGCGGACGTCCACGGCGGCCAGGTAGTCCAGCGCGCTCAGCCGCCCGCCCCGGACGCACACATCGCGCAGCCCGGGGTCGAGCAGCTGCCGCCGGTGCGGCGAGAAGTGCTGGGTGATCCGGGCCGCGCCGCTGAACCACAGCGCGTGGAAGGCCTCCACCGGGTCGCTGAAGTCCGGGTCGGCCTCCTCGACGTACGCCCCGAGACCGGCGAGCGCGGCCACCGCCCGCCGTACGGCCGCCGCGACCTCCGGATGGACCGCCACCTGCCCGCCCAGGGACGGCGAGTACGCCACCCGCAGCCCGCGCACACCCTTGGCCAGCCCCGCGGTGAACGGCTCGGGCGCCGGGGGCAGCGCCGACCAGTCGCGGGCGTCGGGTGCGCCGATCACGTCCATCAGCAGCGCCGCGTCTGCCGCGTCCCGGGTCATCGGGCCCACGTGCGACAGGGTGCCGAACGGGCTGGCCGGATACACGGCCACCCTGCCGTACGTCGGTTTCAGCCCGAAGATCCCGCAGAACGCCGCCGGGATGCGGATGCTGCCGCCGCCGTCCGTCCCCAGCGACAGCGGGCCCGCGCCCAGCGCGACGGCCGCCGCACTGCCGCCGCTGGAGCCGCCCGCGGTGCGGGACGGGTCGTGCGGGTTGCGGGTCACCCCCGACAGCGGCGAGTCGGTGACGCCCTTCCAGCCGTACTCGGGTGTCGTCGTCTTGCCGAGGAAGACCGCTCCGTGCTCGCGCAGCCGGGCGACCGAGGGCGCGTCCTCGGCCCAACTTCCCTGCTCGGACACGGCCTTCGAGCCGCGCAGGGTGGGATGGCCGCGCAGCAGCAGGACGTCCTTCACCGTCACCGGCACCCCGTCCAGCAGTCCGGCCGGCTCACCGCGCCGCCACCGCTCCTGCGACTCCCGGGCCCGCGCCAGCGCGTCCTCCTCGGTGAGCCGCACGAACGCGTTCACCTCCGGCTGGATCCGCCGCGCCCGTTCCAGGGCCTGCCCGGTCGCCTCCACGGGACTGAACTCGCCCTTGCGGTAGCCGTCGAGCAGTTGTACGGCGGTCAGGTCGGTGAGCTGCATGCACCCTCCTGGTGGGTCAGTGGCCCGGTACGTAACCACGCTTCTTGTCGACCACGTTCACCAGTGATCTGCCCGCCGCCCAGCGCTCGTACAACTCCACGAACTGAACACCCAGTTCGTCCCGCCAGCCGGCGGTGTCCCCGCTCATGTGCGGGGAGACGATCAGCCCCGGCAGCCCCCACAGCGGACTGTCCTCGGGGAGGGGCTCGGCGGCGAACACGTCCAGGGCCGCGCCCGCGATCCAGCGCCTGCGCAGCGCCTCGGTGAGCGCGTCCTCGTCGACCAGCTGCCCGCGGCCGACGTTCACGAAGACCGCCGATGGCTGCATCACACCGAACCGGTGGACGTCGAACATGCCGGACGTCTGCGTGGTCAGCGGCGCGGCCGCGATCACCCAGTCCGCGCGGGAGACCAGCCGGTCCAGGTCGCCCGGGCCGTGGATCCCGGTGCGCGGCTCCCGCCCGACCAGCGCCGTCGTCACGTCCAGGGCCCGCAGCGTGCGGGAGATCGCCCGGCCGATCGGCCCGGACCCGACCACGCAGGCGCGCGTGCCCGCCACCCGCCGGGTCTCCCGGTGCCGCCAGGTCCGCTCCCGCTGGTACTCCAGCGTGCGCGGCAGATCCTTGGCCATCGCCAGCACCAGGGCGGCCACGTACTCGGCGATCGGCTGGTCGAAGATCCCGCGCGCATTGGTCACCACGGTGTCGGACGCGGCGAGTTCCGGACACATCAGATGGTCCACGCCCGCGCTCGCCGTGTGCACCCAGCGCGGCCGCGGCCCCGGCCCGGGCCAGGCCTCGCGCACCGCGTACGAGGTGAAGTCCCACACGAGCAGCACGTCCGCCTCCGGCAGCCGTGCGGTGAGGCCGGCCGCGTCGGTGTGCACGACCCGGGCCCGGCCGGTGAGACGGCCGAGCCGCGGCGGAGGGTCGGCATCGAGGACCAGGAGGGTGGGGAGGGCGGGGAGGGCGGGGAGGGTCGGCGTCATACGAGGCGACTCCGGGCGTCTGACATGCGCGGATTGACCACGCTCGCACCCGAACCTACCTTCGTCAACACGGGCGTATCCACCATCCGTTGTTCCCCCGTCTCCCAGCGTGAGGCCGGTGCTGCCATGGACGTCTCCTTTCTCGGCGGCCCTCGCCCGCAGCGCGGTGTCGCTGTCGTGGCTCCCTTCGACTTCGCCCTCGACCGCGAGCTGTGGCGCTGGGTGCCCGACGAGGTGTCGCTGCATCTGACCCGCACCCCGTTCGTGCCGGTCGAGGTGAGCCTGGACCTGGCCCGGCTGGTCAGCGAGCACCAGACGCTCGGCGAGGCGGTGCGCGCGCTGAGTGCCGTCGCCCCCGAGGTCGTCGCCTACGCCTGTACCTCCGGCAGCTTCGTCGGCGGGATCGCGGGCGAGCGGGCGATGTGCGCGGCGATGAGCGCGTCCGGTGACGCGCTGCCCGCGGTCACCACCTCGGGGGCGCTGCTGGAGGCGCTGGAGGAGCTGCGGATCCGACGGGTCGCCCTCGTCACCCCGTACACGGTGTCCGTCACCCGCGCCCTGGAGGAGTACGTCGCCGAGGCCGGCGTCGCGGTCACCGGCTGCTCGTTCATGGGGCTGACCCGGAGCATCTGGCAGGTGCCCTACCGGGACGTGGTCGCGATGGCCCGCCGCGCGGTCCGCCCCGGCTCGGCCGACGCGCTCTTCATCTCGTGCACCAACCTGGCGACCTACGACGTGATCCCCCAGCTGGAGGCCGAGCTGCGCATCCCCGTCCTGTCCGCCAACCAGGTCACGATGTGGGCTGCCCTGCGCCGGCTGGGTACCCGAGCCGTGGGGCCCTATCAGGCGCTGCTGGACGAAGCCGCGCGTGACTGGCCCGCACTGCCGGCAGAAAGCCAGGACCGCCAGGACCGCCAGGACCGCCAGGAACACGGAGAAGGGCTGACATGACTGCACTCGGATTCCTCTACCCCGGCCACTCCGGCGAGAACGACTATCCGCGCATCGAGCAGCTGCTGGGCAGCGACATCCGGGTGGACCTGGTGCACACCGACATCGGTGAGGACGCGCACCGGGTGGACGCGCTGCGCGAGATGGGCTCGACCGAGCGGCTCGCCGCGGGCATGGAGGAGCTGCGGCTCACCGGCGCCGAGACGGTGGTGTGGGCGTGCACCAGCGGCAGCTTCGTGTACGGCTGGGAGGGCGCCCAGGAGCAGGTGCGGGCGCTGGCCCGGGTGGCCGGGATGCCGGCCTCCTCCACGTCCTTCGCCTTCGTGCACGCGGCGCGCGAGATCGGCGTACGACGGGTCGCCGTGGGCGCGACCTACCCGCAGGACGTGGCCGCGCTGTTCGCGGACTTCCTGCGGGCCGCCGGGCTGGAGGTGGCGGCGGTGCGGTCGTCCGGCATCGTCACGGCCGCCGAGGTGGGGACGTGGGGGGAGGAGGAGGTGCTGACGCTCGCGAGGGCGGCGGACGCCTCCGGCGTGGAGGCCGTGCTGTTGCCGGACACGGCGTTGCACACGGCCGCGCACATCGGCCTGCTGGAGAAGGCGCTGTCCAAGCCGGTGCTCACGGCGAACCAGGTGTCGGTGTGGGAGGGGCTGCGGCTGGCCGACCGCCGGGTGAATGCGCCGGCGCTGGGGGCGTTGTTCACCAGGGAGCCGATCGTGCAGGTCTGACCGGCCGGCCCCGGGGCTCCGCCCCGCCCCCCGCCAGGGGCTCCGCCCCTGGATCCCACCGCCCACCCACCCGACTCGCCCGGCCGAGAGGCCGCCCCGGCGCCCCGGCACCCCGGCGCCCCGGCACCCCGGCTCGCTCGGCCGAGGGGTTGGCCCGGTGCCCCGGCTCGGGCGCCCGAGAGGCCGGCCCGCTACCCCGGCTCGGGCGGCCGTGAGGCTGTCTCGGCGTCCGGCCCGGGCGGCCGGGACGTCGGCCTCTGCCCCCTGGTCGCCACCCGGCTCGGGTGGGTGGGGGAATAAGCGGGGACCGCCTCCTGTTACGGGGCCGTAGGGCAGTTCACGGTCGGAAACAGGAGGCATACACCGTGTCGGCAGACGAGATCCGGGGCACGACGTACGGGAGTGCCCCCGTCCCCCTCTCCGTACTGGACCTGGTGACCGTCGGCGCGGGCAGTACCGCCACCGACGCGCTGCGCACCAGCGTGGAGCTGTCCCGCTTCGCCGAGTCGCGCGGCTT
Organism: Streptomyces sp. NPDC107581; assembly: GCF_055657175.1. Lineage (NCBI taxonomy): Bacteria > Bacillati > Actinomycetota > Actinomycetes > Kitasatosporales > Streptomycetaceae > Streptomyces > Streptomyces sp. NPDC107581. Next base: position 237,030 of record NZ_JBVKBH010000012.1, read on the forward strand.
CCACCGGTACTGGGTGGCCGAGCACCACTCCATGCCCGGCGTCGCCTCCTCCTCGCCCGCCGTGATCCTCGCCCACCTCGCCGCCCACACCGACCGCATCAGGCTCGGCTCGGGTGGCGTCATGCTGCCCAACCACGCCCCGCTGGTGATCGCCGAGCAGTTCGGCACGCTGGAGGCGATGGCTCCGGGGCGGATCGACCTGGGCCTGGGCCGGGCACCCGGCACCGACGGGGCCACCGCCGCCGCGCTGCGCCGCACCGACACGCTGAACGAGGGCGCCGACGACTTCCCGCAGCAGCTCGCCGAACTCACCCGTTTCCTGGACGACGACTTCCCCGACGGGCATCCGTACCGGCGTATCCACGCGATTCCCGGGCCGGTGCAGGGCAGCAGCCCGGGCGGCGTCCAGTCCCCGCACCGCCCGCCCGTCTGGCTGCTCGGCTCCTCCGGCTTCAGCGCCCGCCTGGCCGGCCTGCTGGGGCTGCCCTTCGCCTTCGCGCACCACTTCTCCGCGCAGAACACCATCCCGGCCCTCGACCTGTACCGGCAGACCTTCCGGCCCTCCGCGGTGCTCGACGAGCCGTACGCCCTCATCGGCGTCTCCGCCCTCGCCACGGACGACGAGCGCGAGGCCCGCCGTCAGGTGAGGGCCACCGCGCTGAACATGATCCGGCTGCGCACCGGCCGCCCGGGCCTCTTCCCCGACCCGGAGGAGGCGGAGGCGTACGAGTTCAGCCCGATGGAGGAGGACTTCGTCGCCTCCTGGAGCGCCAACATCGTGCACGGCACGGCGGACGAGGTCCGCTCCGGCCTGGACGACCTGCGCAGGCGCACCGGCGCGGACGAGCTGATGCTCACCTCGCACGCCCACCGCGGCGCACTGCGGCTGCGCTCCTACGAACTGATAGCGGACGCCTACGGCTTGCCCACCGCGTAGGTCTGCGACCCCAGCAGCTCGGAGATACGATCCGGCGGCACCGGGCGCGAGTACAGCCACCCCTGCCCGGTGTCGCAGCCGATCCGGCGCAGCCGCGTGGCCTGGGCCGAGGTCTCCACGCACTCCGCGGTGACCGTCAGACCGAGACGGTGGGCCAGCTGGATCATCGCCTCCACGATCACCTCGTCGGCCGCGTTGGGCGGCACGGCCACCGTGCTCTTGTCGCCCTCGTACTGGAAGCCGCGCACGAACGAGCCGTCCAGCTTCAGCACCGACACGGGCAGCCTGCTCAGATACGCCAGGTTCGAGTAGCCGGTGCCGAAGTCGTCGATGGCGATGCGCACGCCCATGTCGCTGAGGGCCTGGAGGGCCTGGAGCGGACGGCCCCCCGAGCCCATCACGGCGGACTCGGTCAGCTCCAGCTGGAGCAGGTGCGGGGCGAGTCCGGTCTCGGCGAGGGTCTGCGCCACGTCCGCCACCAGGTCCGAGTCCCACACCTGACGCACCGCCACATTGACGCTCACGAAGATCGGCGGCTCGCCGGGGTTGTCCAGCTGCCAGCGGCGGGCCTGCCGGCAGGCGGTCTCCAGCGCCCAGCGGCCGAGCTGGACGATCGAACCGTCCTCCTCGGCCAATCCGATGAACCGATTCGGCGTCAGTGTGCCGAACTGAGGATGATTCCAGCGGATCAACGCCTCGACCCCGCTCAGCCGGCCGTCCTCCATGCCCACCAACGGCTGGTACTCCAGGGCGAACTCACCGCGCTCGATGGCCGGGCGCAGGGTGGAGGAGAGGGCCTGACGGGTCATCCGGTGCGCGTTGCGCTCGGGGTCGAACAGCGTCCAGCGCCCCTTGCCGTCGGCCTTCGCCCAGTACAGGGTCGTATCGGCCGCCTGCATCAGCCCGGTGGCGGTCGTGCCGGCCGCGTGCCGTTCCACGACACCGATGGAGGCCGTCAGCGACAGCCGCTGCCCGGCCAGGTCGAAGGGTGCCTCCAGGGCCTTCAGCGCGGACTCGGCCAGCTCGGCCACTTGTTCGGTGCCGGTGGAGTCCTCCACGAGCAGGGCGAACTCGTCGCCGCCGAGCCGTGCCACCAGGGGTGTGCCCGTGCGGGCGTAGCCGGCCTCGTCGGCGACCCGGGTCAGCCGCTCGGCGACGGCCGAGAGCAGCCGGTCGCCGACCCGGTGGCCGAGGGTGTCGTTGACGGCCTTGAAGCCGTCCAGGTCCAGGTAGCACAGGCCGATCCGGCCGGTGCCGCTCAGCTCGTACGAATCCGCCTCCAGGGCGGCCGTCAGGCGCTCGAAGAAGAGGGTGCGGTTGGGCAGCCGGGTCACCGGGTCGTGCATCTGCAAGTGCCGCAGCCGGGCCTGGAGTTCGCGGCGGGCGCTGATGTCGGCGACCGACACGAGGACGCCGGGCCCCGCACCCGCCAGCGGGGCCACGGTGACCTGCACCCACACCGAGTGGCCCTCGGGGTGTTTGAGCCGCCGGGTGCAGCGCAGCTTCGCCTGCCGGCCGCGCAGGACCTCGCGGTAGGCGTGCCAGGTGCGGGCGTCCGAGGCCAGGTCCACCAGGTCCGCGGCGACCCGCCCGGGCAGGGTGTCCGGGTCGGTGCCGAGCAGCTCGCCGAGGGCTGCGTTGGCGCTGACGACGAGGCCTTCGCGGTCGACGACAGCCATGGCGAGCGGGGCAGCCGCGAAGACACGGTGGTAGGTGTTGTGATCACTGTCTGTGACGGCTGACCGGTCGAGGTCTGCCGCGGGCGTCGGCCCTTCGGACGTTCCGCTCACCGCTCGCTCCCGCAGTGCACTCGATCTCTGTCCGTGCCGGAAAGTGTGCCGATCATAGAGGCTGGCCCCGGGCCCTTCCAGCCACTCTCCAGTGTCCAGGACAGACCACAGGTTCTGACAGATCGTTTCTGCCCGCACCTGGGCGGGTTCTTCAGGCCCCCGACCAGTTGTGACGTTCCGTGAGTGTTTCGGGGTGTCGACCGCCGGTGCACGCCCGGCGCCCAAATGGGCGTACTCACCCTTCTGGTTCAGACAAACAGGGCGAACATCAACAAACTCGCACAGTCTGGATTCGGTGTCCCGTGAACCGCATCCGGAGGTCCTTCCGTGCCCAAGCTGCGCAGCACCGCCGCCGTGTTCACCACGATGTCGGCGCTGGCCGCGACCTCGATCCTCACCGGCCCGTCGGTCGCCGAGCCCTTCTCGCCGGCCCCGTGTGCCCTGCACCGGACCGAGGCTCACCACTCGGAGGGGGTGGACACCTGGAACTCCGACTACGCTCGCCCGACCGGCGCGGTCGACGCAGTGATGATCTTCCTCTCGTTCCCGGACGCCGTTCCGCGCACCACTCCGGCCGAGCTGACCGCCGACCACTTCCCGGCCACCAGTCGGTTCTTCGAACGGGCTTCCTACGGCAGGTTCACCCTGCGCCCGCATCCGCTGGGGCACTGGCTGCGCATGCCGCAGCCGTCGGCCTCGTACGCCATGCGACGCGACTGGAGCGCCGCCGACCGGGCCGCCTACCTGCGCGATGCGTTCGCCGTGGCCGACAAGGAGGTCGACTTCTCCCGCTACGGCGTCGTCTACTTCGTCGCCGACCCGGATGCGCCCGGCGTGGACTCCGACGCCACGAAGGTCGTCAATCTCGATACCCCCATGCACGTGGATGGCACGGATGTGCGCAGGGTGGTCACGGTCTTCGAGAAGCACCCGCCCGACCATCTGGTCCTCGCCCATGAGACGGGCCACGTCTTCGACCTCCCGGACCTCTACCACCGTCCGGTCGACGGAAAGGGCGACTGGGACACCTACGTCGGCGACTGGGACCTGATGGGCAGCCAGTTCGGGCTGTCCCCGGACCTGTTCGCCTGGCACAAGTGGAAACTGGGCTGGCTGGATCCGCGCCAGGTGGTGTGCGTGCGCGGTGCCGGGCCGACCCGCCTCACCCTGGAGCCCCTGGAGGCCGGCCCGGGCGTCGCGGTGCAGGGGGCGGCCGGTGCTCCCGCCTTCGGCCTCGGCCACGGCGCGAAGCTGGCGGTCGTGCGCACCGGGCCGGACAGTGCGCTGGCCTTCGAGGCGCGCGGCTCGGCCGGAAGCGACCGTGCGGTCTGCCGGCAGGGGGTCCTGGTCTACCGGGTGCGCGGCGGCGCGGAGTCCGGCGGCGGCCCCGTCGAGGTGGTGGACGCCCACCCGCACACCGAGGCGTGCTGGGAGAACTCCGTCTACGCGCCGCTCGCCGACGCCCCGGTCTCCCTCGGGGAGAGCTTCACGGTGCCCGGGGACGGCGTGAAGGTGGAGGTGGAGGACCGCACGGCGTCCGGGGCGTGGACGGTGAAGATCACGCCCGGGGTGGCCGACTGAGCGGGCGCCGTGTATACGAAGAACGGCGGGCCGGATTCTTTCGAACCGACCCGCCGTCGTCATGTGCGCCGCCAGGGACTCGAACCCCGGACCCGCTGATTAAGAGTCAGCTGCTCTAACCAACTGAGCTAGCGGCGCCTGCTGACGTCGTAGACCTTAGCATCCTGGTCGGCGGGAGGAAAAATCGAAATCCGCACGGCCGTACGGGCCGCCCGCACGGCCGCCCAGAGCACGACCTCGGGGCCGGGCAGCCAGGGGTGACGGGTGTCGGGGGCGACCAGCCAGCGGGAGCCGCCGAGGGCGGGGGAGTCGCTGCCGGACAGGGCCGGGACGGTCACCGCGTCCCCCGTGCCGTGGCACAGCAGCGGCGGCACGGTCGCCGTCCGGCTGCCGTGTGCGCCGCCCCACTCCTCCCAGGTCAGCAGCGAGGGCAGTCGCTGGGCCGTGCCCGGGGCGGCGAACAGCAGCATGCGGCCCCGGAACATCGCGACGGGTCCGGAGCCCGGTCCCTCGTCCCATAACCGGTCCAGCATGCGGCGCCCGAAGATCGCGGGGGCGCTCACCACGTCGAAGACGGTGCCGCAGGGCAGGACCAGCGGGGCGTCCGGGCGCTCCTGCCAGTGCGCGAGTGTGCTTCGCGGATACGTTCCTGTCGAGGCGAGCCAGGCGGCTCCGTCAGGGGTGGCACAGGTGACATTCGGCGTGCTGCTCATGCCAACCAGATGTACCGGCCGTGAGTGCGCGGTTCTCCTGAGTTGCGGAAATTCGGGACAGGAGGGTGAAGGGAGGAGTATCTTGCCCGCCTGGCATATGCCAGGCGCGTTTGGGCAGCCGCCCGGGGCCGACGGGGCAGAGGCCGACGGGCCGACGGGCCGGACCGGCTGAACCGCCTGGACCGACTGGACCGACTGGAGTGCTCGGACCGACCGGATCGGCCAGATCGGTTGGATCGGTTGGATCGGTCGGATGGGCCGGCTGGTCCGGATCGGGTCCGGCTGGACCGACTGGAGTGCTCGGACCGACCGGATCGGCCAGATCGGTCGGATGGGCCGGATCGGTCGGATGGGCCGGATCGGTGGGCCGCCTGAACCGGCCGGATTGCCGGGTCCGGCTGGATCGGCCGGAGTGCTCGGACCGGCCGGATCGGCCGGTCTGCTGACCGCCTGGACCGGCTGGACGGGCTGTGTCGGGATCGGTGGGCTAGACGGGGTCGACGGGTGTCCGGCCCTCCGTGTCGGCCCCTCGCATCAGATCCTCGCCGAACTCCACCATCCGCTTCGCGTAGTCCTCGGTCCACTCCGCCTGTTCGGCGATGGCGGCCGGGGTCAGCCGGTCGAACCGGCGCGGGTCGGCGAGCTGGGCCGCCGCGACGGCCTGATACTCCACGGCCCGGTCGGCCGCCGCGCGGAACGCCTGGGCCAGCTCCGTCGCCCGGGCCAGCAGCGCCCGCGGATCCTCGATCGACTCCAGGTCGAAGAAGTGCTCGGGATCGCCGGCCGCCTCCGCGGGCTCGAAGATCAGGGGCGCGGGGCGTAGCCGCGGTTCGTTCCGACGCGGCGTGGGCTCCGCCATGTCTTCTCTCCTCCTCGTACGATCCGGTCGGCCCCGCCTTCCGGTGGGCCATCGTCCATTGTCTCGCGTGCGGGCAAGGGGACCTCGGAGGTGCCGGAAGTCCTGCCCGCAGGGCTCGCAGACGCTCAGGGCCGCCAGGCCACCCGGTGCTCGCCCAGATGCGCCAGCACCGCGTGGTTCGCCTCCCAGCCGTCCGGAAACTTCACCAGCGTGCCCAGCTGGACCGGTTCCGTGGACGGGTAGTCGTCCAGGAGGTCACCCACGCCGGCGCGGCACACCACGATGCACGCGTGCCGGTGCCGGGAGGCCAGGACGCACAGGCGGCCGGTCTCCAGGTGGAAGGCGGTGGCGTCGGGGCGGCCGGAGAGCGGGTGCAGGACGACCGTGACGTCGTACTCACGGCCCTGGAGGCGGTTCGCGGTGTCGACCGTGACGTCCGGCACGCCCAGCTCGGCGAGAGCCGAGCGGACCGCCGCCGCCTGGTCCCGGTGGGCCGTGCCGACGGCGATGCGGTCGGCGGTGAGCGGGGCGGGGGCCGGGACGGGGGGCTCCCCGGTCGAACGGGGTGGCGACGGGGGAGGCTCCGAAACGGCCGCGCCTTCCCTGTCCAGCAGGCGTCGTACGACGGTCGCCACCGCCCGTACCGCCTCCGGGTCCGTGCGCGGGGTGTGCCGGGCGGGCAGCTCCAGCAGGCCCCAGCCGGACCGGGCCGCCTCGTCGATCACCCGGTCCGGGCCCGAGCCGTCGGAGGGGACGGCGAAGGCGAGGCGCCGGTCGCCGGGTCCGGTGCCGCTGCGGAACGGGGTGTAGGGGTAGAAGGCGTCCGAGACCAGCGGGGCCGCGGAGGCCGGCAGGCGCCAGGAGACCGGCAGGCGGTGCTGCGGGAGCTGCGGGTTGTGCGCCAGCAGCGTCGTCACGGCCGAGGCCGACGGGTCGTAGGACAGTCCCGCCCACTGCTCGCTGCCCACGATCGCGAAGGGATCCAACTGGCCCGGGTCGCCCACGAACAGCGCCCGCTCGAACAGGCCGGCCACGGCCAGCAGGGAGTCCGAGCGCATCTGGTACGCCTCGTCCACGATCGCGTGCCGCCACGGCTCGTCCACCGTGACGTGCGCCCACTTCGCGGCGGTGGACAGGACGACCGGCACGCCGTTCAGGTCGGCCGCCTTCGCGGACGTACGGACGTTCGCCAGGCCGTCCAGGGCCTTGTCGTAGGGGTCGGCGTCGCTGCTGTGCAGGCGGCCCACCGGCAGCTCGGGGTTCTTCGCCGCGAGCCGCAGCACCAGGTCGTCCACCTGGGCGTTGGTCTGGGCGATCACCATCAACGGGCGCCCCGCACCGGCCAGTTCGAGGGCCGCGCGGACCACCAGGGTGGACTTGCCGGCGCCGGGCGGGGAGTCCACGACCACGCCCCGCTCGGTGCCGTGGAGGGTGTCGTGGAGGATCGCGTCGGTGGCGCGTGCGGCCGCGGCCGCGGGGTCGAAATCGAGGGTCGTCACAGCACGTCCTCCTCGGTCACGGCGTCCGGCGCCTCCTGCACGGCCTCACCCGGCGGGCCGCCGTGCGTCCACGGGGTCTCCTCCGCGTCGGGCAGCTTCGCGCCGCCGCGCTGCTCGTGCTCGAAGAGGGTGAAGCACACCGCGTCGCCCTTCTCCGGCACCGAACCGGGCTCCGGCTCCCTGCCCCGGCCCATCTTGTCCACGATCCGCAGCACCAGCAGCCCCTCCTCGGCGGGGCCGTCGTACCCGGCGAACTCCGCCGCCTGCGGCTTGCCGCCCAGCGAGCGGTACACCTTCGCGCGCTCGGCCAGATGCGGCCGGTCCTCGGTGCGGACGGTCACCAGCGGGCGCGGGGCGGGCCGCCTGCCCTCGCTGTAGGCCATGACGACATCGGTCACCTCGCCCGCGAACGCCTCCCCGGCCAGCCGCCGTCCCGCCATCACCAGCGGGTCGTCCAGCGCCTCCTGCGCCTCGACGCGGGCCTGTTCGCGCTCCCGCGTGGCCAGTTTGTTCGCTGCCGTCACCGCGTCGTCGCGGCGCGGCTGCGGGGGCTCACCGGCCAGCACCCGGTCGCGGTGGCCGGTGAAGGACCAGCGGTCGCGGGTCCACCGCTCCTCGACACGCGCCCCCTCGGGCAGCGTCCGCAGCAGGTCCAGGCCCCGCCACACCGCGTCCCAGGTGGGCCGGGTGCGGCTGTCGACCAGGTCGCGGACCTCACGCTCGGCGGCGGTGAGCGCGGCCAGCCGGTCGTCCGCCTCCAGGGCGTCCTCGGCGGCGGCCAGTGCGGTGCGGGCACGGTCGTAGCGCTCGATCGCCGGGGCCAGCAGCTTGTTGTCGAACGCCGGATCGGTGGCCGGTCCGGCCGGCGGGCACAGCAGCTGGCCGTCGGCGTCGCGGGCGAGTTCGGCGCGCCGGGCGGCCTCGGCACCGGTGCCCGTCCGCCGGAGGTCCCCCCGCTCACGAAGGTCCCCCTGCTCCGGCGAGGCCGGGACCGGGGGAGGGTCGATCCAGGCGAGCAGCGCGCCCAGGTGCTGGTCCTCCAGGCTGGACTGGCCGGTCGCCCAGTGCCGGGACAGCAGGTCGGTGACCGCCAGGAGGAGTGCGGAGCCGGGCACCCGGGCCCGCTCGCCGTAGTGGGTCAGCCAGCGGCCGAGCAGGGGGATGCGCGGCGGTGCGGGATGCGGTGTCTCCGGGTCCTGCTCGGCGGTGCGGCGAAAGCGCATGGAGCGGCCGAGCAGCCGTACGTACTCCAGGCCCGCCCGGCTCGGCACGATCAGCTGGGGGGCGTCCGCGCACAGCTCGACCTCGACCTTGACCCGCTTGCCGGTCTCCGGGTCGGTCTCGGTGCGCTCGGCCGCCTCGACGGCCTCCTGGTAGGAGTCGAGGTACGGCAGGACGACATCGGCCAGCTCGGCGAGGAACGCGAAGCGCAGATCGCGGTCGCGGGGCTGCGGTACGACCAGCAGGCGAGGAGCGTCCCGGTCGGTGCCGACCAGCGCGCCGAGCGGGGCACCGGTCTCACCGGCGGTGGTGAGCGGCACCAGGACCAGCGGGCGGTCGGACAGGCGGCGGTGGCGGACGGTCGCGACGGGCTGGGCGTGTCCGGTGCTGACGGCCTCCAGCCGGGCGAGGGTGGCGATCAGCGACAAGGGGCCACCTCCCGGCCGGCCGCGGCGAGCGCCTCCGCGCGCAGGGCCGCCGCCCGGCGCAGGGCCGCCACCGTCGGGTCGTCGGCATCGCCGCTGTCGCCGCGGGCCGCGGCGAGGACGTCCCCGACCGTCGTCAGGCCGCCCAGCTCCGCGCGCAGGGGGCGGCCGAGACGGGTCACGGCATCCGCCGCGCGGGAGCGTTCCCGGCAGTGGAAGGCCAGTTCACAGGCGGACAGGCACTCGGGCGCATAGGCCGCCGGGACCGCCTCCACGGCCGCCGTGAGCTGCTCGGCCGGCCGGTCCGGGGCGAAACAGGTGCCCTCGGGCAGGGCGTCGGCGATCTCCTCGACACGGGTGAGCCGGGCCAGCTGGCGGGCGGTGACCGCGCGCTGCTTGCGCACATCGACCGCGGAGCCGGTGGCCAGGTTGGAGAAGTCCTTCGGGCACACCAGCAGCACCCGGTGCCGTACCCGGGCGGCGGGGGTGCCGTCCTGGGCGAGACGGGCCGCGACCTCCTCCAGGGCCAGCACGTACACCGCCGCCTGCCGGGCGGCCGCGCCCACCTTCGCCGGGTCGGCCGAACCGTCCAGCATAGGGAAGGACTTGATCTCCACGACCGTCCAGCTGCCGTCCGGGTGCACCACCACCGCGTCCGGCTCCAGGAACGCGAGGGAGCCCGCCACGTCCAGGGCCAGCATCGGATGGTCGAGCAGCGTCCAGCCGCCCGCGGCCACGGCCTCGCGCAACGCCAGCGCCGTACGGGCCGTACGCCCCTCGGGGCCGAGCGCGGACAGGTCGGGCACGGCGGCCCCGGCGGGCGGCTCGGCGCCCGCGTCGAGGCGGGAGTGGACCAGGCGCAGCAGCTCGGCGCCGCCGTCCGCCTTCACCCGGGCCTCGAACGCGTTGCCCCGGGTCAGCGCGAACTGGGACTGGCCGAAACCGGAGGGCGCGCCCAGCGCGTTCGCCAGCGCCGCCTTGTCCACGCCGGCACCGTCCAGGATCGCCCGCCTGCGGCACCCCGGGTTCGCGGCCAGCGCCGCGAGGGCGCGCGCGTCCAGCGCCTTGGCCGGTACCTCGGGACCGCGCAGCTCAGCGAGCCGGTGCCGGAGCGCCTTCGCCCGTGTCGCTGGGGGAGGCGTCCGGGTCGGCTGCGGATGTGCGCTGCGACTCGCGCTGCCGTGGAATTCGCTCACCCGCGGAAGTCTGGCATCCGGCACTGACAATCGGGGAACCCGTGTCTGCCGGTACCGCTGTTGCACGACGGCCCAGGCGGGTCCGGAGCAGGTCCGCGCCGCGCATCACGCGCGGTGCGAGCAGCAGGCCGAGGCCCATCACGGCCACGCCGGCGACCGCGTCCAGGAAGTAGTGGTTGGCGGTGCCCATGACGACGATCGCGGTCAGCAGCGGGTAGGCGATGCCGAGGACCTTCGTCAGGCGGTTGCCGCCGTACCGCCACAGCATCACGCCGCACCACAGCGCCCAGCCGACGTGCAGGCTCGGCATCGCCGCGTACTGGTTGGTCATGGCGCCCATGCCGCGCGGCGCGCTGGCCTCACCGCCCCACCAGCCGTACGAGTGGTACTGGGCCATCGTGTCGACGAAGCCGTGGCCCGCGGAGAGCAGCCGGGGCGGGCAGGTGGGCAGCAGGGTGAAGCCGATCAGACCGATGAACGTGGACGTCATCAGCCAGGTGCGGGCCGCGCGGTAGTGCGCGGTGCGGGCCCGGAACAGCCAGATCAGGATGGCGGGCGTGATCAGGTAGTGCAGCGAGGCGTACCAGAAGTCGGCCGGTACGCCGAGCCATGCCTCGCGCGTGAACAGCCGGTTGAGCGGGTGCTCGGCGTTGAGGTGCAGGGCCTTCTCGATGCGCAGGATCGCCAGGCCGTGGTCGACGGCCGAGGAGACGTCACCGCGGGCGAGGAGGCGTCCGGCCGAGTAGCAGCCGTAGACCAGCAGGATCAGCGGAAGTTCGGTCCACCACCGCAGCCGGGTTCGCGGGACCGCCTCGGTGCCCGGTGTCTCGGTCTGCGGCATCGGATCGCCCTCCCCCTTCTGCTGTGGTCCGCCCCGACGGGCGACCGTGCCACTTTACGGTGTCCATATCCCGGCCCTGCGGGCGCTGTCCCGGCGATGCGGGCGCGGTCCCGCGCTTGTGGGCGTTCCAGCCCTCAAAGACGCCGGGATCGCCCGCCGGGTTGCCCCTGCTCCGGGTGAGCGATGATGGAGGGACCTGGCTTCTTGTCGTTCTTCCGGCGTCTGCTTGGCGTCCCGCTCCCGGAAAGGTTCCCCATGGCACCGCGCATCCTGCTGGCCCGGCACGGACAGACCGAATGGTCGTTGTCCGGCAAGCACACCGGCAGGACCGACGTGCCGCTCCTGGAGGAGGGCCGGCGCGGGGCCAAGCTGCTCGGCGAACGGCTGCACCGCGCGCCGTTCGACGGGCTGCCCGGGGTCGAGGTGCGCACCAGCCCGCTGGCACGCGCGCGTGAGACGTGCGAGCTGGCCGGGTTCGGCGAGCGCGCCGAGTCCTGGGACACGCTGATGGAGTGGGACTACGGCGCGTACGAGGGCATGACCCCCGCCGAGATCCAGGCCGTCCGGCCGGGCTGGCTGATCTGGCGGGACGGCGTCCCGGAGGGGGAGAGCCTCGCGGAGGTCACCGCGCGCGCGGACGAGGTCGTCGCCTGGGCCCGCTCGGCCGACCGTGCCGGCCGTGACCTCCTGGTGTTCGCCCACGGGCACATCCTGCGGTCCATCGGCGCGCGATGGCTGGGACTGCCGCTGGAGTTCGCGGCACGGATACGGCTGAATCCGACCTCGCTGTCGGTACTGGGGTGGGCGTACGGCGAGCCGGCGATCGAGAGCTGGAACGACGTGGGCCACTTGGCAGGCTGACCGGAACCGAACGACCCCCCCACGGCCACGTGCCCCGAAGGGGGTGCGGGGAAGTGCGCGATCGGCCCCGGCACGCCTGCGGCGGAGGGTGGTCCTGGCGGTGCCCGAGGTACGGCTGCTTGCGGTCTCGTGCCCCGAAGGGGCGTGGGGAAGTGCGCGATCGGTCCCGGCACGCCTGCGGCGGAGGATGGTCCTGGCGGTGCCCGAGGTACGGCCGCTCGCGGTCTCGTGCCCCGAAGGGGGCATGGGGGACTGCGCGATCGGCCCCCACGCACCCGCAGCCGACGACGGTCCGGTGCTCCCTACGCCCGCCCGGCCCGCGGAAGCGACGCATGGCGGTCGAGGAATTCCGAGACCCCCGATGCCCGCCGGTGCGGCAGCAGGACCCGGGCCGTGCCCGCCAGCATCGTCTGGATGCGGGACGACTGCACCTGGGCCAAGAGGTCCAGCACGCGCAGCGCCGCCGACGCCGCTTCGTCGGGGCGCCCCTCACGGGCCAGGTCGTCGGCCAGTTCGGCGGTGTAGAGGGCGATGTTGCGGGTGAAGTGGGGGTCCTGGAGCTGGGCCGCACGGTCGGCGTGGCGCGACGCACGCCGCCAGTCGCCCAGCGTCGACCAGCACTGTGCCTCCAGCCCCTCCAGCTCGGCCTCTCCGTAGAAGCTCATCCACTCGGGGTCCGCCTCGGAGAGGCCCCGCTCGAAGAGGGCCTGCGCGCGGGCCAGCGCCTGTTCGCATCCGGTGCGGTCGGCGAGGCCCGCCCAGCCGCCCGCCTCGCGCAGGGCGAGCAGGGACATCAGACGCGGTGAGCCCAGGGGGCGGGCCGCGCGCTGGGCGGCCTGCGCGGCGCGTACCGCCTCGCGGGGCCGGCCCGCGTCGCGGGCCAGGAACGCCGTGTTGCAGAAGGCATGGGCCTCAAGGCCCGGATCGTTGGTCATCCGCGCGGTGGCCAGCGCCTCCGCGTAGTGCGAGCGGGCGTCGTCGAAGCGGCCCGAGTCATGGGCCAGCCAGCCCACCGAAATGGCCAGTTCACCGGCGCCCGAGTGCAGTCTCTCCGCGGTCGTGAGCCGGGTCGCGCCGGCATCCAGCAGCGCATAGGCGGCGCGCAGGGGAGCCGCCGCGCGCCGGTACAGACCGTCCGCTCCGTGCCGGTCGTCGAGCAGCCGGATGCGGCGGACGGCCTCCTCCAGAGCGGCCGCCTCCGGGGTACCGGCGCGGCGCAGCGGCCGGACCGCCGCCGCGGCGCCGGTGGTGAGCCCCAGCGGGCTCAGCGTGGCGGCGGCCATCGTGGCGCCCCCGCCGGTCATGAATGCGCGACGCAGCACGTCGCTCTCCTCGTGGTTCAGTGGGTCGTTCTCGTACGGCTCGTGCGGGTCGTACGGTTCCTGCGGGTCGTACCGGTCCTGCGTGTCATACGGCTCGTGGGCCCCTTGCGTCTCAGCGGTGCCGAGCGCCGAGGGCGCGTCCGCGGCCGTACGTGCCGCGCGTCCGCGGACGGACGAGCGCGGCGCGAAGCCGAGGTCGGTGAGCGTGCGGCCGGGGAACATATGGAGGAACACCCGTTCGTACGCGTAGTTCGGGCAGCGGATCTCACCCGCCTCGACCCGGCCGATGTAGCGCGCGTCACAGCTCACCCGCTCACCGATCTCGCGCGCGGCCCGCCGCACCAGCGCCGCGAACTCGGCCGGTGAGCGCCGGCCGCGCAGCTGCCGGAAGGCGAGGTTCGGCCGTGCCGGCCGTTCGGGCTGTGACGAGGTCTCGGTTGACGACGCCATGGCCGGGTCCTCTCGTGCGAACCGTCGAACCATGCCGGACCCGGGGCGGGTTCGGGCTGAGTTGTCCGTGTGACACCCTGGTTCCGGCGAGCAAGAACGTACCTGCTGTGTTGGACTCGCCACGCAGGGTTTAGCTACAAATCGGATATCTCCTCCACGATCTGCCATGAACTGCCATCCTTTGCGGCGCACTTGTGCCGTAGCCGTTGACGGGCTCGCGCGTTGAACACCATGGACTGCAACAGGCGTGGTGGAGGCCGGCATGGAGACCAGCCAGAGCAACGATCCTTGTACGTCGGGCGCGTCGGCTGTGCCGGGTACGCCGCCGTCGCCGACGGCCCGTGACGCGGCCTGCGACCTTGTGACGGTGCCGGCCCGGCAGGGGCTGGAGGCGGTCGACATCCTGCGGCGCGGGGCGGGCGAGGCCGTGGGGCCGGTACTGCACGACGACGGCTGCGGCACCCTCGGCTTTCTGGTGCCGGCCGGCACCGCCGCCTGCTGGGACGTGCCGGGCAGCACCTGCACCGAGACGAACGGGCGGGGGCTGCGGCTGAACCCGGAGCCCCCGGTGGAGGGCTCGGACTGGCTGCTGCCGCCCGGCGAGGCCGACCTCGCGACCGACCCTGTGGTGCTGCGCCGGGCCCTCGGGGAGGCGGCCCGGCTGATCGAGGCCGCGGACAGCCGCCGGTGAAGCGCGTGCCCGCGGGAGCTGCGAAAATGGACCGATGGGCAGGTCCAGGAACAACCGGCGCAGGTCGGCCGCCGTCGAGGCCGTGGTGGAAGCGGTCGACGGCGGGCTCGCAGAGCTCATACCCGACCCGGACCGGCCCCGGGCCTGGACGCTGCTGATCGACGGGGCACCCCAGTCCCACGTCGACCTTGACGACCCGGCCTACCTCTCCTTCGAGTACCAGCGCCGCCTCGGCCATGTCATCGACCTCGTCGCACCGCCCGGCAGGCCGGTGCAGGCCGTACACCTCGGCGGCGGCGCCCTCACCCTCGCCCGGTACGTCGCCGCCACCCGCCCCCGCTCCACCCAGCAGGTCGTCGAGCGGGACGCGGCCCTCGTCCAACTGGTACGCCGCGAGCTGCCGCTGGACCCCAACGCCCGGATCCGGGTCAGGTCCGCCGATGCCCGCGCGGGTCTTGCCAAGGTGCCGGACGGCTGGGCCGACCTGGTCGTCGTCGATGTCTTCAGCGGCGCCCGGACCCCCGCCCACCTCACCTCCACCGAGTTCCTGGACGAGGTCCGCCGCGCCCTGAAGCCCTCCGGTGTCTACGCCGCCAACCTCGCCGACGGCCCGCCGCTCGCCCATCTGCGCGGCCAGATCGCCACCGCGGCCGCCCGCTTCGCGGAACTCGCCCTGATCGCGGACCCGGCCGTGCTGCGCGGCAAGCGCTTCGGCAACGCCGTCCTGGCCGCCTCGGACGTCCCGCTGCCACTCGCCGAACTCACCCGGCGCGCCGCCTCCGACCCGCACCCCGCGCGCGTCGAACACGGCCGGCAGCTCACCGACTTCACCGGCGGCGCCGTCCCCGTGACGGACCAGGCGGCAGTGGCCTCCCCGGCCCCGCCGCCCTCGGTCTTCCGCTGAGCCTCCCCGGCCCCGCCGCCCTCGGTCTTCCACCGAGCCGCCCCGGCCCCGGTGTTCTGCCGAGACGCCCCGGCTCGGTCCTCCACCGAGCCGCCCGGGTCCCGGTGTTCCGTTGAGCCTCCCCGGCCCCGGTGTTCCGCTGAGCCTCCCCGGCCCCGGTCTTCCACCGAGCTGCCCCGGTCCCGGTGTTCCGCTGAGCCTCCCCGGCCCGGTGTGGCCGGTGGCTGCTCAGTAGGTGCCGACCTCCACGTGCGGCGGCCCGTCGTGCCAGGTGCAGAACACCGACACCCGGTCCGTACCCCGGCTGAACTCCACCCGGATCCACGCCTCCGTCTTCCACACCTGCATCGACCAGCCGGTCCCCGGGGTCGCCGAGACGAGGGTGGCGCTCGCCGGTCCCAGGTCGAAGACCGCCCGGCCGCCGCCGGTGTCGTAGGCCTTGACCCTGCCGGACGTGGTGGCGGTGGGGGAGGGGCCGGTGCCGGCGGCCGGCGTCCGGGAGGGAGTGGGGGCCGGCGGCCGGGCCGACGGGCTCTTCGACGGGGCCGGCCGGGCGGTCGGCGGATCCGGCGGTTTCGAGTGCCGCGTGGTCGTGTCCGCCGCCGTGATCGGCAGGGCGCGCGGCGGGTCGTACGCCGTCCCGGCCATCACCGTGTGCACACCCCACCACGACAGCGTGACCGCCGCTCCCGTCGCGAGCAGCCACGCCAGTACGTGTACGAGTCCTCTGCGCATCGCGGGCCATACTGCCTCAGCGCCACCGCCGCGCGCACTTGTCCCGGGTTATCCACAGGCGCCGGGTCCGGGTCCGCCGCATGGCGTACGGTGCGGCGCATGGCAAGTGTGCTCGTGGTCGAGGACGACCAGTTCGTACGCTCGGCGCTGATCCGGCATCTGACCGACGCCTCACACACCGTGCGCAGCGTCGGTACGGCACTGGAGGCGCTGCGCGAGGTCGCCCATTTCCGCTTCGACGTGGTCATCCTGGACCTCGGACTGCCCGACCTGGACGGCTCCGAGGCGCTGAAGATGCTGCGCGGCATCACCGACGTACCCGTCATCATCGCCACCGCCCGGGACGACGAGACGGAGGTCGTCCGGCTGCTGAACGCCGGGGCGGACGACTATCTGACCAAGCCGTTCTCGGTCGAGCATCTGTCGGCGCGGATCGCGGCCGTGCTGCGCCGCTCCCGCTCCGGCGGTGGGGAGGCCCCGCCGTCCCCCGTCATCCGGGTCGGCGGGCTGAGCGTCGATCCGCTGCGCCGCCAGGCCGAGTTGGACGGTGTCCGGCTCGACCTCACCCGCCGCGAGTTCGACCTGCTGGCCTTCCTCGCCGGCCGCCCCGGCGTCGTCGTCCCGCGCAAGGAGCTCCTCGCCGAGGTCTGGCAGCAGTCCTACGGCGACGACCAGACCATCGACGTCCATCTGTCCTGGCTGCGCCGGAAGCTGGGGGAGACGGCCGCCCGGCCGCGGTATCTGCACACCCTCCGGGGCGTCGGTGTGAAGCTGGAGCCGCCCGTGCCGGCCGACGGGGGAGGGGAGCCGCCGCGATGAGATGGGCCCTGGTCAAGGTCTGCCTGGCGGTCACCACGATGGTCGTGGTCGCCTTCGCCGTCCCGCTCGGTCTCGTCGTCGAGGAGATGGCCCGTGACCGTGCCTTCTCCAACGCCGAGCGGGAGGCGGCCGCGGTCGCTCCCGCGCTGTCCATCACCACCGACCGGGACAAGCTGGAGCGGGTGGTCGCCTCCGCGGGCGCGGACTCCGGGATGGCCGTGCACCTGCCCGCCGACGGCGCGCGCCCGGCGCTCGACCTCGGCCGGCGGCGCGCCGCCGGCCGGGACATCGAGGCCGTACGGAAACTGGGCCGCGCCTCCACCACCTCGGTCGCCGGCGGCTCCACCCTGCTGCAGCCGGTCGCGCTCAGCTCCGGTGCGATCGCGGTCGTGGAGGTGTACGTCCCCGAGTCCGAGACGAGCAACGGCGTCGGCACGGCCTGGGCGGTGCTCGCCGCGGTCGGCCTCGCGCTGATCGTCGGCTCGGTCGCGGTCGCCGACCGGCTCGGGGTGCGCATGGTGCGGCCGGCGCAGCGGCTGGTCGAGGGTGCGCACGAGCTGGGCGAGGGCAAGCTGGGAGCCCGGGTGCCGGAGGACGGGCCGACCGAACTGCGGCTGGCCGCCGTCGCGTTCAACTCCATGGCCGACCAGGTCGTCCAGCTCCTCGCGAACGAGAGGGAGCTGGCGGCCGACCTCTCGCACCGGCTGCGCACCCCGCTGACCGTGCTCCGGCTGAACGCCGCCTCCCTCGGCGCCGGGCCCGCCGCCGAGCAGACCCGGACCGCCGTCGCCCAGCTGGAGCGCGAGGTCGACACCATCATCCGCACCGCGCGCGAGGCCAAGCCGCAGACCGCGGCGGCCGGGCCCGGCGCCGGGTGCGACGCGGCCTCGGTGGTCCGCGAGCGCATGGAGTTCTGGTCCGCGCTCGCCGAGGACGAGGGCCGCAAGTGGCGGGTGGCCGGGGTGGAGCGGCCGGTGCGCATCCCCGTGGCCCGCGCCGACCTGGCCGCCGCCCTCGACGCGCTGCTCGGCAATGTCTTCCGGCACACCGCCGAGGGCACCGCCTTCGCGGTCGACGTGCACAACGGGGAGGACGCGGTGATCGTGCTGGTCTCGGACGCGGGCCCCGGCATACCCGACCCCGACGCGGCGATGGCCCGCGGCCGCGGCTCCGGCAACGCCGGCTCGACCGGCCTGGGCCTCGACATCGTGCGCCGGCTCGCCGAGTCCACCGGCGGAGACGTCCGCATCGGCGCGTCCGTACTGGGCGGGACCGAGGTGCGCATCTGGTTCCAGCTGGACGGACGCAAGCCGGCGGGCAGGGGGCACCGGGGGGCCGTGCGCAGGAGACGGCCGGGCAAATTGGTCTCGACCATTAACCGTCCCCGATCCCTTCCTTAAGCGCACCCTAAGGTCTTCAACGGCCGTCCAGATCAAGCCGTTTGTCCGATTCCGGATCGCTAGCGTGCTGCCGCACCTCACCCCCGTGATGAACGAAGGCAGGCACGCGCATGAGCACCCACCGGCGCAGGATCAACGGCAGGAACAAGGCGATCGGCGGTCTGGTGGCCGCGGCCGCGGTCGGCGGCGGCGCGGTCCTGCTCACCGGCACCGCGCACGCGGCCGGTGTCGGCGCCGCGTACACCAGGACCAGCGACTGGTCGACGGGCTACACCGCGCAGTACGTCGTCACCAACAACAGCGGCCGGACGGAGAAGGCCTGGACGCTGGAGTTCGACCTCCCCGCGGGCGCGAAGCTCAGCTCGCTGTGGAACGGCGAGTCGAGCGTGAGCGGCCGGCACGTCACCGTGAAGCCCCCGAAGTGGGACACGGAGGGCCTCGCACCGGACAAGTCGACCACCGTCGGCTTCGTGGTCGAGGGCAGCGGCGCCCCGACGGGCTGCCGGATCGACGGCGCGCAGTGTTCCGCGGACGACGGTGCCACCCCCGAGCCGAGCGGCCGCCCGACGCAGAGCCAGTCACCGGCCCCCACCGCCACCCCGACGGCCACCCCGACCAAGAGCGCGACCCCGACGCAGAGCGCCACCCCCACTCACAGCGCGACCCCCACCCCCACCGGGAGCACCGGCAGCGGCACCACCGCCTCGGCCGGCTTCGCCCCGTACGTCGACACCTCCCTCTACCCGGCCTTCGACCTGCTCGGCGCGGCCGACGCGACCGGCGTCAAGAACTTCAACCTGGCCTTCATCACGGACGGCGGGGGCTGCACGCCCAAGTGGGGCGGTGTCACGGACCTCACCGGTGACGGCGTGGCCGCCCAG
Source organism: Streptomyces sp. NPDC107581 (assembly GCF_055657175.1). Classification (NCBI taxonomy): domain Bacteria; kingdom Bacillati; phylum Actinomycetota; class Actinomycetes; order Kitasatosporales; family Streptomycetaceae; genus Streptomyces; species Streptomyces sp. NPDC107581. Next base: position 256,155 of record NZ_JBVKBH010000012.1, read on the forward strand.
ATCGGCTCCCTGCGTGCCAAGGGCGGTGACGTCCGGGTCTCCTTCGGCGGCGCCTCCGGTTCGGAGCTGGCCACCACCTGCTCCTCCGCGGACGCGCTGGCGGCGGCCTACGGCAAGGCCGTCGACGCCTTCAAGCTGACCAAGGTCGACTTCGACGTCGAGGGCGGCGCGCTGCCCGACGTGGCCGCCAACACCCGTCGGGCGCAGGCGATAGCCAAGCTCCAGGCCCAGCACCCGGACCTGGACGTCTCCTTCACCCTGCCGGTGATGCCCGAGGGCCTGACCCAGGACGGCGTGAACCTCCTCGCCAACGCCAAGTCCAACGGCGTGAAGACCGACACCGTCAACATCATGGCGATGGACTACGGCGCCTCCTACAGCGGCGACATGGGCACCTACGCCGAGCAGGCGGCCACCGCCACCCAGGCCCAGGTCAAGGGCGTGCTGGGCCTGTCCGACTCCGCCGCCTGGAAGACGGTCGCCATCACCCCGATGATCGGCGTCAACGACGTCTCCTCCGAGGTCTTCAAGGTCGACGACGCCACCCAGCTGGCGGACTTCGCCAAGGCCAAGGGCCTCGGCGGGCTCTCCATGTGGTCAGCGACCCGCGACAAGCAGTGCGCCGGCGGCACCAAGCCCACCGCCGACGCCACGTGCAGCTCGATCACTCAGGACAAGTTCGCGTTCTCCAAGGCCTTCGGCGCCTTCAACTGACCCGACGCCTCAGGGGCGCAACGGGCGCGGCACTCTCCGGGGTGCCGCGCCCGAGCCCGTCACACCGGGCGCTCCACCGGCGGCAGCGTTCCCGTCCGTGCCGCCTCGCCGTACCAGTGGGCGCTCGACTTCGGTGTCCGCTCCAGCGTCGCGTAGTCGACGTACACCGCACCGAACCGCTTGTCGTAGCCGTACGCCCACTCGAAGTTGTCCAGCAGGGACCACAGGTAGTAGCCGCGGACGTCCGCGCCGTCGGCGAGGGCGCGGTGCACCGCCGAGAGGTGGCCGTGCAGGTAGGCGATGCGCTCCGGGTCGTGCACGCGACCGTCGGGGTCGGGCTTGTCGTCGTAGGCCGCGCCGTTCTCGGTCACGTACAGCGGCAGGCCCGGTGCCTCCCGCGCGTACCGCATGATCAGCTCGTGCAGGCCCGTCGGGTCGATCGGCCAGCCCATCTCGGTGCGTTCGCCCGCGCTCTGGTGGAACAGCACGCTGTCGGCGCCCGGCCAGGGGGAGTGCTCGCTCGCCCCGTGGCCGTCCCGGCGCGGTCCCTTGACCCCGTCGCCGGCGGCCGAGACGAGCGTCGGGGTGTAGTAGTTCAGGCCCAGCGCGTCCAGCGGCGTGTTGATGGCGCGGACGTCACCGTCGAGGACGTACGACCAGTCGGTGACCGAGGCCGTCGCCGAGAAGAGCGAGCCGGGGTACGCCCCGTGCAGCATCGGGCCGTGGAAGATCCCGCTGGACAGGTCGTCGATCCGGCGGGCCGCCGCCAGGTCGGCCGGATCCTGCGAAAGGGGCCGCACCACCGACGAGTTGAGACTGACGGCGATCTGGTTGCGGGCCGGCATCACCGAGCGCAGGGCCGCCGCGCCCAGGCCGTGCGCCAGGTTGAGGTGGTGGGCGGCCCTCAGGGATGCGGCCGGGTCGGTGCGGCCGGGGGCGTGGACGCCGGAGCCGTAGCCCAGGAAGGCACTGCACCAGGGCTCGTTGAGGGTGATCCACTGCTCCACCCGGTCGCCCAGCGCCTCGCCGACCAGCTGTGCGTACTCGGCGAACCGCAGGGCGGTGTCCCGCTCCGGCCAGCCGCCCGCGTCCTCCAGCTCCTGCGGGAGGTCCCAGTGGTAGAGGGTGAGGGCCGGCCGGATGCCGTGCGCGAGCAGCTCGTCCACCAGACGGCGGTAGAAGTCCAGGCCCACCTGCACGGCCGGGCCCCGGCCCGTGGGCTGCACCCGCGGCCAGGAGACGGAGAAGCGGTAGGAGGTCAGGCCCAGCTCCGCCATCAGCGCCACGTCGTCGCGGTAGCGGTGGTAGTGGTCGACGGCGGTGTCACCGGTCTCGCCGCCGGCGGTCCTGCCCGGTGTATGGCTGAAGGTGTCCCAGATCGAGGGGGTGCGGCCGCCTTCGCGCACCGCGCCCTCGATCTGGTACGCGGAGGTGGCCGCGCCCCAGAGGAAGGAGGAAGGGAAGGCCAGGGGGGAAGGCGAAACGGAGTCGGGCATGGAAGCGCTCCCATTGTCGTCGTGGAAGACCGGCGAGGCGGGGGGAAGGGGAGGGGAGGTGGGGGGCCGGGCCGGTGGCGGCCCGGCCCCCGGGAAAGGACAGGTCAGCCCTTGATCGCGCCCTGCATGATCCCGCCCACGATCTGCTTGCCGAACAGCAGGAAGGCGATCAGCAGCGGCAGCGTGCCCAGCAGCGCGCCGGCCATGATCACCGCCTGGTCCGGGACATAGCCGGTGCCGAGCGAGTTCAGGGCCACCTGCACGGTCGGGTTCTGCTGGTTCAGGGCGATGATCGGCCACAGGAAGTCGTTCCAGGCGAACACGAAGGTCAGCAGGCCGAGCACGGCCATCGCCGGCCGGGCGGCGGGGAAGACCACGTGCCACACGACCCGGATGCTGCTCGCCCCGTCCACCCGGGCCGCCTCGATCAGCTCCGACGGCAGCGCCTGCACCAGGTACTGCCGCATGAAGAACGTGCCGAACGCGGTCACCAGGCTCGGCAGGATCACCGTCTGCAGCTGGTTCGACCAGCCGAGGTCGGACATCCACAGGTACAGCGGGACGACGGCCAGCTGCGGCGGGATCATCATCGTGCCGATGGTCAGCAGCAACAGCAGACCGGAGAAGCGGAACCGCAGCTTGGCGAAGGCGAAGCCGGCCAGCGTGGAGAACAGCACCGTGCTCACCGTGATCGTGCCCGCCACGAGCACCGAGTTGAACATCGCGGTGCCGAGCCCCGCCTGGTCCCACGCGGTCTGCAGGTTCTTGAACAGGTTGCCGCCGAACCACAGCGGCGGCGGGGTCTGGGCGAGCCGCCGGTCGGTGCGCGAGGCCGCGATCGCCGTCCACACCAGCGGGGCCAGCGAGACCAGCGCGAAGACGGTCAGCACGACATACGTCACCGGGCCGGCGTGCAGCTGCTTGCCCGCGCCCATCCCCCGGCGCCGCCCGCGCTTCGCCCGCGCGGCCTGGGGAAGAGTCAGCTCATTGGTCGTCATCGGGACTTCCTCAGCCGTCGGGTGAGCAGCAGGTTGACCGCGGCGACGACCAGCAGGATCAGGAACATCGACCAGGCGATCGCGGACGCCTTGCCGAGGTTGCCGATGATCCAGCCCTGGTCGTACATGTACAGACCCAGCGTCTGGTACTGGTGCTCGGAGCCGCCCTTGGACCCGCTGACCCCGCCGAACAGCAGTGGCTCACCGAAGAGCTGGGTGGCGCCGATGGTGGAGACGACGATCGTGAACAGGATCGTCGGCCGCAGCTGCGGGATCGTCACATGCCAGAACTGCTGCCATCGGTTGGCCCCGTCGATCGCCGCCGACTCGTACAGATCGGTCGGGATCGCCTGCATCGCGGCCAGGTAGATCAGCGCGTTGTAGCCGGTCCAGCGCCAGATCACGATCGACGAGACCGCGAACTGCGAACCCCAGTCCGACTCCCGCCAGTTGACCGGACCCGCCCCGAAGAAGTGGAGGATCCAGTTGACCATGCCGCCGTCCCACGAGTACAGCAGCGTGAACACCAGGGTCGCGGCCGCCACCGAGGTGGCGTACGGGGTCAGCATCACCACGCGCCACACGGTCGAGCCGCGGAGCCGGTAGTTCAGCAGATGGGCGAGGCCGAGCGCGGCCAGCAGCTGCGGAACCGTGGAGATCAGACCGATGGTGAAGGTGTTCTCCAGGGCGTTCCAGAAGAAGTCCGAGGTGAGCAGGTTCTGGTAGTTGTCCAGGCCCGCCCAGGTCTGGTGGTCGAGGGCCGACAGCTGCACGTTGTGCAGCGAGTACCAGGCCGTGTAGAGCAGCGGGACCAGCGTGAAGGCCCCGAACAGGACGAAGAAGGGGGCCACGAACGCGTACGGCGACGCCTTCATGTCCCAGCGGTACAACCGGCTGCGCCAGGAATCGGCGCCCGTCGGCGCACCGCGACCGTGAGCGCCCCGGGCCGCGCCCGGCGGGCTGCCGGGCGCGGCGTCGGCGCTCTTCGCGGAGTGCGCGAGAGCTTCGTTGGAGCTGCTCACTGGCCGAGCACGTCCTTGATCTCCTTGGAGGCGGCGTCCCAGCCCTGCGCGGGCGACTTGCCCTTCTGCTCGACCTGGAGGATGCCGACGTCGCTGATCGCGTTGTCGATCGGCTTGTCCTTGGGGCCGAGGGGCTGCGAGGGGATGGTCTTCGCCGAGTCCGAGAAGATCTGGGTGATCGGGGCGTCGGAGAAGTATGCCGTGGTGTCGGTCTGCGGCTTCAGGCTCGGGTACACCGACGGGGTGGACGGGAAGCTGGCCTGCTTGCCGAAGACCTTCGCCTGCTGCTCGGGCGCGGTCAGCCACTTCGCCAGCGCGACGGCCTCCTTCTGGTGCTTGGTCGCGGTCGGCACGCCGAGGAACGAGCCGCCCCAGTTCGACGCGGCCGGCGCGGCCGCCACGTCCCACTTGCCCTTGCCGGAGTCACCGGACTTCTGCTCGATGTAGCCGATCATCCAGGCCGGGCAGGCGACGCTGGCGAAGGTGCCGTTGGCGAAGCCCTGGTCCCACGTCGGGTCGAACTGCTTCAGCTTGGCCGACATGTTGCTGGTCGCCGCGGTCATGGCGACGTCCCAGGCCTTCTTCACGCCCTCGGACTTGTCCCAGACGGGGTTGCCGTCCTTGTCGTAGTACCGCTCGCCGGCGCCGCCCACCGCCGCGTTGTAGACCGAGGAGGCCGAGTCCACGAACTTGGTGCCCTTGGGCGCCTTCTGCATGTACTGCTTGCCGACGTCGACGTACTTGGACCAGTCGCCCTTCCACATCTCGGCGAGCTTGGTCCGGTCGGTCGGCAGCCCGGCCTTCTGGAACAGGTCCTTCCGGTAGCAGATGGCCATCGGCCCGATGTCGGTCCCGAGCCCGATGAGCTTGCCGTCCTTGGTGGTGGCCTGGGCGTTCTTCCAGTCCAGCCACTGGGACTTGTCGACGTCCTTGCCGAGGTCCACGAACTTGTCGGCCTGGGTCTGCACGGCTTCGGTGATGTTGCCGATCTCGATGGCCTCGATGTCGTCGGTGCCGGAGCCGGCCTGGAGGCGGGTGAGCACCTTAGGCCAGTAGACGTCGGTACGAGTGGTGACGTTCTCCTTGATGTTGATGTCCGGATGGAGCTTCATGTAGTCGTCGTAGAGGCCGGCCTGCTTGTAGCCGAAGACGCCGAAGGTACCGATGGTCAGCGTGATCTTGCCCTTGCCACTGCCGTTGCCGCCGTCCGCGTTCGACGAGCCGTCGTCCGAGTCGTTGGCGCAGCCGGCCAGCAGCCCGGTGGTCAGCGCGGCGACGGCCATGAAGGCCCCCAGCCTGCGGGACCGGCGGATGCTCGTGCGCATTGCGTCCTCCTGATGCCTGACGTGCCGACCCCCCGGCCAACTGCATGGGTTGGGCCTGTTCTTGCTCGCTGCGGCTCGGGCGGGGAACGTGCGGGACGTGTATGAGTCAGGTACTGTGGGAGCGCTCCCAGCTGTGATGTGTTGAAGAGTCGTCGGTTCGCGGCGGGGTGTCAAGGGAGTGGACAACGGCAACGGCGTTCAGTTATCGGCCCGTTAACTGCCTTCACCCGGTGACGCGGGCCCCCACGGTCGGCCCTGTTACATTCCAGCCCGGCACCAGGACACGGTCGAGAAAGGCGGAGCCCATGGCAAGCCACGGAGCGCGGAGCCGGAGCGGGGGGCGGCCCACGCTCGAGGAGGTTGCCGCCCGGGCCGGGGTCGGCCGGGGCACGGTCTCACGGGTGATCAACGGCTCGCCCCGGGTCAGCGACGCGACCCGCGCGGCGGTCGAGGCGGCGGTCGCCGAACTCGGCTACGTCCCCAACACCGCGGCCCGCGCCCTCGCGGCCAACCGCACCGACGCCATCGCCCTCGTCGTCCCCGAACCCGAGACCCGCTTCTTCGCGGAGCCGTACTTCTCGGACATGCTGCGCGGTGTCGGCAGCGAACTGACCGACACCGAGATGCAGTTGCTGCTGATCTTCGCGGGCAGCGACCGGGAGCGGGAGCGCCTCGCGCAGTATCTCGCGGCCCACCGCGTGGACGGCGTCCTGCTGGTATCGGTCCACGCGGACGACCCGCTCCCCGATCTGCTCGCCCAGCTGGAGATCCCGGCGGTGATCAGCGGTCCGCGCTCGGGGGCGGAGACGCTCACCTCGGTGGACTCGGACAACTACGGCGGCGGCCGCTCGGCCGTCGAGCACCTGCTGGCCCGGGGCCGCCGCAAGGTCGTCCACATCACCGGCCGCCTCGACGTCTACGGCGCCCAGCGCCGCGTCGCCGGCTACCGTGACGCCCTGCTGGACGCGGGCCACCAGGCGGACGAACTCCTCATCGAGCCCGGTGACTTCACCGAGGAGGGCGGCCGGCGGGCGATGACCGCACTGCTGGAGCGGCACCCCGATCTGGACGCGGTCTTCGCCGGCTCCGACGTCACGGCGGCCGGCGCCCGGCAGGTGCTGCGCGAGGCGGGACGCCGGATCCCCGACGACGTGGCCCTGGTCGGGTACGACGACTCGGCCATCGCCCGCCACATGGACCCACCGCTGACCAGCATCCGCCAGCCCATCGTGGAGATGGGCCGCGCGATGATCGACCTGCTGCTCACGGAGATCGCCGACCGCCGCCCGGCCGTGTCCCGTGGGCTGGAGCGGCGGCATGCGGTACTGGCCACGGAACTGGTGGTACGGGCGTCGTCGTAGGGGAAGAGGGGGTCCCGCCCCTCCCCGGAGCCGTAGGAGTCCCGCCCTCCGGAGCCGTAGCAGTCCTGGCTTCCGGAGCCGTAGGGGTCCTAGCCTCCGGACCCGTAGGTCAGGTGAGAGCACGGGGCGTCGTCCGCCGAGCGGGTGTCGGCCGTCGGCGAGTGCCGCGTGGTGTGCTCGGTGTGCGGAGGGCGGTCGGCCCGCAGGGACGCCCACAGCCGTGCGGCGTCGGGTTCGACGACGGCGACACGGGCGCCGTCGTACCGCCAGGGGATCGTCACGAAGGTGGTGTCGTGGAGGTCGACGTCCTTGAGCGACATGGCGAAGGAGACGAGTCTGCCCGCGGAGCCCAGGCCGGGGTCGACGGTGAGGGACCGCGTGGCCGCGTCCGCGACGGGCAGGAGCCTCGTCGGGGTGAGGCCGTCCGCCCTGATCTTCTTGATCAGGGCGGCGACGAAGGCCTGCTGGCGTCTGATCCGCCCGATGTCCGAGCCGTCCCCGATGCCGTGCCGGATGCGTACGTAGTCCAGGGCACGCTGCCCGGAGACGGTCTGCTGTCCCTTCCGGAACAGCAGGGTGCCGCGGGTGGTGCGGCCCGGGTCGAGGTCCTTCTCGTAGATGTCCTCGGGCATGCACACCCGCACGCCGCCCACCGCCCGTGTCAGTGCCGCGAAGCCCTTGAAGTCGACCACGACCGTGTGGTCGACCCGGAGGCCGGTGAGGTGCTCGACGGTGTTCTGGGTGCAGGCGGGGTTGCCGCGGGGGCTCTCGCCCACGGAGTAGGCCGTGTTGAACGTGGTGTGCGGCAGGGACCTGGTCCAGGTGCCGTCGGGGCGTCTGCAGGGCGGGATGGTCACCAGGGTGTCGCGCGGGATCGACACGGCGGTCGCGTGCCGGCGGTCGGCGAAGACGTGCAGCAGGAGGGCGGTGTCGGAGCGGCCCACGTCGTTCCGGTCGCCGCCGCCGAGCGCGCTGTTGCCGCCGGTGCGTGCGTCGGAGCCGATCACCAGGACGTTCTCGCCCCGCGACGCCCCGGCCGGCGGGCGGTTCCCGGCGATGCCGGAGGCGTCGAAGGTGTCGATGTTGTGGCTGAGCCGCAGGACCGTCCAGCCCACCGCGGCCGTGCAGAGCAGGACGAGCCCGGTCAGGACCAGGGCGGCCCGGCGCAGACGGCCCGGGCGTCTGCGCCTGCGCCGGGACCGTTTCGTATGACGGCTCATGGCCGCTCCTTCCTCGGCTTCTCGCCTGTCCGTGAGGGACCCAAGGGGGTGCGAGGAGGCGGTCAGACCGCGTAGCGGCCGGGCGCGAACAGGTGGAGGTTGCCGCGGATCCAGTCGGAGGTGCGGCGCAGGCCCTCGTCGAGGGTGACCTCCGGCTTCCAGGAAGCCCGGGTACGCGCACGGGAGTTGTCCGACAGCAGGCGGTGCACCTCGCTGCCGGCCGGGCGCAGGCGCGCCTCGTCCACGACGATCCGCGCGTCCTGCCCCGAGACGTCGATGAGCCTGCGGGCCAGGTCGCCGATGGAGATCTCCTCGCCGGTGCCGAGGTTGACGACATCGCCGAGCGCACGGTCGCACTGCGCCACCGCGAGGAAGCCCCGGGCGGTGTCGGTGACATAGGTGAAGTCGCGGGTGGGGGTGAGCGAACCGAGGCGTATCTCGCGGGCGCCGGAGTGCAGCTGGGCGAGGATCGTGGGGATCACGGCGCGCGCGGACTGGCGGGGGCCGTAGGTGTTGAAGGGGCGGACGACCGTCACCGGCAGGTCGAAGGCGTGGTGGTGGGAGAGGACCATCATGTCCGCGCCGATCTTCGAGGCCGAGTACGGGGACTGCGGCTGCAGCGGGTGGTCCTCGCCGATCGGGACGGTCAGGGCGGTGCCGTAGACCTCGCTGGTGGAGGTGTGCACGAGGCGGCGCACCCGGTGGCGCCGGCAGGCCTCGGCGATGTTCTCGGTTCCGGTGACGTTGACGGCGACGTAGGCGCCCGGGGAGTCGTAGCTGTACGGGATGCCGATGAGGGCGGCGAGGTGGAAGACGGTGTCGCAGCCGGCCACGGCGTCCATCACCCGGCCCGGATCGCGCACGTCACCCGCGATCAGCTCCACCCGCGGGTGGTCCTGGAGGTGGGCGAGGTTGCCCTTCTCCGCGTACGGCTTGTAGTGGACCAGGGCGCGGACCGTGGCGCCCTGTTCGAGGAGGAGGTCGACCAGGGTGGAGCCGATGAACCCCTCGGCTCCGGTGACGAGGACGGTACGGCCGTGGAAGAAGTCGGTCGTGGGCATGGTGGGCCTTTCTCGTTCGGGGTGCGGGATCTCCCGCGGCGGGGATGGCTCGGAACGTGAGGGGGGATGGCTCGGAAGGCGAGGGAAGGTGGCTCGGAAGGCGAGGGGGACGGCTCAGAACGCGAGGGGGAGGGGGGCCGGCACAGGGTGGCCGGCGAGCCGGAGGACCTTGTGCGCCAGCCGGTCGGCGGCCTCCCGGTGGAGCGTGCCGGTACCGGCCGCCGAGGCCGCACGGGCCATGGCGCCCAGGCGGTGCGGATCGTCGAGCAGGGATCCGGCGAGGGCGTCGAGAGACCCGGCGGTGGTGTCCTCGTCCCGCAGCAGCACACCCGCCCCGATCCCGGTGAGGGTGCGGGCGTTGTGGGTCTGGTGGTCGCCCGGAGCGTGCGGGTAGGGGACGAGGACGGCGGGCAGGCCGATGGTGGCCAGCTCGGCGACGGTCGCCGAGCCCGCGCGGCACACCACCAGGTCGGCTGCGGCATAGGTCCGGTCGATGCGGTCCAGATAGGCCACCGCCTCGGCGACCCGCTCGGCACCGGTCGCGTGCAGCCGGGCGCGGGCCGCGTCCAGGGCCGCCGGCCCGGTCTTGATCAGGAGCCGTACGTCGGTGCGCTCCCGCCAGCGTTCGGCGAGCCCGAGGGCCGCCTCGGTGAGCCGGGCCGCGCCCAGGCTGCCGCCGTTGACGAGGAGCAGCCGGGTGTGCGCGGCGATGCCCAGCTCCCGGCGGGCGCCCTCGCGCTGGGCCTCCCGGTCGAGGGCGGCCAGGGGGCCGGAGAGCGGCATGCCGACGAGGTCGGGCCGGCTGGAGGCGGGCAGCCGGGCGGCCCCGGCCTCGAAGGCGAGAGCGATGTGCGGGGTGAGCCGGGCGGCGAAGGCGTTGGCCCGGCCGGGGACCGCGTTGGACTCGTGGATGAGGCTGGGCAGCGAGGCGAAGCGGGCGCCGAGGATGACGGGGGCGCTCGGGTAGCCGCCCATACCGACGGCGACCTGTGCGCGCTGCTCCCGCAGGATGGCGCGGCACTGGCCGGCGGACTTCAGCAGCGCGGCGGGCAGGGTGAAGCGTTTCGCGCCGAGGGAGCGGTCGAAGGGGATCATGTCGACCGTGTGGAGCCGGTACCCGGCGCCGGGTATCAGTCTCGTTTCCAGGCCGCGCTCGGTCCCGACGAAGGAGATCACCGCGTCGGGCACCCGGCGGCGCAGCGCGTCGGCGAGCGCGAGCCCGGGATAGATGTGGCCGCCGGTGCCCCCGGCACCGATCACGACGGAGAGCGGAGTTTCCATGCCCGGCACGGTCCCGGTCCGTTCTAAGAGGCTTCTAAGAGGCCTCTTTGGCAGGCTGGGGCCATGAACGAAGCAGCTCAGGACCAGTCCCCCGGCGCCTTCGGGCGCGTGCTGGTGGTGGACGACGACCCGGAGGTACGGGCCGCCCTGGAGGACGGACTGACCCTGGAGGGCTTCACCGTGCGGGGCGCGGCGGACGGACTCGCCGCGCTCGCGGCGGTGGCGGAGTGGGAGCCGGACGCCCTGGTGCTGGACGTGATGATGCCGGTGGTGGACGGGCTGGCCGTGTGCCGGCAGCTGCGGGCGCTGGGCGACCGCACGCCGATCCTGGTGCTGACCGCGCTCGACGCGGTCAGCGACCGGGTGGACGGCCTGGACGCGGGCGCGGACGACTATCTGGTCAAGCCGTTCGCGCTGGACGAGCTGGCGGCCCGGCTGCGCGCCCTGCTGCGCCGCGCGGGCCCCGGCGAGACACCCCAGCCGGGCGGGCTGCGCTTCGCCGACCTGGTCGTGGATCCCGAGAGCCGCTCGGCGGTGCGGGCGGGCCGGCGACTGGAGTTCAGCCGCACCGAGTGGGCCCTGCTGGACCTGCTGCTGCGCCACCCCGGGCAGGTCCTGGAGCGGGAGACGATCATGCGGTGGGTGTGGGGCCGCGACCTCGGCCCCGCTTCCAACTCGCTGGCGGTCTACGTCGGGTACCTGCGCCGCAAACTGGAGGCCGGCGGCGCCCCGCGGCTGGTCCACACCGTGCACGGCATCGGCTACATGCTGGACGAGCGGTGACCCGGCCCCGCAGGCACCGCCGCCCTCCGCTGCGCCGCCGGCTGGCGCTCACCGCCTCCGCCGCGGTGGCCGGCGTGGCGCTCGCCGTGTGCGCGGGTGCCTACGCCGTCACCGTCTACACCCTGAACCGGCAGTTCGATCTGCAGCTCACCCAGGCGGCGACGCTGGCCGTCCAGCAGCACCAGCAGAACGGGCCCGGCGTGCAGGCGGGCGAGTGCCGGTTCCTGGCCGCGCCCGCGTGCGCCCAGCTCGTGCCCGGGTCGGCCGCGGACGATCCGCGGGAGCGCTATCTGCTGCCGGTCACCGCCGCGGTGCGCCAGGTCGCGGGCCGCCACCGGGCGCCCTACTACAGCTCGGCCACCGTGGCGGGTCAGCCGGTGCGGGTGCTGACCACTCCCGCCCGCAAGGGGCTGGCCGTGCAGGTGGCGCTCCGCTCCGACGGGGTGCGACGGGCCGAGCGTCAGGTCGCGGGACTGCTGGCCGGGATCGGCGGGGCCGGTGTGCCGGTGGCGGCGCTGCTGGGTTACTGGGTGTCCCGGTCGGGGCTGGCTCCCGTGACCCGGCTGACCTCGACGGCGGAGCGCATCACCGCCACCCGCGACGCCGGGCTGCGCATCGAGCTGCCGGCCGGGCCGCGCGGCCGGGAGGACGAGATCACCCGGCTCGCGGTCAGCTTCAACACCATGCTGGACGCACTGGAGGAGTCCCTCGCCGCCCAGCGGCGCCTGGTCGCCGATGCCTCGCACGAACTGCGCACCCCGCTGACGGCGCTGCGCGCCAACGCGGAGATCCTGCTCCGCGCGGAACGGCTGACCCCGCGCCAGCGGGAGCGCGCGACCGGCGCCCTCTCCCGCCAGCTGCGGGAAGTGACCAATCTCGTCAACGACCTGATCGATCTGGCCCGTGACGAGGAGCCGCAGCAGGCCCTGGAGCTGGTGCAGCCGACGGCCCTCCTGGAGCACGCCGTGGCGGCCGCCCGGGACCACTGGCCCCACCTCGACTTCGTCCTTCGGGCCGACGCCCGGGCCGCGTCCACCCTGGCGGCCGCCGTTCCGAGCCGGCTGACGAGGCTGTTCTCCAACCTCCTGGACAACGCGGCGAAGTTCTCTCCGGCGGGCGGCCGGGTCGAGGTGGCCGCGCTGCGGTCACCGGGCGACGGCCGGCTGGAGATCACCGTGCGCGATCACGGCCCCGGCATCGACCCCGCTGATCTGCCCCATGTCTTCGACCGCTTCTACCGGGCCCGTGCCGCTCGTGCCCTCCCCGGTTCCGGGCTGGGGCTGGCCATGGCCCGCCAGATCGCCCACACGCACCGTGCCGAACTGACGGCACATCAAGCTCCGGGAGGGGGCGCCCTGTTCCGGGTCCGGCTGCCCGTCGACGCGGATTCCGCCCGCTGAGCCGCCGTCAGGCGTGGCGCGGGGCGGGCCTCATGAAGCCCGCCCCTTGCCGGGCCGTACCGACTCCCATCCCTTCTCCAGCAGGTCGAACGCCGCGTTGACGGCGGCTTCCGAGCCGGGGGAGGTGCCGGCGAGGGAGCGGGCCTCCAGGACGAGGTGGGCCAGGGCCGCGCAGGCCGGGTCGTCGGCCGGGGCGCCGAGGTCGGCGGCGACGGCCTCGGCGAGGGCGCGTTCGTGCCGCATCCACATGCTCCGGTGGTACTCGGCCAGCGCCGGGGTGTTGTCGATCAGCCGCCGGAAGGTGGCGATCTGCTCCTCGTACTGCGTCTTGAACGCGCGCATGCCCAGCGTGTGCGTGCGAAGCGCCTGGAGGACCGATGTGTCCGGCGACCGTTCGCGCACCACCGCGACCAGGGCGGACTCCAGGTCCAGGTCCATGTCGAAGAGCAGCGCCTCCTTGCTGGGGAAGTGCTTGAACAGGGTCGTCGTGGAGACGTCCGCGGCCTCGGCCACGTCCCTGATGCTCACCTCGTCGAAGCCGTGCTCCAGGAACAGCTCCAGTGCCGCGTCCGCCAGTGCCTGGCGGGTGGCGGCCTTCTTGCGCTCGCGGCGGCCCATGGTCTCGGTCATACCCGCAGCGTACCCGTTCGATTGCCTCGCTTCAAAAGTTGATTCATTGCACTTATTGAATCGGTGTGCTTTTCTGCTGGGTATGACCACGCACCCCAAAGACGTCCGCTGGACGCTGCTCGGCGTCATGCTCGCCATGCTGCTGGGCATGCTCGACAACAACATCGTCGGTACGGCGATGCCGACGATCGTCCGTGACCTGGGGGGACTTGAGCACCTCTCCTGGGTCGTCACCGCCTACACCCTGGCCACCGCCGTGGCCACCCCGGTCTGGGGCAAGCTCGGCGATCTCCACGGCCGCAAAGCCGTCTTCCAGGCCTCGATCGTGGTGTTCCTGCTCGGCTCGCTGCTCGCGGGCGCCGCGCACTCGATGCTCCAGCTGATCGAGTTCCGCGCCCTGCAGGGCATCGGCGCGGGCGGGCTGGCCGCCGGGGCGTTCGCCCTGATCGGCACCCTGGTGCCACCCCGGGAGCGCGGCCGGTACCAGGGCATGACGGCCACCGTGATGGCGCTCGGCGTGGTCGGCGGCCCGCTGGTCGGCGGCTTCGTCACCGGCCACCTCGGCTGGCGCTGGGCGTTCTACGTCAACCTGCCCCTCGGCCTGATCGCGCTGGTCTGGATCCAGCTGCTGCTGCGCCTGCCCGCGCCCGCGCCCAGGACCACCCGGCCGCGGATCGACCTGGCGGGCACCGCCGTGCTGACCGTCACGATCGTCGCGGCGGTCCTGGCCGCGACCTGGGCCGGTACGACGTACCCGTGGACGTCCTGGCAGATCCTGGTCCTGTGGGCGGTGGCCGTCCTCGGCGCGGCCGCCTTCGCGGTCGTGGAGCGGCGGGTGCCCGAACCCCTGCTCCCGCCCCGCGTCTTCGCCGGCCACCGCAACTTCCCGCTCGCCGTGGGCCTGCTGCTCGCGGTCGGCATGGTCATGTTCGGCTCGGCACTCTATCTGCCCCTGTTCCAGCAGACGGTCCAGGGTGCCACCGCGACCGGCTCCGGCCTGCTCCTGCTGCCGCTGATGATCCCGGTGGTGATCGCCTCCAACCTCGCCGGGAAGGTCATGTCCCGCACCGGCCGCTACAAGGTCTTCCCGGTGCTGGGCACCCTGCTGCTCACCGCGGGCACGCTGCTGCTGGCGACGATGGACACCGGCACCTCGCGCCTGGCGGCCGGCTGCTTCATGGCTCTGGTCGGCCTCGGGATGGGCTTCACGATGCAGATGGGGGCGACCATCGCGCAGAACAGCGTGGAACTGCGGGACATGGGGGCGGCCTCGGCGGCGACGAACCTGTTCCGCACCCTGGGCGGCTCCCTCGGCGTGGCCGTCTTCGGCTCGCTGTTCACCCGGGCGGTGCCGGCCACGGCGACGGGGGAGGCGTACCGGACGGCGGTGGCCACCGGCATGCAGCACATCTTCTTGACGGCGGCCGCGGTGTGCGCCCTGGCGTTCGTGGCGGCGGTGCTGCTGGTGGAGGTACCGCTGCGGGGCGGCCCCGGCGCAGGCGGGAAGGCGGCACGGCAGGCGCCGGAAACGAATCAGCCGGTGACCCGTCTTGCGACGGAGTCACCGGCTGATCACTCAGGGTGAGTGACGGGACTCGAACCCGCGGCATCCTGGACCACAACCAGGTGCTCTACCAGCTGAGCTACACCCACCATGACCGGCGGTGGAACTTGTCGTTTCCCCGACCGGCCGAGAAGAAGTCTACAGGGTCCGAAGGGGTGCTCGCGCACGGGTTTTCGCGCGGGCCTCGGCGCGGGCCCAAGGGGCCTACTGGGCGGGCAGGACGTGCTTGGCGGCGATCGACTTGGCGGTGTCGGAATCCGGGCCGGGCTGCGGGACGAACACGGCCTCGCGGTAGTAGCGCAGCTCGGCGATCGACTCGCGGATGTCGGCGAGGGCGCGGTGGTTGCCGTTCTTCTCCGGGCTGTTGAAGTACGCCCGCGGGTACCAGCGCCGGGCCAGCTCCTTGATGCTGGAGACGTCCACGATCCGGTAGTGGAGGTAGTCCTCCAGGGTCGGCATGTCCCGCGACAGGAAGCCGCGGTCGGTGCCGACGGAGTTGCCGCACAGCGGGGCCTTGCCGGGCTCCTTCACGTGCTCCCGGATGTAGGCGAGGACCTGCTCCTCGGCATCGGCCAGCGTGGTGCCGCCGGCCAGCTCGGCCAGCAGCCCGGAGGCGGTGTGCATCTGACGCACCACGTCCGGCATCGTCTCCAGCGCCGAGTCCGGCGGGCGGATGACGATGTCCACCCCCTCGCCGAGTACGTTCAGCTCGGAGTCGGTGACGAGGGCGGCCACCTCGATGAGAGCGTCGTCGGACAGCGAGAGGCCGGTCATCTCGCAGTCGATCCACACCATGCGATCGTTCATGCGACCACCCTAAAGCTGACGTCGCCATTTGGGTGCCCCGCGTCGGGGCCGGGCTCGCGGACGCGGGCCGAACGGCCGGGCGCGGGCCGCAGGAGGCCGGATGCGAGCCGAAGGCGGCCGGGCGCGGTCTGAAGGAGGCCGGGCGCGCAGAGGGGGGCGGGTGTGGGCCCGCCCCCCCTCGTGCACCACTTCGGTGCGCCTCGCTCAGTTGCCGCTGCGCGGCCCCGGCAGCAGGCTCACCGCGCCCGCGGCCTGGCGGCGGCTCTGCATCGGCACCCCGCTGTCCCGCTCCGGGTGCAGCAGCGCCGGCATGTGCCCCATCGGTCCGTGGCCGGGCAGACCGGCCGGAACGCCCGCCGGGCCGGAGTGGGACACCGGTGCCTCCGGCTCACCCGGCCTTTCGCCCTGCGGCCGACGGGCCCGGTAGGCGGCCCGGTAGGCGGCGGGGGACGAGCCGAGCTGGCGCCGGAAGTGCCCGCGCAGCGCGACCGGTGAGCGGAAGCCGCAGCGGCCCGCCACCTCGTCCACGGAGTAGTCCGACGTCTCCAGCAGCCGCTGTGCCTGGAGCACCCGCTGGGTGATCAGCCACTGCAGCGGCGCGCTGCCGGTGAGCGAGCGGAACCGGCGGTCGAACGTACGGCGGCTCATATAGGCGCGTGCCGCCAGCGTCTCCACGTCGAACTGCTCGTGGAGGTGTTCCAGCGCCCAGGCGACGACCTCCGCGAGCGGGTCGGCGCCGATCTCCTCTGGTAAAGACCTGTCGAGGTAGCGCTCCTGACCGCCGCTGCGGCGCGGCGGGACCACCAGGCGGCGGGCGAGCGCACCGGCCGCCTCGTTGCCGTGGTCCGTCCGCACGATGTGCAGACACAGGTCGATCCCCGCGGCCGTACCGGCCGAGGTCAGTACGTCGCCGTCGTCGACGAACAGTTCACGCGGATCCACGTGAACCGACGGATAGCGCTTGGCCAGTGTCGGCGCGTACATCCAGTGTGTGGTCGCCGGGCGGCCGTCCAGCAGGCCCGCCGCCGCGAGGACGAACGCGCCTGTGCACAGCCCGACGATGCGGGCCCCCTCTTCGTGCGCGCGACGCAGTGCGTCGAGCGCCTCCTCCGGTGGCGGCGAGGTGATCGAGCGCCAGGCCGGTACGACGACCGTACCCGCCCGCGATATCGCCTCGAGCCCATGCGGTGCGGTGAGTTCCAGGCCCCCCGTGGTCCTCAGCGGACCTTCCTCGCCGGCGCACACCAGAAGTCGGTAGCGCGGTACTCCGGCGTCCTGGCGGTCGATCCCGAACACCGAAAGCGGAATGGAACTCTCGAAGATAGGGCCGCCGCTGAACAGCAGCACCGCGACGATCTCCTTGCGACGTCGCCCGGAAAGTTTCCGGGCTGCGGCGTCCGGCGCGGCAGTGGAGTCGTGGCTCATGGCTGCTAAGCCCCCCTCGGTGGTCGCGGCTCCTCGGTTGTGTCGCTCCTGCACGTTTCCCCTCGGTCCTGCACGAGTCCCCCGCCGTAAGACATCAAGATCGAAATCTACTGGCTCCCGCGGTCTGTCGGTGGCCAGTTCCACACGCGGCACATTGTCGACATGACAACTTGGCGTGAAGCATTCGATCACGAAGGGTTGCACTCGTGGGGCGTGCAGGGAAGTGCGCCTTGTCCCAGTGGCCAAACCGCGTAGGGTGCGCAGGGTCGCGCAGACCCTTTCCGTGCAGGTGGAACGGGGGTTGGGGGGTGGTCAGGACCCCTCGGAAACGGTATCCGGAAGTTGGCCGAAAAGCAGCGTTCGAGGGTGCTAAAACCGGTCAGTCGACCGGTCTCTTCTCCTTACTGTGACGTCCGCCTCTTTGCGTGGCGCAACGCTCGGAGTGCCGCAGCAGAACACGGCAGACCGCGGTGACGGCGGCCAGTCCCAGGAAGGTGCCGGCCGCGCCGGCGAGCGAGGTGCCGTACCAGACGAGGACCACGGGTACGAGGACGCAGCTGAAGGCCGCCCAGCGGATCACATCACTCGTGGTGTCCGGGGCGGGGTGCGGGTCGGGCGCGGATCGGGGTCCGGACATCTCGTACTCCCTGGGGCGGTGGCTCACCGGGTTCAACGCCTGTTCGATCGGTCGGTCACCGGCCGTGCCTCCGGGAATACCGAGGTGGCTGCGTGAATCCTGTGCAAACCGCCTGTACGGGGCAGCAACCATTGCGTTACGGGCGCTGCTCGTGCATGCTCCGGGGAACCCCTACGGACATCCGGGGGACTGCTTACGGAGCGTGTGCAGGAACTGGGCAGAGGAGGCGTGCCGCCGTACCCTTGGGGGTATGGGGTTGGGAAGACGTTTCCCGGACACAGCTCCGCTGCACGATGTCACCCCCCACCCACAAAGGATCACAACGCCGAGACAGCCATGGCCGGTCACGAATTCTTCGAACCCGCGGACCGCAAGCGTCCCGTCGCCGATCCCACGGCGGCCGATCCCCTAGCGGCGGAGGACTCGCGCGCTTCCTGCGACCCCGCCTTCAAGCACGGCGTCGTCGTCGGCTTCGACGGCTCGACGTCCAGTGAGCGCGCCCTCGCCTACGCGATCGGCATGGCCCACCGCTCCTGTTCGGGCCTGATCATCGTCCATGTGGCCAACCGGCTGCCCACCACCGTGTGGGCCGGCTGCGAGCCGCCCGTCTTCGTCGACGTGCCGGACCACCGCACCGAGGTGCTCGGCCTGGAGCTGGCCTGCGCCGACTATCTGGCCGAGGTGCCCTGGATCCTGGTCGAGCGGGGCGGCGACATCTGCCACGAACTCGAAGAGGTGGGGCGTGAGTACGAGGCCGACGCGATCGTGGTCGGCTCGACGCACGGCATCGTCGGCCGGATCTTCGGCTCCGTGGCCGGGCGGCTGGCCAAGCGGGCACAGCGGCCCGTGATCGTCATCCCCTGAGTCTTCCGGGTCCCCCGTCGCCCTCCCTGGGCTCCTCGGCGTTCCCACCGGGTTCTCTGGCGTTCCCCGGCGTTCTCCCCGGGTTCCCTGCCGGTCCGACGCCCCGTCAACTCCCTTAGTGCAGCACGAAACTACTCGCGCGTAGAGGTGTTTGTGCCCTTGTGAAGGGCATATACCGGTCACCGCGCAACTGCACATGCATGAAGGGAGCCCGCAGTGGACAACGACGTCTCCGCGGGAAGCGGAAACACCATCGTGGCCGGCCGACTCGCCCTGGGGATAACCCTGTTGGCGTTCGGGCTCGGCACCACCGGCGTGATCGACGGCGTGGGGGCATCCGACGCCGTGTCACTGGCTCATTACGTGGGCGGCGTCGCCCTCTTCCTCGTCGGTCTGCTCGCCTTCCGTGACCGTGACAGCGCCTCCGGGACCGGCTTCGTGGCCCTCGGCGCTCTCTGGTTCACCTGGGCCGTCGCGGGTCAGATGTCGGCCAACGGGGCCGGCCTCTTCCTGCTCCTGTTCGCCCTTGTGGCTCTCTCACTGACCCTGGCGGGCGGCGACAGCCTCGGTCAGGTCGTCCACGGACTGCTGTTCCTGGCGATGCTGCTGCTCGCTGTGGCACAGTTCGCCGACAGCTCCGGTCTCACCAAGGTCGGCGGCTGGGCCGCCGTCGTCTCCGGTGCGGTTGCCTGGTACGCGGCGACGGCTTCGCTGGCCCACTGGCCGACGGCGCTTCCGAGGCGTGCTGCGGGCCGGGGGGTGACGGCCGCCGGCTGATCCGTGCAGCACTGAAAGGACCCCCGCGTGTCAGGTGGCGCACGCGGGGGTCCGTTCTGTTCGCGGTGGGCTGCTCCGGCGTCCTGCGGCGGACCGCTCACCGTGTTGCGGTGGGCTACTCCACCGTCACCGACTTGGCCAGGTTCCTCGGCTTGTCGATGTCCCGGCCCAGGGCCTTGGCCGCGTGGTACGCCAGGAGCTGGAGCGGGATGCCCATGAGGATCGGGTCCAGTTCGTCCTCGTTCTTCGGGACCACGATCGTCTGGTCGGCCTTCTCCTGGTGCTGGTGGGCCACCGCGAGGATCTTGCCGCTGCGGGCCTTGATCTCCTCCAGGGCCGCGCGGTTCTTCTCCAGGAGGTCGTCGTCGGGGACGATCGCCACCGTCGGCAGGGCGGGCTCGATCAGGGCCAGCGGGCCGTGCTTCAGCTCGGAGGCCGGGTAGGCCTCGGCGTGGATGTAGGAGATCTCCTTGAGCTTCAGGGAGGCCTCGCGGGCCACCGGGTAGCCCCGGACGCGGCCGATGAAGAGCATCGAACGGGCGTCGGCGTACTGCTCGGCCAGCCGCTTGACCTCGTCCTCCTGCTTGAGGATCTCGGTGATCTGCTCCGGCAGCCTCCTGAGGCCCTCGATGATCCGCTTGCCGTCGCGGACCGAGAGGTCACGGGTGCGGCCGAGGTGCAGCGCGAGCAGCGCGAAGGCGACGGTGGTGTTGGTGAAGCACTTCGTCGAGACCACGCAGACCTCGGGGCCGGCGTGCACGTAGATGCCGCCGTCGGCCTCGCGGGCGATCGCCGAGCCGACCACGTTGACCACGCCCAGCACCCGGGCGCCCTTGCGCTTCAGCTCCTGGACGGCGGCGAGGACGTCGTAGGTCTCGCCGGACTGGGAGACCGCGACGTAGAGGGTGTCGGGGTCCACGACGGCGTTGCGGTAGCGGAACTCGGAGGCCGGCTCGGCGTCGGCGGGGATGCGGGCCAGTTCCTCGATCATCTGGGCGCCGATCATGCCCGCGTGGTACGAGGTGCCGCAGCCGAGGATCTTCACGCGGCGGATCCGGCGCGCCTCGCGGGCATCCAGGTTGAGGCCGCCGAGGTGCACGGTGGAGAAGCGGTCGTCGATGCGGCCGCGCAGCACGCGGTCCACGGCGTCGGGCTGCTCGTGGATCTCCTTGTGCATGTAGGTGTCGTGGCCGCCCATGTCGTAGGAGGCGGCCTCCCACTCCACGGTGGTCGGCTCGGCCGAGGTGCGGGTGCCCTCGGTGGTGTAGGTGCGGAAGTCGTCGGCCTTGAGGGTGGCCATCTCGCCGTCGTCCAGTGTCACTATCTGACGGGTGTGGGTGACCAGGGCGGAGATGTCCGAGGCGACGAACATCTCCTTCTCGCCGATGCCGAGCACGACCGGGGAGCCGTTGCGGGCCACCACGATGCGGTCGGAGAAGTCGGCGTGCATGACCGCGATGCCGTAGGTGCCCTCGATCAGCCGCAGGGTCTCGCGAACCTTGTCCTCCAGCTTCTCGGCCGTGGAGCGGGCGATGAGGTGCACGACCACCTCGGTGTCCGTCTCGGAGAGGAACTCGACTCCGTCCGCCTCCAGCTTGCGGCGCAGGTCGGAGGCGTTGTCGATGATGCCGTTGTGCACGACGGCGACCTTCTGGTCGGCCGACATGTGCGGGTGGGCGTTCACGTCGGAGGGGGCGCCGTGGGTGGCCCAGCGGGTGTGGGCGATGCCGGTGGTGCCCTTGAACCGCGCCGGGACCTTGGCCTCCAGGTCGCGCACCCGGCCCTTGGCCTTGACCATCTTCAGGCCGGCCGTCTTCGGGGAGGTGACGACGATGCCCGCCGAGTCGTAGCCGCGGTACTCCAGGCGCTGCAGGCCCTCCAGGAGCAGAGGGGCCACATCACGCTTCCCGATGTATCCGACAATTCCGCACATATATAGGTATCTCTCAGCCTGGCGTTCAGCCGTAGACCATGCGGCGCAGCTGCCTGAGCGTCAGCTCCGGCGGCGCGACCGCCCGGTATTTCAGGTCCGCCTCGATCCGTTCGAAGATCTCCGTGTTCTGCAGGCCCTGGGTCTGCAGTTCCCGGTGGCGGCGACGGACGTAGTCCTGCGTCGTCTCGTCGAAGTAGGCGAGGATCTCCTGCACCACCCGCAGCGCCTCGCCCCGGTTCAGGGGCGTGGACCGCATCAGATGATCGACAAGTTCCTCGTGCACCCGGTAGATCCTGAGGTACCGGCGCCGGTTTCGCAAGAATCCTGCCCGATTCCGGGCAGGGCGGCTTTCAGGGTGCTTTTGAGCCTCTGTTCGCACACTGGCCATCCTGTGTCTTGCGTCTCGTTGCGGTTGTGGACCACTTTCAGGCGACATGGACATTCCACGTATGGGAGTACCCGACAAGCTCGCCGACCGTATGAGCATGGCCGAGCAGCACGAGTACCTGCGGGCGAGATTCTCGCGGCGCTCGATGATCCGGGGCGGTGCGGTCACGCTGGGCGCCGTCGCGGGTGGCGCATTCGTGCCGGGTGCCACCGCCCAGGCCGCCGTGCCGACCCAGCGCACCGCCTCCGCCGCGGAGACGGTCGACGGCGCCCATGTCGCCCCCTTCGGCCGCCACCTGGCGTGGGGCAACGACCCGCGCACCGAGGTCACCGTCTCCTGGCAGGTCCCGGTCGCGGTGAAGAACCCGTTCATCCGCGTCGGCGCCCACCCCTGGGACCTCTCCCGCAAGATCCCCGCCGAGATCCGCACCCTCTACACCCCGGCCGGTGTCGGCGCGAGCGGCGACCACACGCAGTACTACCTGCACGCCCAGCTCAGCCACCTGCGCCCCGGCAAGACCTACTACTACGGCGTGGGCCACCAGGGCTTCGACCCGGCCGAGCGCCACCTGCTGGGCACCCTGGGCACCTTCACCACGGCCCCCGCCCGCAAGGAGCCGTTCACCTTCACGGCCTTCGGCGACCAGGGCGTCAGCTACCACGCGCTGGCCAACGACAGCCTGATCCTCGGCCAGAACCCGGCCTTCCACCTGCACGCCGGTGACATCGCCTACGGCGACCCGTCCGGCGCGGGCAAGACCAGCGACACCGGCTTCGACTCGCGCACCTGGGACCAGTTCCTGTACCAGACCGAGTCGGTCGCCAAGCAGATCCCGTGGATGGTCTCGTACGGCAACCACGACATGGAGGCCTGGTACTCGCCCAACGGCTACGGCGGCGAGGAGGCCCGCTGGACCCTGCCCGACAACGGTCCGGACAAGAAGAACCTCCCGGGCGTCTACTCCTTCGTCTACGGCAACACGGCGATCATCTCGCTGGACCCCAACGACGTCTCCTTCGAGATCCCGGCGAACCTGGGCATCTCCGGCGGAACCCAGACGACGTGGTTCGAGGGCCAGCTGAAGAAGTTCCGCGCCTGCGACGACATCGACTTCATCGTCGTGTTCTTCCACCACTGCGCGTACTGCACCTCCACCGCGCACGCCTCGGAGGGGGGCGTGCGCCAGGAGTGGGTGCCGCTGTTCGACAAGTACCAGGTGGACCTGGTCATCAACGGCCACAACCACCAGTACGAGCGCACCGACGTCATCAAGGGCAACGCCGTCACCAAGAAGCTCCCGATCGGCGGTACGGCGTACCCGGAGACCGAGGGTGTGGTGTACGTCACGGCCGGCGCGGCGGGCCGCAGCCTGTACGCCTTCTCCGCCCCGGACTCGTACGAGGGCCACGAGAACGAGGTCGACTCCGTCGCCTCCTTCGTCAACCTCAAGGACGGCAAGCAGAACGAGACCGTCGCCTGGTCGCGCGTGCGCTACCTGAACTACTCCTTCCTGCGCGTGGACGTCACCCCCGCGCCGCGGGGCCGCTACACCACGCTGAAGGTCCAGGGCATCGCCGAGACCGGTGACCGGATCGACCACTTCACGGTGGCCCGCAGGGCGAAGTAGTCCGGCGCGCGCCCGGACGGCGGGCGCGCCCCGGAGACGGGCGCACCCTCGGGACCGGGCGCGACCGCGGGGCGGGGTACGACCGCGGGGCCGGGTACGACCGCGGGGCCGGGCACGACCGGCGCGGAGCGGGCGGTTCTCACATCCGTTTGAGGACCGCCCGCTTGGCCAGGGTGAACTCCTCGTCCGTGAGCACCCCCGAGCGGTGCAGCTCGCCCAGCTCGCGCAGCCGCCGCAGCAGCGCGTCGTGGTCGTCCTCGGCGGGCTCCGGTCCCTCGGCCTCCCCGGTGGGCCGCGGCGGCTCGCCGCGCATGCCCGCCTCCGCCGACGGATGCGGCAGCCGGGCCCGCACGGCAGCGGCCACCAGGGCCATCAGCGGGTCCTTCTTGAACCCCCACAGCTCGACCGCGTTCGGGTCGTACTTGGCCGTCGCCGTCACCGGGGCGCCGCGCACCAGGAAGCGCAGATGCCCGTTCTCCAGACCGGCCGCCGGCTGCCACTCCACCCCGAGGAGGTCGGGGAGCGGGATGGTCCGGGTGCCGAAGTCGGCCTTGGCGTTCTCGGTCTTCCAGTTCCACTCCAGCCGCACCCGCTCCCCGTCGAAGCTCGCCGTGCCGTCGCCGGCCGAGACGGACACCGGCAGGGGCGGCCCCGGCAGCAGGTACTCGGCGACAGCGTCCGGTGAAACCCCGCTCAGCAGCAGGGCGTTGCGCACCTCGTCCGCGAAGTACTCGGCGACGCCGTACCGGTCGGGTTCCACGGTCAGCTGATAGGGGTCGTGCGGCTCGGTGAGCCGGCCGCCGGTGGCCTGTGTCAGCGGATCGGCGCCGTCGCGCAGCCGCAGCCTCAGCCGCCCCGACTTCTTCCCCTGCGCGAAGGAGACGCCGGCCAACGCCCCGAGCGGTACGACGAGTTCACCCAGCTCGCGGCGGAGCAGGCTCACGTTCTTGTCCCGGCCCGGGGTCAGCCGCAGGGCGTCCCCGTCGAAGGCCCAGGTGCCGTCCTTCTGGATGATTTCCGCCATGCGGGGATTGTTTCACCGGATCTGCGGGACAGTGGTCTTTACCATTCCCGAAGGGAGCGCATGTGAGACGCAACCACAGCACGACTCCCCGACTGACCCGTATCCTCGGATCACTGCTGCTCATGGCAGCGGCAGGCGTGTTCACCGTCGGCGCCGCACCCGCCCCGCGGGCCGCGGCGGCGACCCCGCTGGACCGGGTGGTCCCCGCGCCCGCCTCGGCCACGCCCGGCGGATCCCCGTACCGCATCACCCGTGCCACGGTCGTCCGCGTCGACGGTTCGGCCGAGGTCCGCCGGATCGGCGAGTACCTCGCCGGCATCCTGCGGCCGTCCACCGGCTATCCGCTGCCGGTCGCCGAGCGCGGCACCGGCGGCATCCGGCTCCAGCTCGCGCAGGGCTCGTTCGGCGCCGAGGGCTACCGCCTGACCAGCGGCCCGCAGGGCGTCTCGGTCACCGCGGGCGCACCGGCCGGACTCTTCCACGGCGTCCAGACCCTGCGCCAGCTCCTTCCCGCGTCCGTCGAGAAGAAGACCGTGCAGACCGGCCCCTGGCAGATCGCCGGCGGCACCATCGAGGACAGCCCGCGCTACGGCTACCGGGGCGCCATGCTGGACGTCTCCCGGCACTTCTTCACCGTGGCCCAGGTCGAGCGCTACATCGACCAGTTGGCCCTCTACAAGATCAACACCCTGCATCTGCACCTCAGCGACGACCAGGGCTGGCGCATCGCCGTCGACTCCTGGCCGCGCCTGGCCGGCTACGGCGGCTCCACCCAGGTCGGCGGCGGCCCGGGCGGCTCCTACACCAAGGCCGACTACCGGGAGATCGTCGGCTACGCCGCCTCCCGCTATCTGGAGGTCGTGCCCGAGATCGACATGCCCGGCCACACCAACGCGGCCCTCGCCTCGTACGCGGAGCTGAACTGCGACGGCACCGCACCCCCGCTCTACACCGGCACCGAGGTCGGCTTCAGTTCGCTGTGCGTGTCCAAGGGGGTCACCTACGACTTCGTGGACGACGTCGTCCGCGAGCTGGCCGCGCTCACCCCCGGCCGCTATCTGCACATCGGCGGCGACGAGGCGCACTCGACCAGCCACGCCGACTACGTGACGTTCATGGACCGCGTCCAGCCGATCGTCGCCAAGTACGGCAAGACGGTCATCGGCTGGCACCAGCTGACCGGAGCCACCCCCGCCAAGGGCGCCCTCGCCCAGTACTGGGGCCTGGACGGCACCAGCGCGGCGGAGAAGGCCCAGGTGGCCAGGGCCGCCCAGAACGGCACCGGGCTGATCCTGTCCCCGGCCGACCGGATCTACCTCGACATGAAGTACACGAAGGACACCCGACTCGGCCTGGACTGGGCGGGCCTGGTGGAAGTGCAGCGGTCCTACGACTGGGACCCGGGCAGCTATCTCCCCGGCGCCCCCTCCTCGGCCGTCAAGGGCGTCGAGGCACCGCTGTGGTCCGAGACGCTCACCACGTCCGCGGACATCGAGTACATGGCCTTCCCCCGCCTGGCCGGAGCGGCCGAGCTGGGCTGGTCCCCGGCGGCCACGCACGACTGGAGCCGCTACAAGGTCCGGCTGGCGGCGCAGGGCCCCCGCTGGGACGCCCTGGGCATCACGTACTACAGGTCGCCCCAGGTGCCCTGGCCGGCTGACTGATTCCACGCCTACGGGCGCCCCGGCGAGCCGTTCCTGACGGTCGGGGCCGTGCAGTGGGGCCGGGAGCCTGGAACCCCCCGGCCCCTTCACGCGTTGCGGAGGACGACCTGTTCGTTTGACGTGTGACACCACGGCGGTGGTGTCATCGGGGGAGTGAGTGAACCCATGGCCATGGTGGGCCTGTTCTGGATCGCCGGGAGCGACGTGTACGTGGGCGCGAAGCCGTCGGGTCTGGCTCCCGGAGTACGCCTGACCCCCGAGGGCGTGGAGGCCCTCGGCCACAGACAGTCCGGCCTCCACCTGTGGGAGGACGTGCACGGCCTGACGCTGAGGGACGTCCCCGTGAAGACCCTGAAGCGGCAGGTCGGCGCGGTCGGGAACCTGGCTCTGGGCACGGTGATGGACCTGGCCCTGTCCGCGGGCGTCGGTCTGGCGGGCGAGGACCCGCCGGTGATGACGGTGTGCGTGGAATCAGCCGACGGCGACCATGAGCTGGCGGTGTACGTCGCCGCGGCCGTCGGCTACTCCCAGACGGAGGTGGACCTCTCCCACGCCCTCCTGTCCCGCCTCACGGAAGGCGCCGCGACCATGGCGACGACGCTGGCGGCGATGTCGGAGTGGGGCCGCACGTGGGAAGGCGGGTCGCCGCGGAGGGCGGAGCGGGAGGAGCTGTTGCGCGGGTGGGTGGGCTGACGCCCCCTCGTCAGCCGTAGGCTGCCGGGGTGATTGACACCGTTGTGCTCGACGTCGGCGAGACGATCATCCGGGACGACCGGTACTGGGCGTCCTGGGCCGACTGGCTCGGCATCCCCCGCCATACCCTGTCTGCGCTCGTCGGAGCCGTCGTGGCCCAGGGCATGGACAACGCCGAGGCACTGAGACTCGTCCGCCCGGGCATCGATGTCGCTGCCGAATACTGGGCACGGCAAGCAGCGGGGCACGGTGAGTCTCTCGACGAGGCAGACCTGTACGAGGACGTACGACCGGCTCTCACCATGCTCCGGCAACACGGCGTGCGGGTGGTCATCGCCGGGAACCAGACGGTCCGAGCCGGGGAGCTGCTGCGAGGCCTGGACCTGCCGGCGGACGTCGTCGTGACGTCGGGGGAGTGGGGTGTCGCCAAGCCTCAGTCGGAGTTCTTCCGGCGGGTTGGGGAGGTGGCGCAGAGTTCTCCCCAGCGCACTGTGTACGTGGGAGACCACCCGGCGAACGATGTCTTCCCGGCGAAGGAGGCCGGACTGCGTACGGCCCACATCCGTCGCGGCCCGTGGGGGCATCTGTGGGCAGACGACCCGGACGTGATTGCTGCGGCGGACTGGCGGATCGACGGCCTCGGAGAACTGGCTGCGCTTCTGTGCGAATCAAACCCGTGAACGGCACCACCAACAGCATGTGATGGGGTCGTTGCTGTCCACACGGTGTGCTGCCGTTAGTAGGTTCAGAGCGGACACACCGAACTGGAGCCAACATGCCCTTACGCCGTCGCGGCGGAGTCGGCGACCGCATCGCCTACTACCGCAGTGTCATGCGCCCGAAGCTGACGCAACAGCAGCTTGCTGAAGCGGCGTGTGTCGCCGTCGGAACCATCCGCAAGATCGAACGCGGCGAGCGCGGAGTGAGCGACTCGACTCTCTATGCGATCGCAGACGCCCTTGGTGTCGATCCTGCCCGTCTGCGTGCGGACCGCGGCCCGGCGCACGCCCGCGTACACGATGCTCTGCCCGCTCTGTCCGCTGCGATCGCCGTCTACGATCTACCCGAGGACGGACCCGTTCGGGCGTGGCACGAACTGCGAGAGGCTGTTCAAGCGGCCACACGGCGGAGGCTCGCGGCCCAGTACACCCAGATCGCCCACGAGTTGCCCGACCTGCTCGCAGAACTCCTGCGCGCCTACCACACGGCCGCCCCGGACGAACGGGCGAAGGCGGCGGGTCTCCTGGTAAGAGCCTGTCGTTCTGCTGACGCCGTCGCCTACAAGTTCGGCGCACACGATCTGTCCGCCCGCCTCATCGATGTCATGCGGTGGGCCGCTCCCGAAGCCGGGGATCCTCTCCTCTCGGCCTCCGTGGCCTACGTGCGCACCGAGACATTCTTTGCTGCCCACGCGTACCTGCCAGGCTTGCGGGCGTTGCACCAAGCGCTGGACGCAGCGCCCGCCCCCGCCTCAGCCCCGGAGATCGCAGCACGGGGTTCGCTGCACATGAGAGCTGCCGTCATTGCCAGTCGCGCCCGCGACGCTTCAACGGCCGTCAGTCACCTGCTGGCGGCTCGCAATCTCGGTGACCGGATCAGCGAAGCTGTGTACTGCGGCACAGCGTTCGGGCCCGACTCCGTACGCACCCACGAGGTGTCTGTGGCCGTCAGCCTCGGAGACGAACATGTCGGCCGGGCCCTTGAAATCGCCGATGAGTGGAAGCCGCCCCAGGAGCTCCCGGCGGAACGTCGCAGTGGCTTCTACATCGAACTGGCCCGCGCCCAGCTCTGGTCGGGGCTCGCCGACGACGCCTTCGAGTCGCTCAAGGTGGCGCGTCACATTGCACCGCAGCACACGCGCGAACATCCTTGGGTCCGTCAGGACGCCGCGACGCTGCGCCGCTTGAAGCGAACCGACTCCGAGTCGCTCACCAGTTTCGCCGAGTGGTGCGCCGCCATCTGACGCAGTCCCGCGGCTACCCCTCACAGGGGTACTTGTGGTGCAGCCGCGCCATCACCATCTGTTGCACGCGCAGAAGCCAGCAGATGGGAGCCGGGAAGTGCCAGATTCACCTCCGCTCGCGCCCACGGTCATCGAAGGGTGCGTGAGCGTCGTCCGGTTGCATGGCGAGGCCTGCTTCTACTGCGGGGCCGTCAACAAGACCCTGCGCGCTGCCGGGCAGGTCGTGGTCCGTGAATGCACGCGCGTGTGACAGATCGCCATGTGCGGCTGCCGAAGCAGGAAAGCCACGGCATGACCGGCACCGACCGTGAAGACCCCCGCGACCGTGCGACCGATCCGGGGGCATGGCCAACGCTGTTGGGAGCGTCAACATGATGAAAGGTACAGCCCGACCCCGAGCCAGTGCACGGGGCGGCGGTATGACGATGCGGGTCTACGCCGTGGACCGCTACGGCACGATTTCCCGGGACCGCGGCACGATCACCGTGACGTACGGGAACCAGCCGCTGCCACTGGCCATGGACACCCAGTACCCGCCATGCAGGTGCCCGCGCTGCCGGACTGGACAGGTGGTGCGCCGGTGATCGCCACCATGAAGCGGGACAACGGCACCGGCCCCGTGGACATCGCCACGATGCGCGAGACCGCAACTCTGCTGCTGGGGCCGGACGACGGGCCCGAAACACTTCCCCCCGCGCCCAAAGAGCTGGGCACCCTCACTGCGACGCTGCGCGGCCATCTGGAGCTGCTGATCCCCGAGGTGGCGGCGAAGGCAGGACGGCTGCCGAAGAACAGCGTTCCGCGATACTGCGCACTCGCCTGCGTCGGTGAGGCGATCAGAAAGGCGCGAGTCGGGGACGGTTGCACGTCGCTCGTCCGCGTGGCCGTGGCGCGCAAGCTCGCCCGCTCCGTCAAGGCGCTCTGCGACCACTACGAGAAGTTGGGCGGGGCAGCACCGGCCGACGAGCGGTCATGAAGGCGATCAGCAGCCTGCTCATGTACATGGTCGCCGTCACCGGCCCCGTCCTCGCGCTGGTGCTCACGAGGACGGCCGGCTGACGCTCCCTGCGACCGCCGGGTCAGGGTCGCATCCCCAGATCGTCCCTCCCGCCGCTGTTCGGCAAGACTCCGGCGGAAGGGGCTCCGGTCCCCGGCGTGGAGCGATCCGCACCGGGCTCATCAGCCGATACGAGCAGTGAAGGAGTACGCCTTGTTCGTCCACTCCGACCGTTTCCCGACCGAGACGCCGCGGCCGTCCGGCACCCGCACTCCGGCCCCGTGGGGGGTGAGCCGGATGTCCCCTTATCCGACGATGGCCCCGGGCTACGCGCGTGCCGAACTGAACCCGAGGACCCAGGCAGCCGTGTTCTTCGACGCTCACGGACAGATCATGGAGATGCCTGGCCATGGCACCAGCACCGGCACCACCCCGGTGACGGGCACGAGCCCTGACGGGCAGGGCCAGGGCAACACCGACTCCGACCAGGGGAGCGACGGCGACCAGTGAGTGATCCTCGTCCGGTGTTGGTCGTCACCAGCTTGTACGACCCCACCGCCGACGTGGTGATCCGCGAGCTGCATGACCGGGGCGTCCCGGTCGTGCGGCTCGACTCCGGGGACTTCCCCGCATCACTGTCGGTGGAGGCCGAGATCACCCAGCACGGCGTCCAGGGCCGCCTTCTCACCCCCACCCGAACCGCCGACCTGGCCGCCGTGAGATCTCTGTACTACCGCCGCCCGACTGGGTTCGCGTTCCCACACCTGGCCGAGCAGGATGCTCGGTTCGCAGTCTCCCAGGCCCGGTACGGACTCGGGGGCGTGCTCGCGTCCTTGCCCGGCTGCCGGTACGTCAACCACCCGCACAGGATCGGCGACGCCGAGTTCAAGCCGTCCGGCCTCGTCGCGGCGGTCGGGTCTGGATTCGATGTACCGGCGACGCTCATCACCTCCAGCGCGGACGCCGCCCGGGCGTTCGCCAAACGCCACCACTCGGTCATTTACAAGCCTCTGTCGAATCCGGCCTACCAGGCCGACGGCGTCTCCTCGGTCGTCAGGATCGCCGAGGTCTCCGCGGAGGACATCGACGACAGCGTGGGCGGCACTGCGCACCTTTTCCAGGAGCGCGTTCTCAAGGCGGCGGACGTCCGGGTCACGGTCATCGGCAGGCGGGTGTTCTGTGTCCGTATCGAATCCGACCTGCTGGACTGGCGCACTGACTACGGCTGCCTGAAGTACACCCCTGCGGAGCTCCCACCACGGATCGGGGCGTCACTTTTCCGGTACCTGGATCGCTTCGGGCTCGTATTCGGCGCCTTCGATTTCTGCGTGGGCGAGGACGGGCGATGGTGGTTCCTGGAGTGCAACCCCTCCGGCCAGTGGTACTGGCTCGAACCGGAAACCGGTCTGCCGATGCTTGAGGCCATGGCCGACCTGTTGGGGAGGACGACGTGAGCACCGACGTGGCACGGCTGCACCAGCAGCTGCTGAACAGCCTGGATCAGACAGGGGTTCTGCGGACCGAACCATGGAGGCGGGCAGTGGAGTCGGTTCCGCGACATGAGTTTCTCCGGGGCGGCTTCTTTCGCCGGGTTCCGAAGGCCTTTCCTGTGGCCTGGCAGCCCGTTCTGGAGGGCAGCGCCGACTGGATCCGGGGCTGCTACACGGACGATTCGCTCGTGACGCAGATCGCGAACACGATCGTGCCGACGGACATTCGCGGCGACATTCTGCGCGAGCCGACCAGTTCCAGCACACTGCCCTCGCTCGTGGTACGCATGCTGGAGGAGCTGCGGCTGGAGCCGGGCATGACGGTTCTGGAGATCGGCAGCGGCACCGGCTACTCGACCGCGCTGCTCTGTGCCCGACTCGGCGAAGGCTTCGTCACCTCCGTCGAGTACGACGCGGAGGTGGCCGCGCGGGCGGAGACGGCCCTCGCCCGGGTCGGAATGTACCCCAAGCTCGTTACCGGTGACGGCCTGTTCGGCTTCGCCAAGGGCGCGCCGTACGACCGGGTCATTGCCACCTGCGGCGTACGCAGCGTGCCCCGCGAGTGGATCGAGCAGACGCGGCCTGGCGGAGAGATCCTTACGACCGTCGGTGGATGGCTCGGCGCCTCGGAACTCGCCAGGCTGACGGTGCATGACGACGGCACCGCATCGGGCCCGCTACTGGGCGGCCGGGCCGGCTTCATGCTCGCCCGCCCGCAGCTGCCGCCACCCCTCGGCCTGCTTCCGGATCTGAGCGCGGGCGAGGAACGCGAGGCCGTCATCGGCGCCGAGGCTTTGGACGACTGGACGTCCCGATTCGTCGTGCAGTCCGCGGTACCGGGCGGCCGGCGTCTGACCATGGAACGTGACGGGCGGAAGGAGGACCTACTGATCGACGTCGACTCAGGCTCATCGGCCGCTCTCTACCAGGAGGACGGCCGGTGGACCGTGCGGCAGCACGGCCCCCACGCTCTGTGGGACACCATCGAAGACCAGTTGAGCCGCTGGAACGCCGCTGGAGCACCTGAGCTGGAGCGGTTCACCCTCCGTGTCACGCCCGTGGGGCAGACCTACAGCTGGTAGCGGTGGCGGCACAGCCCGACGGGCACCCGGAGGACCGTACTCCGGGTGCCCGTCCGTCTGCGGGGCCCGGCAGGGCCCTTCGGGGGTCTTCAGAGGCCTGCAGGGGCCTTCGGGGTTCAGAACCCGGCGAGGGGGTTCTCCAGGGTGCCCACCAGCTGCAGCGCGCCGGACGGGTCCGCCAGGTCGACCATCTGGCGGTTGTTGCGCAGCTGGAGGCGGTTGAGGCAGGACAGGGCGAACTCGGGGGCGAACATGTCGTACTGGCGGAACTTGTCGGCCAGTTCGGGCGTCGCCTCCTGGTACGTGCGGGTGACCTCCGCGACCGTACGCCAGAAGCCGTCCTCCTCCAGGATCCCCTCGGCGGCGAGGTTCGCCGCGAGGAACCGGAAGAAGCAGTCGAAGACGTCCGTGAAGATCGACAGCAGCTTCGTGTCGTCCGGGACCTCGACGCGGATCCGCTGCACCTCGGGCGGCAGCACCGCGTCCGGGTCCATGACGGCGATCTCCTCGGCGATGTCCTTGTAGACCGCGCGCTGCACGGCCCCGTCCTTCAGGACCAGGATCACGTTCTCGCCGTGCGGCATGAAGACCAGGTCGTAGGCGTAGAAGCTGTGCAGCAGCGGGGTGAAGTACGCCCGCAGGTACTGCCGCAGCCACTCGACGGGGGACAGGCCCGAGCGCTCGATCAGCGCGCCCGCGAAGGAGGCGCCCGTGTGGTCCACGTGCAGCAGGGACGCCATCGTCGCCAGGGACTCGCCCTCCCGCAGCGACGGCACCGGGCTCTCCCGCCACAGTGCGGCCAGCATCTTGCGGTAGGGCGAGTAGCGGTCGGTGGCCTGCTCGTACTCCAGGTGCCGGTAGCCGACGGCCGCCCGCTCCCGGATGATCGACAGACCCGTCGACTTGAACACCGGGTCGCCCTCGACGAGCTGGGCGAGCCAGTCGTTGATCGCCGGGGTCGCCTCCATGTAGGCGGCCGAGAGTCCGCGCATGAAGCCCATGTTGAGGACGGACAGGGCCGTCTTCACATAGTGCCTGTGCGGGGCGGAGGTGTTGAAGAAGGTCCGTATGGACTGCTGGGCCAGGTACTCGTCGTCGCCCTCGCCCAGGCACACCAGGTGCCGGCGGGCCACCTCGGCGGCGAAGGTGACGCTGAGCTTGTTCCACCACTGCCAGGGGTGGACGGGGATGAGGAGGTAGTCGGCGGGGTCGAGGCCCTGCTCGGTGAGCACTGTGCGGAAACGGTTCAGCGCCGTCTCGCCCAGCTCCTCCCGCAGGAAGGACTCGTACTCGATCCCGACCCCGGCCGTGAACGCGGCCCGCGAGCGGTGGGCGGCCAGCCACACCAGCTGCACGGGGCTCGCCGTCTCCGGCGCGTACGACAGGTACTCGTGGATGCCGAACCCGAGCCGCCCGTTGTTGGCGACGAAGCACGGGTGGCCCTCGGTCATCCCGGTCTCGATCTCCTGGAAGCCGCTCCGCGCCAGCTCGGCCACCGGGACCTGCGGCTTGGTGAGCTTGTAGCAGGTGCCGGAGAGGGTGGAGGAGATCTCCTCCAGATAGACCGGCAGGATCTCGTCGCTCAGGCCCAGGGACTGCCGCAGCTCGATGCAGAAGTCCATTGCGGCGAGCGGGAGTTCCCCGCCGTCGCGCCGGCGCGTGAGGGAGCCGGCGTCGATCTGCCAGTGGTCGAGGCCGCGCAGGGTGGCCGTGAAGCGGTAGGAGGTGAGCCCGTCGTCGCTGCGGACGACGTACCCGTCGCCGTCCCGCTCGGGAGTGATCAGCCGCTCGTGGGCGAACTCGGCGAGCGCCTTGCGCACGAGCAGCCGGTTGGCGGTCTCCCAGCGCTCCGGGGACAGATGGGCCACGGCGTCGGAGAGGCTCATGCGGACACCCCCGTCGCCGCGACGAACTGCTCGCGCGTGCAGAAGCTCAGCAACGCCTTCTTCTCCGGCTTCCGTATCTCCCGCTCGGGCACGAACCCGACGGCTTCGTTCAGGGCGTGCACGGCCTTGTTGCCCACGTCCGGCTCGACGACGACCCGGGAGGTGGCCGGGTCCTCGAAGAGGTGCGCCATCACGGCGGTGATGACGGCCTTGGTGAAGCCGTGCACCGGGGTGTCGGTGGCCGGGGTCAGGAAGTGCATGCCGACGTCCCCCGGCCCGGGCTCGTACAGGCCGACCAGCTCGCGGTGGGCGGGGTCGTACTTCTCCATGAGGAACGCGGGCTCGCCGTCCAGCAGCCCGAGCAGCGCGTGGTGGTGCTCGTCGGCCGCGATCTCCATGTAGGCCCGCTCGACGTCCTCCAGTTTCGCCTCCTGCATCATCCAGAACGCCGCCTTGGGGTGCGTCACCCAGCCGTGCAGCAGTTCGGCGTCCTTCAGGGGGTCGAGGGGGCGGAAGGCGAAGGTCTTGGTCGTGCTGGTCATACGGCGAACTCCTGGAAGGCGATGGTCTTCTCCACCGGGTAGTACTCCGTGCCCAGCAGCTCCCGGATGATGTACGCGTTCCGGTACGCGCCCATGCCCAGGTCGGGGCTGGTGATGCTGTGGGTGTGGACGCCGGCGTTCTGGAGGAAGACACCGCGGCCGGTGACGTCGATGGCGTAGTTGCGGGCCAGGTCGAAGTTGCCCTGGGAGTCGTAGCGCAGGCGGTCGCGGACCGGTGCGAGGAACTCCGGCTCGCTGTACCGGTAGCCGGTGGCCAGGATCAGGCCCTCGCTGCTCAGCTCGTACTCCTTGTCCTGCTCCTCCTGGCGCAGGGCGAGGGTGTACGTGCCGTTCTCGTGGCGGGCGCCGGTGAGCGCGGAGTTGGTGAGCAGACGGGTGGGGACCGGGCCGCCGAGGTTCTTCTGGTAGAGCAGGTCGAAGATCTCGTTGATGAGGTCGCCGTCGATGCCCTTGAACAGGCCCTTCTGCTGGGCCGTGAGGCGGTAGCGGGTGGCCTCCGGCAGCGCGTGGAAGTAGTCGATGTACTCCGGGCTCGTCATCTCCAGCGTGAGCTTGGTGTACTCGAGGGGGAAGAAGCGCGGGGAGCGGGTGACCCAGTTCAGCTGGTAGCCGTGGACGTCGATCTCGCTGAGCAGGTCGTAGTAGATCTCGGCCGCCGACTGGCCGCTGCCGACCAGGGTGATCGACTTCTTGCGCTGCAGCTCCGCCTTGTGCTGGACGTAGCGGGAGTTGTGGAGGAAGTCGCCGCCGAGGTCCCGGCAGGCGTCCGGGATGTGCGGCGGGGTGCCGGTGCCGAGGACGAGGTGCCGGGCGCGAAACGTTTCGCCCTTGTCCGTGCGGACGACGTAGCGGTCGTCCTCGTAGGTCACCTCGGTGACCGTGGTGCTGAAGCGGACGTTGCCGAGCTTGTTCGCCGCCCAGCGGCAGTAGTCGTCGTACTCGACCCGCAGCGGGTAGAAGTTCTCCCGGATGTAGAACGAGTACAGTCTGCCCTTCTCCTTCAGATAGCTGAGGAAGGAGTACGGCGACGTCGGGTCGGCCAGGGTGACCAGGTCCGACATGAACGGGGTCTGCAGGTGCGCCCCGTCCAGGAACATGCCCGCGTGCCACTCGAAGTCGGGCTTGGAGTCGAGGAAGACGCCGTCCAGTTCGGCGATCGGCTCGGTGAGACAGGCAAGGCCGAGGTTGAAGGGGCCGAGCCCGATCCCCACGAAGTCGTAGGTCCGGTGCGGGGCTTCAGGACGCGCGGTCAAGGGACTCTCCCAGGTACTGCTCGGCGTGGCCGGCGATCAGGTCGAGGACGGCGGCCATGTCGGCCGGCGTCGTCTCGGGATTGAGCAGGGTGAACTTCAGGTAGTGGCGGCTGCCGACCTTGGTGCCCGCGACCACGGCGTCGCCGGAGGCGAACAGGGCCTTGCGGGCGTACAGGTTGGCGCGGTCGATCTCGGCCGGGTCG
This sequence comes from Streptomyces sp. NPDC107581, assembly GCF_055657175.1. NCBI lineage: Bacteria > Bacillati > Actinomycetota > Actinomycetes > Kitasatosporales > Streptomycetaceae > Streptomyces > Streptomyces sp. NPDC107581. The sequence continues at coordinate 292,286 of NZ_JBVKBH010000012.1, forward strand.
GTGACGGCCGCCGGGATGTAGCGGAAGACGAGGGTGGAGAGCGAGGGCTCCACGACGACGTCGTAACGGGGGTCGGCGGCGAGCAGCTCCCAGCCCTCCTGGGCCAGCTCGCACACCTGGTCGAAGAGTTCGCCGATGCCGTCGGCGCCCATCACCCGCAGCGTCATCCACAGCTTGAGGGCGTCGAAGCGGCGGGTGGTCTGCAGGGACTTGTCGACCTGGTTGGGGATGCGCTCCTGCACCATGCGACGCGGGTTCAGGTACTCGGCGTGGTAGGTGGCGTGCCGCAGGGTGGCCGCGTCCCGGACCAGCACGGCGGAGGAACTCACCGGCTGGAAGAAGGACTTGTGGTAGTCGACGGTGACCGAGTCGGCGCGCTCGATGCCGTCGATGCGGTCCCGGTACTTGAGGGAGGCGAGCAGTCCGCAGCCGTAGGCCGCGTCCACGTGCAGCCAGGTGGAGTACTGGGCGCACAGCTCGGCGATCTCGGGCAGCGGGTCGATCGAGCCGAAGTCGGTGGTGCCGGCGGTGGCGACGACGGCCATGGGGACGAGGCCGTCCTTCGCGCAGCGCTCCAGCTCGTGGGCGAGCGCGAGGGTCTGCATGCGCTTGTCGTGGTCGACGGGGATGGCGACGACCGCGTCCGGGCCGAGGCCCAGCAGTTTCGCGGACTTCTTCACGCTGAAGTGGCTGGCCTCGGAGGCGAAGATCCGCAGGGTGGCGAGACTGTCGGTCTTGGTCTCCTCCCGGGCGAGGAGGAGCGCCTGGAGGTTGGACTGGCTGCCGCCGGAGGTGAACACGCCGTCGGCGGCGGGTCCGAGGCCGATGCGCTCGGCGGTCCAGTCGATGAGCCTGCGCTCGATGAGGGTGCCGCCGGCCGACTGGTCCCAGGTGTCCAGGGAGGAGTTGACCGCGGAGAGCACGGCCTCGCCCAGCACGGCCGGGATGACCACCGGGCAGTTGAGGTGGGCGAGGTAGCGGGGGTGGTGGAAGTAGACCGCGTCCCGGAGGTAGAGGTCCTCCAGCTCGTCCAGGACCGCCGCGGTGTCGCCGAGCGGCCGGTCGAGGTCGATCGCGTCGATGCGCGGGGCGAGGGCGTCGACGGTGACGCCGGTGAACGGACGGTCGGTGGTGGCGAGTTTGGCCGCCACCCGCTCGACTCCTTCGGTCACGGAGCGGCGGTAGTGCTCCGCTGTGAGGCCATTGAGCAGGTGCGAGCGCATGTGGGGGCCCTCCGGGGGGACTGTCCGTGCGGGGAGATGAACTTAGGTTAGCCTAACCTAAGTTCGAGGGGTCGGGGCATGCCTGTGCCGTGACTGACGTCACTGCAGGGGGAGTTACTCGGCGGCGCGGAGCTCTTCCTCCGTCATGCCCTGCCGCCAGTATCCGACGAAGGTGATGCGCCGCCGGTCGATGCCGCGCTCGCCGACGAAGTGCCGGCGCAGCGCCTTGACCCGGCCGGACTCACCGGCGATCCAGACGTACGGGGCGTCGGCGGCGCCCAGCCGGGCGTCCCGCACGGCATCGACGGCCATGGGGGACCCGTCGTGCCGGACGAGCCAGGTGATCTCCGCGTCCGCCTCGGTGGCCACGTCCTGGATGTCACCGGCGTGCGGCACCTCCAGCCAGGCGCGGGCGCGGGTGCCGGCCGGCAGGGACTCCAGGATGGCGGTGGCGGCCGGCACGGCGCTCTCGTCACCCCAGAGGACGACCAGGCCGGTGTCCGCGGGCGGCCGGAACCGGATCGCCCGGTTGTCGGCCATCGCCGGGCCGAGCAGCAGGACGCGGTCACCGGCCGCGGCCCGGGAGGCCCAGCGCGAGGCGGGGCCCGCGGGGGTGTGCAGGACGAAGTCGATGTCGATCTCGTCGGGATCCCGGCGCAGCGCCCGCAGTGTGTACGAGCGCATCACGGCCCGTATGCCGTCGGGCAGTTCGCGCCATCCCTGCCACCATCCGTCGCCCAGCTCCAGCGGTACGACGGGTTCGGCCTGGCCCGGATGCGGCAGGAACAGCGACAGCGACTGGTCACGCCCGTCGGAGTGGAAGGCGTGCAGATCGGCACCGGCGAAGGTGACCCGGACCAGGGACGGCCCGAGCCGCCTCGTCCGTACGACCTGAAGGGAGAAGAAGCGGAACGGGGCGGCTACGGCGGTGGTCATGTGGGCTCCTGAATCGACGTCAGGTAGGGGGTTGGGGGAGGCCGGGCCGGCTCAGGGGCGCGGGGACTGCGCGGCCAGCCACACACGGCCGGCAGTCGCCCACGATGCGCACCGGCCCCTGCCGGCGAAGCGCCTAGCCGACCTTCTTGGCCTTCTCCAGGGCCTCGGCCAGGGTCGTCAGCAGCGGCACGCACTTGTCGTACGACAGGATCGGCTCGGGCGAGCGCGCGATGACCTGGCCCGCCTTCACCGCGGGCAGCTTCTTCCACGTGGCTTTGGTGATGTCGGCGGGCTGGATCGCCGAGGACCGGTCGTCCAGCATGATGATGTCGGCCTTGTACTTGTCGACGTTCTCCCAGCTCAGCGACTCGTACCAGCCGCCGCCCTGCTTCTTCGCGCTCTCCGGGGGCTCCACGAAGTTCACGCCGAGGGCCTTGAAGTACTCCAGGTCGATGGAGAGGTTGCTGCCGGAGACGTAGAAGAGCTGGTCGCTGGCGGAACCGGCCATCACCTTGATGTTCGGCTTGGCCTTGGCGGCGGCGCGCAGCCGGGCGGCCGCGGCCTCGAACCGCTTCTTCGCGTCCGTCACCTTCGCGGCCTTCATGTCGGCGCCGAGCGACTCGGCGAGGTCCCACATGCGCTGCAGCGGCTGGGTGAGCTGACGGTCGTAGACGGAGATGCCGACGCTGGGCGCCAGCTGGGCGATCTTCTTCTTCGACTCCTCGGGGACGTACCAGAGGGTGCCGGCGTCGTCGAACATCGTCGAGATGAGCACGTCGGGCGCGAGGGCCGCGTACTTCTCGATGTTGAACTGGCCCCAGGTGTTGCCGAGGACCGTCAGCTTGCTGATGTCCATGTCGCCGGCCTGCACGTCGGCCTTGCCGGCCGTGGTCTTCGTGGGGCCGAAGACGCCCTTGACCTGGATCCCGTAGTCGTACAGCGCGGCGCCGACACCGGTGAAGGCGACGATGTTCGCGGGGACCTTGTCCAGCTTCACGGCCGTGCCGCGGTCGTCCTTGAAGCTCCAGGGGCCGGACTTGGCGCTCTTCGCGGCCTTGCCGGAGTCCTTGTCTTTGCCCTTGTCGTCGCCGCAGGCGGCGAGTGCGGCACCGAGTCCGAGGGCGCCGCCCGCGGCGAGCAGGCCGCGGCGAGTGAGGTGGGTGGCACGGGCGTGGGACATGGGCGTGACTGCTTTCGAACGGGGCGGAGCGCCCGCCGGACAAGTTCGAAGATAGGTTAGCCTAACCTCATTCGATGTCCAGTGGGTGGGCGCCCCGAACCCGGCCCGCGGGCGGCCCGTGGGCCGCCCGCCGCCTCAGCCGGCCAGTCCCAACTCCCGGGCGATCAGCATCCGCTGGACCTCGCTGGTGCCCTCGCCGATCTCCAGGATCTTGGAGTCGCGCCACATGCGGGCCACGGGGTACTCGTTCATGAAGCCGTAGCCGCCGTGGACCTGGGTGGCGTCGCGGGCGTTGTCCACGGCGACGGTGGAGGAGTGGAGCTTGGCCATCGCCGCCTCCTTCTTGAAGGGCTTGCCCGCGACCAGCCGGTAGGCCGCGTCGTGCCAGGCGAGACGGGCGGTGTGGGCCTTCA